>NZ_JBEYWO010000008.1:0-310923 GCF_040644455.1 Streptomyces sp. NPDC046977
GAGCACGACCAGGCGGGAGGGGAGGTCCGTGCCGCGGATCAGGTCGGTGCTGGTCCGGGTGTACGCGCTGTCGCGCAGGCCCGGGACGTCGGGGACACCCCCGCACGCGTACCCGCGCGCCCCCGCTCCCCCGGGAACACACGTCCGGTCACCCCAACGGCGTACCGTCCCCCGTCCAGGCACCCCCCGGCGCCCCGGGTGGCGCGGTGACGAATCCGCAGGCGGCCGCCGCCGTTGCACCCGGATAGGTGAAATCCGCCCTTCGGCAACCGAACGTCTGAACTTTAGTGCGGGGATGTCCGCATTTGTCGACGGAACGGTAACAGCGGTTAGCCCGCCCCCGGGCAGCGGGAATTGACCCGACATGAACCACAACACCCCCCTCAGCCCCCGCCCCCTCGACCACCCCTCCCGCAAGCGGCCCGCGGTACTGACCGCACGTCAGCTGCGCGAGCACGGCATCACCCCCGGCACGCTCTCGGAGCGCTGCGGCCCGGACGGCCCGTGGCAGGAGGTGCTGCCCAAGGTCTACGTACTGCACCCGGGACCGCCCACCAGCGAGGAACGGCTGCAGGCGGCGCTCCTGTACGCGGACGGCGACGCCATGGTGACCGGCCTGGCGGCCCTCGCCCTGCACCGCTTCTCCTCGGTGCCGCCGCTGCTCGGACTGGAGCGGATCGACCTGCTGGTGGCCCGTCAGCGCAAGGTGCGCGCCGCGGGGGACGTGGGTTTCGTGCGGACGCAGACCCCGCCGCGCCCGCACCTGGTGGGCGGTATCCCGTGCGCCCCGGTGCAGCGGGCGCTGGCCGACGCGGTGGCCGAGCTCGAGGACGCGGAGACGGTGCGTCTGGTGCTGACCGAGGCGGTGCGCGGCGGGCACTGCGAGGCCACCTCCGTCGTCCGGGAACTGAGCCGGGCGCGGCTGCTGTCGCGGCCGCACGTCGTCGAGGCCGTGGACGCGCTGCTGGCCGAGGGCAGGGCGATCGCCGAGAGCCGGCTGTACGACATGGTGCGCTGCTTCGGCCTGCCGGACCCGGTGTGGAACGTGGACCTGCGGCTGCCCGGCGGCCCGCACCTGGGAGGCGTGGACGCGTACTGGCCGGAGCACGCGGTCGCCGTCGAGATCGACGCGCGCGCCCCGCGCCAGGACGAGGACGCCCTGTGGTCGGAGTACGCCCGCAAGCGCGAGCACTTGGAGCGGCTCGGCATCACGGTGGTGCACATCACGCCGAAGAAGCTGCGCGAGGCGCTGGAGCAGCAGGCGGCCGTCGTCCGTACCGCGCTGATGGCCTCGGTGGACCGCAACCCGGCCTCGTACGTGGTGGTGCTCCCCCGCTGAGGCCGGCCGGGGACCGGACTCGGCGGGGAGTGGGGACGGGAGGCGGTGGGGACCTCCCGGGAACGGCCGTGGAGAGCGACGGTCTCACCGATGCGGGGCGGTGGGCGTCCGTTCCGGCCACGGAAGGCGGTCCGCCGGCGGGGGCCACGGGGGTGGGTACAAGCCGGCGGCCGGGACGAGGCGGGGGAACGCACGGCGACGGGCATCCTGCCGGCCCGTCAGGGCACGTTCGGCACGGGGGATACGGGGGGTACGGGGGCGAAATACGTCGCGACGACCGGCAGGGAGCGGGACATGGCCGGCTCCTCCGGTGGGCGCCGGGAGCGGGGCGGGCGCAGTGACCGATGCGACCGGTGTGACCGGTGGTGCAACACAAGCGGAACGGCCGACGCCGGTCCCCTGACATCGGCCGGCAGTCCGCGCACCGGTCATCCGGGGCCGGTCCTTCCGCAGTGAACTGCTCACCGGATGTTCACCCGTTCCCCCGCATGACGGGGCGGAACCAGGGCCGTACCGCGGGCGCGCGGACGGCGACTTGGGCGGGTTGGGACCTTGTGCGGCATTCGCAGTCGTCGCCACGTTGACGCATTCGCGTCATGGCAGACCTGCGCCATCTCCGGCACTCCCCAACAACCCGGCACATGGACCACTGTGTCCGTCAACTGGCGCCCAAATCTTGAACAAGGATGCCCATGTCTCTTGAACACATACGCGGGAAGAGACGCGTCCGCATCGCGCTCGCCGCGGGCCTCGTCGCCGCGTTGACCGCGACCGGAATATCTGCCTCCACCGCTTTCGCCGACCCGGCGCACGACCCCGCGGACGCGGCGGTCAAGACCGCCGGCGACAAGCTCGGATCCGCCGACGCGGAACTGCTCGCCAAGGCCAAGGCCGCAGGCGACAAGAACGTCACGATGATGATCGCCACCAAGACGGGCTCCACCGAGCAGATCTCGGACGAGATCGACGCCCTCAAGGGCGCCTCGGTGGACCGGACGTACGACAAGCTCGGCTACGTCCGCGCCACCGTCCCGACGGGCAAGGCCGACGCCGCCATCGCGGCGGCCCAGGAGCTCTCCTCGGTACAGGCCGTCGACCTGAAGCAGGAGATCAAGCTCGACGACCCGACCCCGTCGGGCGACGCCGCCACGGCCTCCGCGAAGAAGTCCGCGGCCGTCACCTACCCGGGTCCGGACGCCAACACCCCGGCGGTCAACCCGTACCAGCCCGCATGGGAGACCGGCGCGGCCGACTTCGTCCGCAAGAACCCCGAGGCCGACGGCCGCGGCGTCACCATCGGCATCCTCGACTCGGGCGTCGACCTCGGCCACCCGGCGCTGCAGAAGACCACCACCGGCGAGCGCAAGATCGTCGACTGGGTCACGGCGACCGACCCGATCCTGGACAACGATGCCACCTGGCGCCGGATGACCAACGGCCCGGCCGTCACCGTGGGCACCAGGACCTGGACCGCCCTCAACCCCTCGCAGCAGGTCACGGTCTTCCGCGAGTCGGCCACCGTCGGCGGCGACATGGCCGGCGACCTCAACCGGGACGGCGACACCACCGACCTGTGGGGCGTGCTCTACGACCCGGCGGCCGGCACCGTCCGGGTGGACCTCAACGACAACGGCAACTTCGGTGACGACACCCCGATGAAGCCGTACAAGGACGGCTTCCAGGTCGGGTACTTCGGCACCGACAACCCCGCCACGGCCATCTCCGAGCGGATCCCGTTCGTGGTGGAGATCCGCAAGGACGTCCCGACGGACCCGTACGGCGGCGACTGGATCGGCAAGAAGGCCGACTTCGTCAACATCGGCGTCATCCAGTCCGAGCACGGCACGCACGTCGCCGGCATCACCTCCGCCAACGGCCTGTTCGGCGGCAAGATGATCGGCGCGGCGCCGGGCGCGAAGCTCGTCTCCTCGCGCGCCTGCTCCTGGGACGGCGGCTGCACCAACATCGCGCTGACCGAGGGCATGATCGACCTGGTGGTCAACCGCGGTGTGGACATCGTCAACATGTCCATCGGCGGCCTGCCCGCGCTGAACGACGGCAACAACGTGCGCGCGCAGCTGTACACCCGCCTGATCGACGACTACGGCGTCCAGCTGGTCATCTCGGCCGGCAACAGCGGCCCCGGCCTCAACACCATCGGCGACCCCGGCCTGGCCGACAAGGTCATCAGCGTCGGCGCGACGATCTCCAAGGAGACCTGGGCGGCCAACTACGGCTCGCAGGTCACCAAGGACTACGACATGATGCCGTTCTCCTCGCGCGGCCCGCGTGAGGACGGCGGCATCGCGCCGGTCATCTCGGCCCCCGGTGCCTCCATCAACGCCATCCCGACCTGGGAGCCCGGCGCCCCCGTCGCCGAGGCCGGCTACAGCCTGCCGCCCGGCTACGGCATGCTCCAGGGCACCTCGATGGCCTCCCCGCAGGCCGCCGGCGCCTCCGCGCTGCTGCTGTCCGCGGCCAAGGACGCCGGCATCGACCTGACTCCGCTGAAGCTGCGCACCGCGCTGATCAGCACCGCGAAGAAGATCAAGGACGTCCAGGCCTTCGCCCAGGGCGCCGGCCTGCTGGACGTGGACCGCGCCTGGCACCTGATCAAGACCGGTGCCGACGCCAACACCTACACGGTCAAGGCCCCGGTCTCCACCGCCCTGTCGCAGTTCCTGGCGACCCCGGGCTACGGCACCGGCGTCTACGACCGCGAGACCGGCCTGAAGGCGAACCAGAGCAAGACGTACGACGTCACGCTCACCCGCACCTCCGGCCCGGACCGCGTGATCCGCCACGACCTGCACTGGCTGAACGACGACAGCACCTGGCGGTTCCCCGGTGACGACACCGTCGACCTGCCGCTGAACAAGCCGGTCACCGTGCAGATCACCGCCAAGCCGCACACCGCCGGCGCGCACAGCGCGATCCTCGAGGTCGACGACCCGTCGACGCGCGGTGTCGACCAGCAGATCCTCAACACGGTCGTGGTCGCCACGCCGCAGGCCAAGCCGGGCTACGCGTTCACCGCGTCCGACACGGTCCAGCGCAACAGCACCACGTCGTACTTCGTGACCGTGCCCGAGGGCGCCAAGTCGCTCGAGGTCAGGATGAGCGGTCTCGCGGCGGGCAGCCAGACCCGCTTCATCGCCATCAACCCGTGGGGCGTCCCGGTGGACGACACCTCCACGCCGTCCTGCTACCCGAACTACAACAACCCGGCCAACACCTGCCGCCCGGACCTGCGTTCCTACGCGAAGCCGCTGCCGGGCGTCTGGGAGTTCGAGGTCGAGGCACGGCGCACCTCGCCGCTGCTGGACAACCCGTACACCCTGACCGCGACCGCGCTCGGCGTCTCCTTCGACCCCGAGGTCCAGACCGTCGCCGAGGCCACCGTCGGCACCCCGGCCCCGGTCTCGTGGAAGGTCACCAACGGCTTCGCCGCCGTGCAGGGCAAGCTGAAGGGCGGCGCGCTCGGCTCGGCCGAGGCGACCCGTCCGTCCATCAGCGAGGGCCAGGTCATCGACACGCAGGTCGTCGTGCCCGCGGGCGCCACCCGTCTCGACGTGGCGATCGGCAGCACCTCGGACACCGGCGCCGACCTGGACCTCTACGTCTACCGCAACGGCGTCGAGGTCGGCCGCTCCGCGGACGGCGACTCCGAGGAGGCCGTCAGCATCGCCAACCCGGCGGCCGGCACCTACACCATCGAGGTGGACGGCTTCGCCGTCCCGTCCGGCACCACCGCGTACGACTACCGTGACGTCTTCTACTCGGCGTCGCTCGGCTCGGTCGTCGTCGACGAGGCGGCGAGCGTGCCGCTGGCCAACGGCGCCTCGGCGAACGTCACCGCGAACGTGCTGGTGGCCGCCCCCGCTCCGGCGGGACGCCAGTTCTTCGGCGAGGTCCAGCTGCTCAACGCCAACGGCACCGCCGCGGGCACCGGCAGCGTCATCATCGGCAAGGTGAACGCGGGCTAGTCCGCGACCTTGCGCACGATCCGGGGCGGGTGCTGGAACGAGCACCCGCCCCGGCCTTTTTCCCGGGCCGTACCGGCCTAGGCTGGGCAGGGTGAGCGCACCCCACGAGCTGACGATGCTGGAACAGGCCGCCGCGGTACGCCGCCGGGAGATCTCACCCGTCGAGCTGACGACGCATCACCTGGAGCGGATCGAGCGGATCGACCCCGCGCTCGGGGCGTACCTGACCGTCACCCCGGAACGGGCCCTTCAGGACGCGCGGCGCGCCGAGCGGCTGCTGCTCGCCGGCGGGGACCTGCCACCCCTGCTCGGGGTCCCGGTCCCGGTGAAGGACCTCACCCCGGTGGCAGGCATCCGCTTCACCTCGGGCTCCCCCGTCTTCGCCGACCGCGTCGCCGAACAGGACGCCCACGTGGTGACCCTGCTCCGGGACGCGGGCACCGTGATGACCGGCAAGACCAACACACCCGAGTTCGGACTGCCCGCCTACACCGAGGGCCGCGTCGGACCCCCCGCGCGCACCCCGTACGACCTCACCCGCGGCGCGGGCGGCAGCAGCGGCGGCGCCGCGGCCGCCGTCGCCGCGGGCCTCGCGGCGGCCGCGCACGCCGGCGACGGCGGCGGCTCCATCCGGATACCCGCGAGCTGCTGCGGTGTGGTCGGCCTCAAGCCGAGCCGCGGCCGCGTGAGCCCCGCGCCCGGCGGCGACATCAGCGGACTCGCCGTGGGCGGCCCGATCGCGCGCACGGTGCGCGACGCCGCCGCGCTCCTGGACGTGCTCTCCGCGCCGGCCCCCGGCGACCCCTTCCCGCTGCCGCGGCCCGAGCGGACGTTCCTGCGGTGGTGCGACCACGAACCGCGCCGGCTGCGCATCGCCCGCTGGGCCCGCCCGGACGTCGCCGGAGCCACCGTCGACCCGGAGGTGCTCGCCGCGTACGAGCGGACCTCGGCCCTGCTGGAAAGCCTCGGGCACGAGGTCGTCGACGTGCCCCAGCCGCTGGCCCCCGGCGACCGGGACGCGTTCACCCCCGTCTGGGCGGTCATGGCGGCCCTCACGCCCGTCCCGCCGCGGCGCGAGCACGAACTGCTGCCGCTCACCGCGTGGTTGCGCGCCCAGGCACTGGACGTCGGCGGCCTCGACTACGCGCGCGCCCTCGGCACGATGCAGGCCGCGGGCCGCAAACTGGCCCGCGCGGTCCAGCCCTACGACGCCGTCCTCACCCCGACCCTCGCCCAGCTCCCCGCACCCGTCGGCGCCCTGCGCGACGACGCCGACCCCGCGGCCGACTTCGCCGCGCAACTGGCCTTCACCCCGTTCACCGCGCCCTGGAACATCGCCGGGCTGCCGTCGGTGTCGCTGCCGCTGGGGTGGAGTGCGGGGGGACTGCCGATCGGCATGATGCTTGGCGCGCCTCACGGTGCGGAGGGGCCGCTTCTCGCCCTCGCGGGGCAGCTTGAGGCTGCGGCCCCCTGGCCCGTTTCTCCCCCGCCCACCCTCCCGTGAGCCCTGTGAAGTCAGGTCGCCCCGACGCCAGTTGTTGGGGGGCCGGGTGCGGGCCCTCCGGGGCTGCCATTCTGGACAGCACATTTAGGTGCCTCAGGCACCCGCCTTGAGCACCCCGGGTTGTGCACCCAAATATGCTCCACAGTCCAGAACGCCACCCCTACAGCCCCGCCCCCTCCGCTTCGTATCGCGCCTGATCCCCGGTGGGTGGGCGAAGAGGCGGTCCGGGGTTGCCGCACGTGCCCTCTGAACCCCCACCGGCCGTAAGTCGCCCCAACCGGCCCGGGAGGGGGTGTGGCGGGGTGCGCCCGGAAGCGACGAGCGGCGACTGCGGCGCCAATAGGTAGGGCTGACCCGCGAGCGCTGTGGGGGTCCCCCCGGCCGAAGGCTGGGGGAGTACCCCGGCGCGGCACCGACCCCAACGACGAACAGAGCGGGGCCCGCACTTACCGTGCCGGGCTGGGGGCACCCCCGGCCGAAGGTTGGGGGAGGGCGGGAGGGCGGGGAAAAAACCCAGGCGGCCAGCGCAGCGAACCCGCACGCATTGGGTATGGCTGAGGCTGTCGCCCTGTTTCGACCACCCCCGGGAGCGCACCCCGATGACCGATGCCGCCGAGCGGGACAGACTTGCCGTGCTGCACGGCGTAGCCCCCACGTACCGCCCCTCGGCCGACCGGGAGGTGCGGGTGCCGGACGACACCGTCGTCCAGGTGCTGGCCGCGCTCGGGGTGGACGCCTCGACGCCCGCGGCGGTGCGGGACGCGCTGGCGGAGCACGAGCAGCGGGCGGGGCAGCGGCTGCTGCCGCGGAACGTGGTGCTGCGGGCCGGCCGCCCGGCGGGGCTGACGCTGCCGGAGGGCACGGCCCTGCGGGTGGAGAGCGAGGACGGCGTCGAGAGCGCGTGGGACGGCCGGGCGCCGCTGCCGGTCGGCCGGCACGCGCTGCGGGCGCGGACGCCGGACGGGCGGACCGCCTCCGCACAGCTGGTCGTGGCGCCGGAGCGGCTGCCGGGGCCGCCCGAGCGGGTGTTCGGCTTCATGGCGCAGCTGTACTCCGTGCTGTCGTCGCGTTCGTGGGGCATGGGCGACCTCGGTGACCTGGCGGACCTCGCGGCGTGGACGGGGCGGGCGCTGCACGCGGGTTTCCTCCAGGTCAATCCGCTGCACGTGGCGGTGCCGGGGCGGCCGACCGATCCGTCGCCGTACCGGCCGTCCTCGCGCCGCTTCCCGGACCCGGTGTACCTGCGGGTGGAGGAGATCCCGGAGTACGCCCATCTCGACGCCGGGGACCGGGAGCGCGCGGCGGACCTGCTGCGCCGGGCGGCGGTGCTGCGCGACTCGGTGCTGCTCAAGGACGCCCTCATCGACCGGGACGCGGTGTGGGAGCTCAAGCGCGAGGCGCTGGCGCTGGTCCGCAAGGTGCCGCTGTCGCCGGGCCGCCGGGCCGCGTACGGGGACTTCCTGGCCGAGCAGGGGCAGGCGCTGGACGACCACGCGACGTGGTCGATGCTGGCCGAACTGCACGGTCCCGACTGGCGTTCCTGGCCGGCCGGGCTGCGGGACCCGCGGTCGGGGCAGGTCGCCCGGCAGCGCGGGCAGCGGCTGGACCAGGTCGACTTCCACTGCTGGCTGGCCTGGCTGACGGACAGTCAACTGGGCGCGGCGCAGCGGGCCGCGCGCGAGGCCGGGATGGCCGTGGGTGTCGTGCACGACCTCGCGGTGGGGGTGCACCCCTCCGGGTCCGACGCCTGGGCGCTGCAGGACGCCCTCGCCCGCGGCATGTCGGTGGGCGCCCCGCCGGACGCCTTCAACGCCCGCGGCCAGGACTGGGGGCTGCCGCCGTGGCGCCCGGACGCGCTCGCGGCCACCGGGTACGCGCCGTACCGCGATCTGCTGCGCGGCGTGCTGCGGCACGCGGGCGGGCTTCGCATCGACCATGTGATGGGGCTGTTCCGGCTGTGGTGGGTCCCGGAGGGCAGGCCCCCGACGGAGGGCGCGTACGTGCGCTACGACGCCGGGGCCATGCTCGGCATCCTCGCCCTGGAGGCGCACCGCGCGGGCGCGGTCGTCATAGGGGAGGACCTCGGCACGGTGGAGCCCGGCGTACGGGAGGAGCTCGCGGACCGGGGCATCCTCGGCACGTCGGTGCTCTGGTTCGAGCGGGACTGGGAGGGGGCGGCCGCCGCGGGCGGGCACGGGCACGCCCGGCCGCTGCCGCCGCGCGAATGGCGGGCGGACGTGCTGGCCACCGTGACCACGCACGACCTGCCGACCACGGCCGCGCGGCTGACCGGCGAGCACGTCGGGCTGCGGCACCGGCTGGGGCTGCTGACACGGTCGTTGGAGGAGGAGCAGGCCGCCGACGCGGTGGACGTGGCGGAGTGGCTGGCGCTGCTCGGCCGGCTCGGGCTGCTGCCGGAGGGCACGCGGGACGAGGAGTCCGTGGTCAAGGCCGTGCACCGCTTCCTGGCCGCGACGCCGGCGCGGATGGTCGGGGTGTGGCTGCCCGACGGCGTCGGCGACCGCCGCCCGCAGAATCTGCCCGGCACCTGGGACGAGTACCCCAACTGGCGGCTGCCGATCGCCGACGCGGAGGGCCGCCCCCTCACCCTGGAGCAGCTGGCCGCCTCGCCGCGGCTGCACGCCCTCGCCCACGAGGTGCGCACGGCGATGGGGGCGACGGATGTCCCGTAGCCCCCGCGAAGACCACCCCGGGCGCGCGGGCCACGGGAGCGTTCGCTACTTTGAGAGCGTGGACAAGCTCAACAAGAACGCCCTGCGCGCCGGTGCCGTCTCGGCCACCACGGCGCTGATGCTGCTCGTGTCGTCCCCCGCGTTCGCCAACAGCGTGGACGACGGCTCCGACCCGGGGCCGGGGCTGAGCGTGATCGAGACGCTGGGGCTGTTCCTCGGCATCCCGGTCGTGGCCTTCCTCGTCATCGCGGGCCTGGTGACCGTGACCGACAAGTCGCGCAAGCCGCAGGCCTGACGGGCTCCTCCCCCCGACCGCTCGGGCCGGGCCGCGGTTCCGCCGCGGCCCGTTCCGGCGTTCCCGCGTACCGGCCCGGGCGTGCGGGACTCCCCCGTACGGCGCAGCGTGCCCGCCGTGTGGGCGGGTGTGCGTCGGGGCCCGGGGAGCGACGTCCCCGGGCCCCGGTGCGGTCACGCCGCCGCGGCGTCCGCGGCCTGTGCCTTCAGGGCGCGTTCCACACCGGCACGGCACTCGGTGACCATGCGGCGCAGCGCGGGCGCCGGATCGGCGGCCGCGAGCCACGCGTCGGTGGCGTCCAGCGTGGCCTGCGAGACCTGGATCGCCGGGTACAGGCCGACGATGATCTGCTGGCCCATCTCGTGCGAGCGCGAGTCGAAGATGCCCGCGATCGCCGCGAAGTACCGCTGCGTGTACGGCTCCAGCAGCTCGCGCTGGTCCGGCACGGAGAAGCCGCCGATGACCGCTTCCTGAACGGCGTTGGTCAGCGTCTCGGCCTCGACGACCGCGGCCCATGCCTCGGCCTTGGCCTCGGCGGTCGGCCGGGCGGCGCGGGCGGTCGCCGCGTGGCGCTCGCCGGCGGCGGTGGCGTCCCGCTGGAGCTCCGCGGCGATGGCGGCCTCGTCGGCGCGGCCGGTGGCGACCAGCCGCTGGAGCAGGCTCCAGCGCAGCTCGGTGTCGACCGCCAGGCCCTCGACGACCTCGGAGCCGTCGAGCAGCGCGCCCAGCAGGTCCAGCTGGTCCTTGGTGCGCGCGGTGCCCGCGAAGGCGCGGGCCCAGGCGAGCTGGTGGTCGCTGCCCGGGGCGGCCGCGCGCAGGTGCTCCAGCGTGGCCTCCGTCCAGCGGGCGAGCCCGGTCTCACGCCACTCGGGGGCGGCGTACAGCTCCAGTGCCGTCGTCACCTGCCGGTGCAGCGACTGCACGACGCCGATGTCGGACTCCTTGCCCATGCCGGAGAGCACCAGCTCCAGGTAGTCCCGGGTGGCGAGTTCGCCGTCACGGGTCATGTCCCAGGCGGAGGCCCACACCAGGGCGCGCGGCAGCGACTCGGTGAAGTCGCCGAGGTGGTCGCGCACGGTGGCCAGCGAGACCTCGTCGAGCCGCACCTTGGCGTAGGACAGGTCGTCGTCGTTGAGCAGGACGACCGCCGGGCGCCCGGTGCCGACCAGCTCGGGCACCGCCGTCCGCTCGCCGTCGATGTCCAGCTCGACGCGCTGGACGCGCACCAGCTTGCCGTCGCGCAGGTCGTACGCGCCGACCGCGATGCGGTGCGGCCGCAGGATCGACTCGCCCTTGGCGCCGGCCGGCAGCGCGGGGGCCTCCTGACGCACGGCGAAGGAGGTGATGGTGCCGTCGGCCGCGGTCTCGATCTCCGGGCGGAGGATGTTGATGCCGGCCGTCTCCAGCCACTTCTTCGACCAGGTCTTCAGGTCGCGGCCGGAGGTCTCCTCCAGCGCGCTCAGCAGGTCGGTCAGGCGGGTGTTCTTCCAGGCGTGGCGCTTGAAGTACGCCTGGACGCCGCGGAAGAACTCGTCCGTGCCGACGTACGCCACCAGCTGCTTCAGGACGGAGGCGCCCTTGGCGTAGGTGATGCCGTCGAAGTTGACCTGGACGTCCTGGAGGTCGTTGATCTCCGCCATGATCGGGTGGGTGGACGGCAGCTGGTCCTGCCGGTACGCCCAGGTCTTCATGGAGTTGGCGAAGGTGGTCCAGGAGTGCGGCCACTTGCTGCCGGGCGCGTAGGCCTGGCAGGCGATGGAGGTGTAGGTGGCGAACGACTCGTTCAGCCACAGGTCGTTCCACCACTCCATGGTGACCAGGTCGCCGAACCACATGTGGGCGAGCTCGTGGAGGATGGTCTCGGCGCGCACCTCGTAGGCCGCGTCCGTCACCTTGGAACGGAAGACGTACTGGTCGCGGATGGTGACCGCGCCCGCGTTCTCCATGGCGCCGGCGTTGAACTCCGGCACGAAGAGCTGGTCGTACTTGCTGAAGGGGTACGGGAAGTCGAACTTCTCCTCGAACCAGTCGAAGCCCTGCCGGGTGACCGCGAAGATCGCGTCCGCGTCGAGGAACTCGGTCAGCGACGGACGGCAGTACAGGCCGAGCGGCACGGTGCGGCCGCCCTCGCCCTCCCAGGTGCTGTGCACGGCGTAGTAGGGGCCGGCGATCAGCGCGGTGATGTAGGTGGAGATCCGCGGGGTCGGCTCGAAGCGCCACACGTTGTCGACCGGCTCGGGGGTCGCGGAGTTGGAGATGACCGTCCAGCCCGCCGGGGCCTTCACCGTGAAGGCGAAGGTCGCCTTGAGGTCGGGCTGCTCGAAGTTGGCGAAGACGCGGCGGGCGTCGGGCACCTCGAACTGGGTGTAGAGGTAGGCCTGCTTGTCGACCGGGTCGACGAAGCGGTGCAGGCCCTCGCCGGTGTTGGTGTACGCCGCGTCCGCGACGACCCGCAGCTCGTTGGGACCGGCCTCCAGCGACGGCAGCGCGATGCGGCTGTCCGCGAAGACCTCGGCCGGGTCGAGCGCGGTGCCGTTGAGGACCACCTCGCGGACGGCCGGCGCGACCAGGTCGATGAAGGTCGAGGCACCCGCCTCGGCGGACTCGAAGCGCACCGTGGTCACCGACCGGAAGGTGCCGCCCTCCTGGGCGCCGCTCAGGTCGAGCTCGATGTCGTATGCGTCCACGGTCAGCAGGCGCGCTCGCTGGCGCGCCTCCTCACGTGTGAGGTTCGTGCCAGGCACGTTTCCGTCTCCTTCGTCGGTTTTTCGGCCATCCTCGCACGCGAGGGGGGCCGGGCGGCCAGGGGTTTTCCCTCGACCGGCGGACGGTTCCCCCTATGGGCGGCGGCTACCGGCGGTACGCGCCGTACGCCACCGCGACGGGAGGGGAAGGAGGGGTTCCCGAACGCGTTGACACGCCCTCCGTGCGGGTGATGGGCTGTCGCGCACATGACCCGGGGCAGAAGAACCGCCGCAGCGAGAACGGCCGCGATCGTCGCCGCCGTGGTCGGCGGCGTGCTGGGCGTGTCGCCCGGCGCCGTGGCCGCGCCGCCCGCCACCCCCTCCCCTCCCACCGCCCTGCCGGACGCGCCGGCCGCCACGGCCAGGACCGCCGCCCTCCCCGCGGTCCACCCCAGGCCCCAGGTGATGCGCGAACGCGGCGGCCTCACCACCGTGCCGGACACGGTGACCCTGCTCGCCGGGCCGGGCGCCGATCCCTACGCGCTGGACGTGCTCCGCGGGATCCTGCGCGACGCCGGGGTACGGGACCTGCGCGACAGCACGGACGTCCCGCGCGGCGGCCTGACGGTGTACGCCGACGGCGAGGGCGCGGAAACGGCGCTCCGCGCGCTGGGCGCCGCGCCCGTGGGCGACCTGCCCCCGGGGGGCTACCGGCTGGCCGTCGGCCATGTCCTCGGTCACGGCACCGTGGCGCTGGCCGGCACGGGCGAGGACGGGCTGTTCCACGCGGCGCAGACGCTGCGTCAGCTCATGACGCCGCAGGGCCTGCCCGGCGTCGTCGTGCGCGACTGGCCGGTGGCCGCGGCACGCGGCATGGCCGAGAGCTTCTACGGCGAACCGTGGACGGCCGAACAGCGCCTGTCGCAGGTCGACTTCCTGGGCCGCACCAAGCAGAACCGCTATCTCTACGCACCCGGCGACGACCCCTACCGCCAGGAGTTGTGGCGCGATCCCTACCCGGCCGCGCGCCGGGCGGACTTCCGCGCCCTGGCGGAGCGAGCCCAGGCCAACCACGTCACCCTGATCTGGGCCGTGGCCCCCGGCCAGGCGCTGTGCTTCTCCTCGCAGGAGGACCGCAAGGCGCTGCTGCGCAAGATCGACGCGATGTGGGCGCTGGGCGTGCGCGGCTTCCAGCTCCAGTTCCAGGACGTCAGCTACAGCGAGTGGCACTGCCGGGCGGACGCCGCGCTCTACGGGGACGGCCCGTGGGCCGCCGCCCGCGCCCAGGCGGAGGTCGCGGACGCCGTCGCGCGCCATCTGGAACGCCGCCGGGGCGAGGGCGGCATCCCGCTCTCGCTGCTGCCCACGGAGTACTACCAGGACGGTGCCACCGACTTCCGCGACGAGCTCGCGCGGACGCTGGACGGCACCGTGCAGGTGGCCTGGACCGGCGTCGGCGTCGTACCGGGGACGATCACGGGCGCGCAGGTCGCCGGCGCGCAGGACGCCCTCCGCCACCCGCTGCTGACGATGGACAACTACCCGGTCAACGACTGGGCGGACGACCGCATCTTCCTCGGCCCCTACACCGGGCGCGAGCCGGCCGTCGCGGCCGTCACGGCCGGAGTGCTGGCGACCGCCATGCGGCAGCCGGCGGCGTCCCGGATCGCCCTGTTCACGGCCGCGGACTACGCCTGGAACCCGCACGCCTACGACCGCGCCTCGTCCTGGAAGGCCGCCGTCGACGACCTCGCGGGCACCGACCCGGCCACCCGGGACGCGCTGCGCGCGCTGGCGGGCAACGAGGCCTCCTCCGCCCTGGACGACAACGAGTCGGCCTATCTGCGGCCGCTGCTCAAGGAGTTCCTGGACGCGTACGGGAACGGCAGCGCCCAGCGGCTGGCGAAGGCGGCGGGCCGGCTGCGCGCGGCCTTCACCACGATGAGCGGCGCCCCGCAGCGGCTCGACACCCTCGCCGACGGCTCCTTCGGCGGCGAAGTGCAGCCCTGGCTGGATCAGTTGGCGCGCTACGGCGCCGCCGGGGAGCACGCGGTGGACATACTGGTGTCGCTGCGCGCGGGCGACGGCACCGGCGCGTGGAAGGACCGGCTGGCACTGGAGTCGGCCCGGCGGCACATCGCGCGGAGCGCCGCGACCGTGGGCGACGGGGTGCTCGACCCGTTCCTGGCCAAGACCCTGGCCACGGCCGACGCCTGGACCGGGATGCGCGCCGAGGACGGCACCGCCACCGCGACCCTCGGCTCGGCGCGCGCCACGGAACCGTCCCTCATGACCGACGGCAAGGACTCCACCGCCTGGGCCAGCGACGCCCCGCCGCAGGAGGGCGACACCTTCGGGGTCGACCTGGGCGGCACCCACGAGATCCGCGAGGTGCGGATCGCCATGGGGTCCGCGCAGCCCGGACCGGAGCAGGACGACTACCTGGGCCGGGCGGTGCTGGAGTACTCGGCGGGCGACGCCGCCGGCTGGCGGCCCGTCACCGAGGTCGCCGGCGAGCGCACCGTGACCGCGACCCTGCCGGAGGGCACCCGGGCCCGCTATGTGCGGCTGCGGGCCACCGCCGCGCAGGAGAACGCCGTCACCGTACGGGAGTTCACCGTGACCACCCGGGACGGGCACGAGCCCGCCGTCCCCGCGGGCGACCCGGCGGCCGGCGCGGCCGCCGACGGCGACGCGACCACGGCCTACCGCGTACCGGCGGACGGGCTGACCCTGGAGTACGGCGCGGCCCGCCCTCTGGAGGCGCTGACCGTGCTCACCGGGCCCGAGGGCGGCACCGGCGGCACCGTCGAGGCGCGCCTGCCCGGTCAGGGCTGGCGCCGGCTGGGCGCGCTCGGCAGCGGCTGGACCGAACTCCCCGCGCACGGGCTGCGGGTGGACGCGGTGCGGGTCACCCCGGCGCCGGGAACGCCGCCGCCGGTCGTCCACGAGATCGTGCCCTGGTACGCGGACCGGCCGGCCGCCCGGATGACCCTGGACCGTACCGAGGCGGACGTCGAGGCCGGCGGCGCGCCGGCGACGGTCACCGCCGAACTGACCGACGCCTCCCCGGGGGCGGCCCGGGTGACCCTGACGGCCAAGGCCCCGCCGGGGATCCGGGCGACGGCCCCCGGTGGCATAGAACTGCCGCGCGGCGGGCGGGTCGTGGTGCCGGTGCGGCTGTCGCTGCCCGAGGACGGCGTGCCGGGCGTCTACGAGGTGCCGCTGGAGTTCCGCGCCGAGGGCCGCACGGTCCGGCAGACCGTCACCGTGCACGCCTACCCGCGCACCGGCGGCCCGGACGTCGCGCAGGGCGGCACCGCCACCTCCTCCGGCGACGAGACCCCTGACTTCCCCGCCTCCGCGCTCACCGACGGCGACCCCGCCACCCGCTGGTCCTCGCCCGCCCAAGACGACGCGTGGGTGCAGGTCGAGCTGGGCCGGGCCGCCTGGATCGGCCGGGTGACGCTGCGCTGGCAGGACGCGTACGCCTCCCGCTACACGATCCTGACCTCGGCCGACGGGCAGAACTGGCACACGGCGGCGGTCGTCGACGACGGCCGCGGCGGCACCGAGTCGGTGCGTCTGGACGCGCCCGGCGACACGCGTTTCCTCCGTGTGCAGGGCGTGGAGCGCGGCACGAAGTTCGGCTATTCGCTGTACTCGCTGCAGGCCTTCGCCGTCACCGGCTGAGCCCGTCTTCGCGGGCACGTCCCGGCCCACCTCTTGCCCCCTCGCTCCCGCGCCTGCCACTATTCACTCAGTACATGTATGGAGTGAATAGAGCGAGGGGAGGAGCCGTTGAGCACCGGCAACACGCTGCTGGGGCTGCTCGCCGCAGGGCCCGGCCACGGGTACGACCTGAAGCGGCGGCACGACGAACGCTTCCCGCAGGCCCGCCCGCTCGCCTACGGCCAGGTCTACTCGACCCTGCAGCGCCTCGTCCGCGACGGCCTCGCCGAGATCGACGCCACCGAGAGCGAGGGCGGCCCCGAGCGCACCACCTACCGGCTCACCGAGCGGGGCACCGGCGCGCTGCTCGGCTGGCTCGCCGAACCCGTGCCACCCGCCCCGGTCACCGCGGCCAACGAGATCTTCGCCAAGGTCACGGCGATCATCGCCTCCGGCCACGGCGACCCCGCGGACTTCCTGCGCACCCAGCGCGCCGCCCACCTCGCCCGGATGCGCGAACTCACCGCGGTGAAGACCGCACCCGGCGCCCCCCTGTCGGCCGTGCTCTCCGCCGACTACGCCCTCACCCATCTCGACGCCGACCTGCGCTGGATGGACAACGCCGCGCAGCGCCTCGGCGGCCTGGCCGAGGAGGTCGCCTCCGCATGACCCCACCCCTGATCGAGGCCCGCGGCCTGGTCAAGCGCTACGGCGCCACGGACGCCCTCCGCGGGGCGTCACTGCGCCTGCACCCCGGCGAGATCCTGGCCGTCAGCGGCCCGAGCGGCAGCGGCAAGTCCACGCTGCTGCACTGCCTGTCGGGCATCGTCCGGCCGGACGGGGGCGAGGTGCGGTACGGCGACGAGCGTCTCGACCAGGCGGGCGAGACCCGCCGCACGACGCTGCGCCGCACCGACTTCGGCATCGTCTTCCAGTTCCGGCAGCTCGTCGGCGAGCTGACCGCGCTCGACAACGTCGCGCTGCCGCTGCTGCTGGCGGGCACCTCCCGCGCCGCCGCCCACGACCGTGCCCGCGAGTGGCTGGAGCGCTTCGGCGCCGGCGACAGGGCCGGCCTGCGCCCTGGAGAGCTGTCCGGCGGCCAGGCCCAGCGCGTCGCCCTGGCCCGCGCCATGGTCACCGGCCCCAGGGCCGTCTTCGCCGACGAGCCGACCGGCGCCCTGGACTCCCTCGCCGGGGAGCAGGTCATGACCGCCCTCGTGGGGGCCGCCCGCGAGACGGGCACTGCCGTGCTGCTCGTCACCCACGACGCCCAGGTCGCCGCGTACGCCGACCGCGAGGCCACCGTGCGCGACGGCGCCGTGGAGGGCGAACCCGCGCAGGTGCGGCGGTGACCGCGCTGCGGGCCGACGCCCGGCTGGCCTGGTCGCTGCTGCGCGGCGCCCCGCGCGGCGAGTGGTGGCGGCTCGGACTGACCGCGGCGGGCACGGCGCTCGGCACGGTCTTCGCACTGGCGGCCGTGGTCGTCGCCGTGATCGGCACCCGTTTCGGCGGCGGAGCGCATTGGTACACCCGCCGGCTGTTCAACGACCCCACCGCACGGAACGCGCTGGCCGCCGGGCTGGTGCTGCTGCTCGTCCCGCTGCTGGCGTTCCTCGGGCAGTGCACCCGGATCGGCGCCCTGCGCCTGGAGCGGCGGCTCGCCGCGCTCCGGCTGGCCGGGGCGACCGCACGCCAGGTGCGCCGGATCCAGGCGCTGGAGACCGGTGCGGCCTGCGGGGCCGGCGCCCTCGCCGGGCTGGCGGCCTTCCTGGTGTTGCGGGCGGTGCTCGCCGCCGTGCGGCCCGTCGCCGTCGCCTGGCCCGTCGATGTGCCCGTCCCGTGGTTCGCGGGCGTCGCCGTGGTGCTCGGCATGCCGCTGCTGGCGACACTGGAGGCCCGGTTCACACTGCGCCGCGCGGCGGCCGATCCGCTCGGGTCCGCCCCGGGGAGCCGGCGTCCGTACCCGCGGCAGGGGCGGGGGCGGCTGGTGCTGTGGGCGCTGGCGCCCGCGGCGCTCGTCGTGGGCACCGGCCTGCACCTGGCGAACCTGTTCGTGCTCGACAGCCGGGCGGTGACGCCCGCGGTCACCGCCTCGGTCGCCGTGGCCGCCGTCGTGCTCTGCCTGGTCGGCGCGGTCCACGGCAGCGCCGGACTCGCCCTGCTGGCCGGGCGCCTCGCGGCCCGCTCCGGGCGTCCGGAACTGCTGATCGCGGGGGAACGCCTCCAGGCTGATCCCTGGGCGGGCGCACGGGCGCGCGGGGCGGTACTGGCGGCCGTGCTCGCGGGAGTCGGTTTCATGGGCGTACGGCGCCTGCTGATCGAGGACCTGACCGCGCCGCGCCGGTTCCCGCACAGCGCGATGGGCCTGGAGTACTACACCGACGGGCTCCGCCTGGCCGGCGCCGGTATCGCGATCGCCTTCGCGGTGGCCGTGGGCGCCCTGGCGGTCGGGGCGGCCGAATCGGTGCTCACCCGGCGCCGCACGCTGGCGGCGCTGGCCGCCTGCGGGGTACCCCGGGGCGTCCTGAACCGGGCGGCACTGCTGGAGACCGCGCTGCCGCTGGTGCCGGCCGCCGTGCTGGCCGCGGGATGCGGGCTGACGGCCGTCGGAGGCTGGTGGAAGGCGCTGGGACTCGACCGTTCGTACGCGTTCCCGCTGCTGGAACCCCTGCTCGTCGCCGTCGCGCTGCCAGCTGCCGCGCTGCTCGCCGCCGCCGGCTCGCTCCCCCTGCTGCGGCGCGCCGCGCACCCCGCGCAACTGCGCCACGAGTAGCGCCGGGGCCGCAGGACGGGGTTTCGCACCGCCACGGGCGGCCCGGAACGCCCGTCCTGCGGCCCCGCGCCGGGCAACACAAAGGCCCGGTCTCAGGCGGATATGCCGTCGATCCGGGCCAAGGCGTCGTCCGCGCCGAATGGCTGCAGGTATGGCAGCCAGCGCGGGTCCCTATGCCCCGTCCCGATGATCCGCCAGGCGAGGCCGGACGGCGGGGCGGGCTGATGGCGCATGCGCCAGCCGAGCTCGGCGACATGCCGGTCGGCCTTGAGATGGTTGCACCGGCGGCAGGCAGCGACCACGTTCTCCCACGTGTGCTGGCCTCCGCGGCTGCGCGGGATCACGTGGTCGACGCTGGTTGCGACGCCTCCGCAGTACGCGCACCGGCCGCCGTCCCGGGCGAAGAGCGCCCGCCGGGTCAGGGGCACGGGGCCGCGAAAGGGGACTCGGACGAACTTGGTGAGCTTGACAACACTGGGTGCGGGGACAGAACAGGTCGCGCTGTGCAGATAAGCGCCGGATTCCTCGAGGCACACGGCCTTCTTGTTCAGCACGAGGATCAGTGCGCGGCGGAGCGGTACGACGCCGAGCGGCTCGTACGACGCATTGAGGACCAGGACATGCGGCACGGGTGCCTCCTTTTACGCCGGCGGCGCGTGGCTCGCGCCGGGACGATCTGCCCACAGTCTCTCCGGAAGCCTGGCCGCGGCGCCACCATGACCGGGTAACGGACCGAGGGTGTTTTCGACCACACCCCTTTACATGCCCTGAATCGGCGCACGTCGCTCTCGAACGAGGCAACGAGACACATCGTTTACCCCGTTAGTGTGGGAAGCCTGCCCAACCGGAGGTTCCCGCCTGTGTCCACACCGCTCGCCACCGCCTCGACCATCGACGACGCCCAGAAATCCGCCAACGGCGCGGCCGACTACATCGGCGAGAACTGGGCGGACTGGCTGGGCGCCGGGCTGCGGATCGTCCTGATCCTGGTCATCGCGCTGGTACTGCGCGTGATCGTGCGCCGGATGCTCACCAAGCTGATCGAGCGCATGAACCGCGGCGCGGAGACCGCCGCGTCCGGCGCCCTGAGCGGGCTGCTGGTCAACGCCGAGCGGCGGCGGCAGCGCAGCGAGGCGATCGGCTCGGTGCTGCGCAGCGTGGCCTCGTTCGTGATCATGGGAACGGCCGCGCTGACCGTGCTGTCCGTGCTCCAGATCAATCTGGCGCCGCTGCTGGCCAGTGCCGGTGTGGCGGGTGTGGCCATCGGTTTCGGCGCGCGCAATCTGGTGACGGACTTCCTCTCCGGGGTCTTCATGATCCTGGAGGACCAGTACGGCGTCGGCGACGTCATCGACGCGGGCGTGGCCGGCGGCACGGTGATCGAGGTCGGTCTGCGGGTGACGAAGCTGCGCGGCGACAACGGCGAGATCTGGTACATCCGCAACGGCGAGGTCAAGCGCATCGGCAACCTCAGCCAGGGCTGGGCGACGGCGACCGTGGACGTGCGGATCGGCTACCACGAGGACCTGGACCGGGCGCGGGCGCTGATCCTGCGGGCGGCCGAGGAGATGGCCAAGACCCAGCCGTGGGACGAGGTGCTCTGGGAGCCGGTCGAGGTGCTGGGACTGGAGTCGGTCACCGCGTACTCCATGGTCCTTCAGGCGCAGGCCAGGACGATGCCGGGCAAGGCGCTGTCGGCGGCGCGCGAACTGCGCTGGCGCATCAAGCGGACCTTCGACGAGGCCGGGATCGCGATCGTCGGCGGGCTCCCGGCGGCGGCGGACGACGAGGAGGCGGTGGACCCGGCCGCCGGTATCGCCGCGCCCTCGGCCCTGGCCAACCCCTCGTCGCCGCAGGCGCTCGCGGCGCAGCCGCTGCCGACCACCAAGTGAGCTGACCGGGGCCGGCGCACGCGCCGGGACCGCGAGGGGCGCCGGGCATCCGCCCGGCGCCCCCTTTTCATGCCTTGGCGCCCCTGATAACACTTTGACGCCGTCTTTGATCCACCCTTGACGCTCCCGCCGCCCGGCGCCTACCTTGCCATTCACCAACAGGAAAGTTTCCTAACTACCAATCCGCCCCACCCCTCACACGAGCCCCGACAGGCCGCCGACACGAGGAAGGACGAGCCCGTGGTCGGTACTCCCGGAACCCCCGGCACCCCCGGCACCCCTGGCACACCGGGTACGCCGCGCGTCCTGCGCGCCATGAACGACCGCGCCGCGCTCGACCTGCTCCTCGAACACGGGACCCTGTCCCGCACCCGCATCGGCAAGCTCACCGGCCTGTCGAAGCCGACCGCCTCGCAACTGCTGGCCCGGCTGGAGTCCGCCGGGCTCGTGGTCGCCACCGGCACCACCGCCGGCCGGCCGGGCCCCAACGCCCAGCTGTACTCGGTCAATCCCGCCGCCGCGCATGTCGCCGGACTCGACGTGACCGCCGAGCACATCCGTGCCGCGATCGCCGACATCACCGGCACCGTCACCGGCGAGTTCGAACTGCCGACCCCGGGGCGCAGCCGGCGCTCCCACGGCGCCGTCGAACAAGTCGCGCAGGCCGTCGACGGCGCGGTGAAGGCCGCCGGACTGCACCTGACCGACCTGCACCGGATCGTGGTCGGCACCCCGGGCGCCTTCGACCCGAGCACCGGGCGGCTGCGCTACGCCAGCCACCTCCCGGGCTGGCACTCCCCCACCCTGCTGGAGGAAATGGCCGCGGCCCTGCCCGTACCCCTGGAGTACGACAACGACGTGAACCTCGCCGCCGTCGCCGAGCAGCGGCTCGGCGCGGCCCACGGGCACGACGACTTCGTCCTGCTGTGGAACGAGGAGGGCATCGGCGCCGCCATCGTCATCGGGGGCCGGCTGCACCGCGGCCGCACCGGTGGCGCGGGCGAGGTCGGCTTCATGCCGGTGCCCGGCACGCCCCTGGTCCGGCACGTGGCCAAGGCCAACGCCGGCGGCTTCCAGGAACTGGCCGGCTGCAACGCCGTGTTGCGGATCGCCCGCGAACTGGGGCTGGCCGTGCCCCGGGGCACCCAGGCCGGAGCCGCCTCGGCGCTGCTGGCCTCGGCGGCCGCGGACACGGTCACCGGGAACGACGGCGGCCCGCAGGCGGACCTGCTGCGGCACTTCGCCACCGGGCTCGCCATCGGTCTCGCCTCGCTGGTGACCGTGCTCGACCCCGAACTGATCGTCCTGGCCGGCGGAGTGATCGCCGCCGGCGGGGAACCCCTGCGCGCACGCGTCCAGGCGGAACTGGCCGAACTGGCCGTGCCCCGGCCCCGGCTGGTGCTCGGCGGGGTCCCTGAGCGCCCCGTTCTGATCGGGGCACTGCAAAGCGCCCTCGCCACCACCCGCGACGAGGTGTTCGACACCTCCCGCTGAACCCCGCTCAATCCGCTCAATCCGCTCAACCGAACCACCCACCCACCATCCGCTCACGCAGCGGGGGACACCCGTCGCCGGCACCACCGGACGGGCTCCTCCGCAGGCATCGCACACCCTCGAACCGCCCCCGAAGTCCCCGGAGGAAGCGAAGTGTCCGGTTCCACCAAGACGGCCGCCGCCGCCATCGCCGCCGCCGCCGCGATATCCCTGCTGACGAGCGCGTGTACGGGCTCCAGCAACAACACGGCGAGCGACGACCCCAACAAGGACGTCACCATCACCTTCTGGCACGGCTGGTCCGCGCCCAGCGAGGTGAAGGCCATCAGCGCCAACGTCGCGGCCTTCGAGAAGGCGCACCCCAACATCCACGTCAAGGTGCAGGGCAACATCACCGACGACAAGATCAACCAGGCGCTGCGGGCCGGCGGCCCCAACGCCCCCGACGTCGTCTCGTCCTTCACCACCGACAACGTCGGCAAGTTCTGCTCGTCCAACGCCTTCGCCGATCTGGACCCCTTCCTGAAGAAGTCCGGCATCGACACCGCGGCGACCTTCCCCAAGCCGATGCTGGAGTACACCCAGTTCGAGGGGAAGCGCTGCACGCTGCCGCTGCTCGGCGACGCCTACGGCCTCTACTACAACAAGGACGCCTTCAAGGCCGCCGGGATCTCCGCCCCGCCCAAGACGCTGTCGGAGTTCAAGGCCGACGCGGTCAAGCTCACCAAGGCCAAGGGCGACTCCTACTCCCAGCTCGGCTTCATGCCCAACTTCCACGGCTACGAGTCGACCACCACGCACCTGGCCGCGCAGTGGGGCGCGAAGTACTTCGACGCCGACGGCAAGTCCACCGTCGCCAAGGACCCCGGCTTCGCCGCCATGTTCACCTGGCAGCAGGACATGGTGAAGGCGCTCGGCGGCTTCAAGAAGCTGGAGAAGTACCGGTCGACCTTCGGTGACGAGTGGGGCGCCAAGAACCCCTTCCACACCGGCCAGGTGGCCATGGCCATCGACGGCGAGTGGCGGGCCGGCATGGCCAAGGAGGCCGGGGCCAAGTTCGACATCGGGGTCGCCCCCTTCCCCGTGCCGGACGACCAGGCCGACACCTACGGCAAGGGCTACCTCTCGGGCACGATCATCGGCGTCGCCAACACCAGCGCCAAGAAGAACGCCGCCTGGGAACTGGTGAAGTTCATGGCCACCGACACCGACGCGGTCGTCAACTTCTCCAACGCCATCCACAACGTGCCCTCCACGCTCGCCGCGCTGAAGTCCCCGAAGCTGGACGCCGATCCCCTCTTCCGCACCTTCGTGGACATCGCGCAGAACCCCAACAGCACCACCACCCCCGCCAGCGTCAACGGCGGCACCTACCAGCTGACGCTGCAGGACTTCGGCTACGCCTACGAGTCCGGCAAGCAGTCCGACCTGACCGCCGGCCTCAAGGGTGTCGACACGCAGGTCGACAAGGACATCGCGCAGGCCCAGTGATGAGCGCGAGCGTCCACCCCCTGCTGAGGGCGAAGCGCCGCCGCGAGGCGCTTCGCACCCTCGCCTTCCTCTCCCCGTGGCTGATCGGCTTCAGCGTCTTCTTCGCCTACCCGCTGATCTCGACCGTCTACTTCTCCTTCATGAAGTACGACGGCTTCGCCCCGCCGACCTGGAACGGCGTCAAGAACTGGTCGTACGTCTTCAACGACTACCCCTTCTTCTGGCCCGCGCTGCGCAACACCCTGTGGCTGGTCGTGGTCATGGTCAGCCTGCGGGTCGTCTTCGGCCTGGGCATCGGCCTGCTGATCACCAAGATCAAGACGGGTGCCGGGCTCTTCCGCACCGCCTTCTACCTGCCCTACCTGGCCCCGCCGGTCGCCGCGACGATGGCCTTCGCCTTCCTGCTCAACCCCGGCACCGGACCGGTGAACCACCTGCTGGGCAGCGTCGGGCTGCCGCAACCCGGCTGGTTCAACGACCCGGCCTGGTCCAAACCCGCTCTGACGCTGCTGGCGCTGTGGGGCATCGGCGACCTCATGGTGATCTTCATGGCCGCGCTGCTCGACGTCCCCAAGGAGCAGTACGAGGCCGCCGAGCTCGACGGCGCCGGAGCCTGGACCCGGTTCCGCTACGTCACCCTGCCGAACATCTCGCCCATCGTGATGTTCGCCGTGGTGACCGGGGTCATCCAGACCATGCAGTACTACACACAGCCCCTGGTCGCCGGAAAGGTCGCCAGCGGCATCATCGGCGGCTCCGGCCAGCAGTTCGAGCCGGGCTACCCGGAGAAGTCCACGCTGACGCTGCCGCAACTGGTCTACAACCTCGGCTTCCAGCGCTTCGACACCGGCGCGGCCTGCGTGATCGCCCTGGTGCTGTTCGCCCTCGCCATGGCCTTCACGGCACTCCTGATGCGCCGCCGCAGCGGCTTCCTGTCGGCGGAGGACTGATACCGATGACCCACGCGACACTCGCCCCGCCCGCCGCCGGCCCGGTGACCGGCCCGTCCGCCTCGTCCCGGCGGGCCGCGACCCGCCGGGCGGCACTGCACTGGATCGCCGTCCACGCCCTCGGCATCGCCGCCGCCCTCTTCTTCGTCCTCCCGTTCGTCTTCGTCTTCCTGACCGCGGTGATGAGCGACAACCAGGCCCTGACCCGGGACCTGTGGCCCAGGACCTGGGAATGGGGCAACTTCGGCACCGTCTGGGACACCCCCGGCTTCCTCACCTGGTGGCGCAACACCCTGCTGTACGCCGGCCTCGGCACCGTGCTGACCGTCGTCTCCAGCACGCCGGTCGCCTACGCGCTGGCCAAGTTCCGCTTCCGCGGGCGGAATCTGTCGATGATGCTCGTGATCTCCACGATGATGCTGCCCCCGCAGGTCGTCATCGTCCCCATGTACCTGTTCTGGGCCAAGCAGCTGCACCTGTCGGGCACCCTGTGGCCGCTGATCATCCCGATGGCCTTCGGCGACGCGTTCACCATCTTCCTGCTGCGGCAGTTCCTGCTCACCATCCCCAAGGAGTACACGGACGCGGCGAGGGTCGACGGCTGCGGCGAGCTGCGCACGATGCTGCGCGTCGTCCTGCCCATGGCGAAGCCCGCCATCGCCGCCGTGGCGCTGTTCCAGTTCTTCTACTGCTGGAACGACTACTTCGGACCACAGATCTACGCGAGCGAGAACCCCGCCGCCTGGACGCTGAGTTACGGCCTGGAATCCTTCAAGGGCGCCCATCACACCAACTGGAACCTGACGATGGCCGCCACGGTGCTGGTCATGGCACCGGTGATCGTCGTCTTCTTCTTCGCTCAAAAGGCCTTCATCGAGGGCGTGACATTGACAGGAGTCAAGGGATGAAGCTGGCTGTCGTGGGCGGCGGGTCCACGTACACCCCCGAACTCATCGACGGGTTCGCGCGGTTGCGGGAGACCCTGCCCATCGAGGAGCTGGTCCTTGTCGACCCGGCCGAGGACCGGCTGCGGCTGGTCGGCGGCCTCGCCCGGCGGATCTTCGCCAAGCAGGGCCACTCCGGCACCGTCACCACCACCTCCGATCTGGACGCCGGCGTGGCGGGCGCCGACGCCGTGCTGCTGCAACTGCGGGTGGGCGGGCAGGCCGCCCGCGCGCAGGACGAGACCTGGCCGCTGGAGTGCGGCTGCGTCGGCCAGGAGACCACCGGCGCCGGCGGGCTGGCCAAGGCGCTGCGCACCGTCCCGGTGGTGCTGGACATCGCCGAGCGGGTCCGCAGGGCCGCGCCCGATGCCTGGATCATCGACTTCACCAACCCCGTCGGCATCGTCACCCGGGCCCTGCTGCAGGCCGGGCACAAGGCCGTCGGCCTGTGCAACGTGGCGATCGGCTTCCAGCGGAAGTTCGCCTCCTTCCTGGGGGTGTCCCCCGACCAGGTCCACCTGGACCACGTGGGCCTGAACCACCTCACCTGGGAGCGGGGGGTGCGGATCGGCGGCCCCGCCGGCGAGGACGTGCTGCCCAAGCTGCTCGCCGCGCACGGCGACTCCATCGCCGACGACCTGCACCTGCCCAGGACCCTGCTGGACCGGCTCGGCGTCGTGCCCTCCTACTACCTGCGCTACTTCTACGCGCACGACGAGGTCGTGCGGGAACTTCGGTCGAAGCCGTCACGAGCCGCCGAGGTGGCCGCGATCGAGGCCGAACTGCTGGAGATGTACGGGGACGAGAGCCTCGACGAGAAGCCGGAGCTGCTGTCCCGCCGCGGCGGTGCCTTCTACTCCGAGGCAGCCGTGGCCCTGGCCTCCTCGCTGCTGCGGGACACCGGCGACGTCCAGGTCGTCAACACCCTCAACAACGGCACGCTGCCCTTCCTCCCCGACGACGCCGTCATCGAGGTGCCGGCCACCGTCGACGCACGCGGCACGCACCCGCTGCCCGTCGAGCCGCTGGACCCGCTCTACAGCGGCCTGATCGCGAACGTCACCGCCTACGAGGACCTGGCGCTGAAGGCCGCCGTGCACGGCGGCCGGGACCGCGTCTTCACGGCGCTGCTCTCGCATCCCCTGATCGGCCAGTACGAGTACGCCGACGCCCTGACCGACCGTCTGATCGCGCACAACCGGGAGCACCTCGCGTGGATCTGAACCATCCCCTCGACGGCGGGATCCTCGCGATCGACGCGGGCAACAGCAAGACCGATGTCGCCCTCGTCGCCGCCGACGGGTCGGTGCTCGGCACCGCCCGCGGCGGCGGCTTCCAACCGCAGATCGTCGGTGTGGAGCCGGCGGTCGAGGTGGTGGCCCGTATCGTCGAGCGGGCGGCCGAAGCGGCCGGTGCCGCCCTGCGCCCGGGCGAGGCGCTGGTGGGGCACGTCTCGGCCTGCCTGGCCAACGCCGATCTGCCCGTGGAGGAGCAGCAGCTCGAACTCGCCGTGCACGCGCGGGGGTGGGGTGTCACCACCCGGGTCGCCAACGACACCTTCGCGCTGCTGCGGGCCGGTGTGGAGGTACCGCGCGGTGTCGCCGTCGTCTGCGGTGCCGGCATCAACTGCGCGGGCATGCTGCCCGACGGCCGAACGGCGCGCTTTCCCGCCATCGGCCACCTCTCCGGTGACTGGGGCGGCGGATCGGGCCTGGCCGAGGAGGCGTTGTGGTGGGCGGCGCGCGCCGAGGACGGGCGCGGCGGCCCCACCGCGCTGGCGGCCGCGCTGCCCGCGCACTTTGGGCTGACGTCGATGTACGCGCTGATCGAAGCGCTGCACTTGGGACACATTGATTTCTCCCGGAAGCACGAATTGACCCCTGTACTCTTCAAAACCGCAGAATCGGGCGATTCGGTTGCACGGAACATCGTGGAACGTCAGGCGGAGGAGATCGTGGTCATGGCCGCGGTCGCGCTGGACCGACTCGATCTGCTGGACGAGGAGGTCGACGTCGTGCTCGGCGGCGGTGTGCTGGCCGCCCGTCACCCGCTGCTGATGGACTCCGTGGTCGCGCTGCTGGCGGCCCGCGCCCCGCGGGCCGTTCCGCGGGTCGTCACGGCTCCGCCCGTGCTCGGCGCGGCCCTGCTCGGGCTGGACCGCTCGGGGGCCGGGCCCGAGGCCCGGGCCCGGGTCCGGGCGCACTACGAGCCGGTGGCGCCGGTGCCGTAGCCCGCGCGCGGCAGGGAACCGAACACGCACCCGCGTGCGTGGTGAGCTGCGAGAGGGCACGCGCGAACGGGCCGGACGGGGGGCGTCTACCGGGGCGGGGCGGGCGGAACCGGCGGCAAGATCCACCCAATTCGGGGGTGGATGTCGGCGCCGGCGGCCATACTGCTGGTCATGGGCTCGGCGCGCGTGCGCGGGGATCAAGTCGGGGGGAGGCTGGCGGATGCGGACGCCGACGAACACGGAGCCGCCGACCGTGCGGGGGCCCGGCGACGCGGCGGGGGACGGCTCCGGCGTGCCCGGGGACGCCCGGTCGTGGGCCTGGGTCGACCAGTTGCGCGTGTGGCGCAGAGCCGCGACCACCGAGCCGGGCCGGCTGCGGGTGATCGGTGCCCTCCTCGTGGTGCTGGTCGTGGCGTTCGGCGCGGTGACGGCCTGGCAGATCTCCGAGCGGGCGACCGCCGCCGACGACGTGATCCACCACAGCGAGCCGCTGAGTGCGCGCGCGGCGGACATCTACCGGTCGCTCGCGGATGCCGGTGCCACCGCCTCCGGCGGCTTCCTCGCCGGCGGCGTGGAGCCCGCGGCCGTCAGCGACCGCTACGACAAGGACATCGACGTCGCCTCCCGGAGCATCACGCAGGCGGCGGCGAGTTCGGAGGGCTCGCCCGGTTCGCGCGACCGGCTGGAGCGGCTGAACCAGCGGCTGTCCGAGTACACCGGCCTGATCGAGCGGGCCCGGTCCAACAACCGGCAGGGCTTCCCGGTCGGCGGGGCGTACCTGCGGCGTGCCAACGACCTGATGAACGAGCGGATCCTGCCCGACGCCAAGGATCTGTGGACGATCGAGACGGCCCGGCTCGGCCGGGACTACGACGACGCCCAGGCGCTGCCGTGGGGCGCCTGGGCGCTCGGTGGCGTCGCGCTGGTGGCCCTGGTGTGGGCGCAGCGGCGCTCGTTCCAGCGCACCCACCGGGTGTTCAACATCGGCCTGCTGGCGGGGACCGCCGCCACCGTCGCCGTGCTGCTGTGGCTGGTCGCCGGGCACGGGACGGCGCGCGCCCGGCTCGACGACTCGTACGCGCACGGGGCCCGGTCGCTGCAGGTCCTCAACGAGGCCCGCATCGAGTCCCTGCAGGCCCGCAGCAACGAGAACCTGACGCTGGTGGCCCGGGGCAGCGGTGACGCGTACAACACCGCGTACCTGCGGCAGATCCAGGACATGGCCGGCACCAAGGCGGACGGGAAGTCCGGTCTGCTGGCCCGGGCGCTGCGGCTGGCGGACGACGCGGAGAGCCGCGAGAGCATCACCGTCGCGATGAAGGACGCCAAGGCCTGGTGGAGCCTGAACCTCCAGGCCCGCGCGAAGGACGACGCGGGCAGCTACCTGGACGCGGTGGCCCAGACGATCGGCGGGAGTTACGAGAACGGCGAGCAGGCCGAGGAGTACACGGGCGTCTGTTTCGACGGGGTCGACAGCAGCCTGGCCAAGGCCGTCGCCCATGAGCAGGAGGAGTTCGAGCAGGCAGCCGCGGACGGCCGCGGCGCGCTGAACGGACTGGGCGTCGGCGCCGCGCTCCTGGCGGTGTTCGGCGCGGCGGGTGCGGTGCTCGGCATCGGGCGCCGGTTGTCGGAGTACCGATGAGCGGCGGAGGGAGGCCGCGGATGACACGCGGGCGGCAAGGCATGCGGGGCTGGGGAGGCGTGGCCGCGATGGCCGGGCTGTGCGTGCTGGCGGTCGCCGGCACGGCGCTGCCGCTTCACCTGAG
The DNA here is from genome assembly GCF_040644455.1 of Streptomyces sp. NPDC046977. Classification (NCBI taxonomy): domain Bacteria; kingdom Bacillati; phylum Actinomycetota; class Actinomycetes; order Kitasatosporales; family Streptomycetaceae; genus Streptomyces; species Streptomyces sp. NPDC046977. Next base: position 29,714 of record NZ_JBEYWO010000008.1, read on the forward strand.
GACGGCCGACCGGGCGGAGGCGGAGCGCGCGGCGGCCGGCACGCACTCGGCGGTGCCGGCCGACGCGAAGCGGTCCGCGCGGCAGGCCGCGGACGACGACTGCGGGGGCCATCCGGAGGCGAGTCTGCGGCCGTCCGGGGAGAGCGGTCCCGCCGTCGCACGGATCAAGGAGCGCGGCAAGCTCGTCGTCGGCGTCGACCAGAACGGCTACCGCTGGAGTTACCGCGACCCGGTCAGCCGCAAGATCATCGGCTTTGACATCGACCTGGCCAAGGCGATCGCCGCCGACATCCTCGGCGACGAGGACGCGATCGTGTACAAGACGGTGCCGACCGCCAAGCGCTTCGAGGCCGTCAACCACGGTGACGTCGACGTGCTGGTGCGCACGGTGAGCATCACCTGCGAGCGGATCAAGGAGAAGCACATCGCCTTCTCCACGGCCTACTTCGAGGCGGGGCAGCAACTGCTCGTGCCCCGGCAGGGTTCCACCGTCAAGGGCTTCGACAACTCCATCACCGGCAAGCGGATCTGCACCGCGCAGGGCACCACCGGCGAGGCGAAGCTGGAGGAGGAGAAGGACCGGCTGCGGCCGCGGATCGTTCTCGTCCCCAACCAGCTGGACTGCCTGGTGAAGATCCAACTGGGCGAGGTGGACGCCGTGTTCACCGACAATGCGCTCGCCGCGGGGCAGGCCGCCCAGGACCCGGCGGTGCGCCTGGTCGGGAAGCCCGTCACGACGGAGTACTACGGCGTGGCCATGAACGAGAACGACACCGACCTGGTGCGGCGCGTCAACAAAGTGCTGGCGGACTACCGCGGTGGCGGTCCGGACAGCCGGTGGATGCAGGCGTACCGTACCTGGCTGGAGGCGGATCTCCCCGGCATCGAGGGGCCGCCGGAACCGCTGTACCGGGACTGAGGCAGACCGGCGCCCGCCAGGGTGCCGCACGACCGACGGGGAACTGGCCGACATCTGAAGCAGACACGGGGACCGGCGGAGAAGGAAGTAGGTGCGATGGCGCTCGCGGGACCATCCGGACCGGCGATGAGTCGCGAGGACGTCGACCGTGCCCTGGCGCGGCTCGGTGACGAGCGGGAGGCGATCGAGGCGTCCCTGCTGGCGCTCCAGGACCACTCCGGCCGCAGGCTGCTGGAGGGGGCGGCGCTCACCGGCGCCACCAAGGAGCGCTGGGCCGCGGCCGACCAGGCCGTCTCCTTGCTGTGGGCGCACTTCGACGCGTACACCGACGCGCTGACCAGTGCGCGGGCGCTGCGTTCACGCCGCCGCTGGCCCACCCAGAGCGAGCTGCGGGAGCTGACGGAGCTGCTGCGCGGCTCCGGTGTCACGGTGTCGGGCGGCGCGGTCCCGGAGGCCGCCCGCGGGCTGACGGGCCCCGCCCGGCTGAGTGAACAGCTCAGCCTGGAACAGCTGCTGGCGCGGATGAACGACTGGTACGCGCAGGTGCTGGACGTGGTCTCGGCGGCCGACGCGGTGTGGTCGGCGCTGCCGGCCCGCATCGACCTGCTCACCGTGGAGGCCCAGCGGGTGCGTTCGCTCGCCGAGTCGGTCGGGGTGCGCCCCGGCACCCACCCCTCCGGTGACGATCTGGAGGAACTGCTCGCCTCGCTCGCCGCGTTGCGCGCGCAGGTCCTCTCCGACCCGCTGCTGTTCTGGACCGCGGGACGGCCCGACACCGGGCGCTACGACCGGGCGGGCCGCGCGCTGGAGGACATACGCCGCGAGGTCGAGGCCGTCCTGCACGTGCGGGACGACGCCGACCACCGGATGATGCGGCTGCGGGACGTGCTCTCGCGCGCCGACCGGACGCTCACCGAGGCGCGCAGCGCCCGCGTCGAGGTGCTCGCGAAGATCGCCGCGTCGGAGGTGCCGGCGGTGAGCGGTGCGCCGGTCGCGCTGCACGACCAGCTGACCGCCGCCGTGGAGTTCCGCAGGACCGGGCAGTGGCACCGGCTGTCCCCGCTGCTGGACGGCCTGGAGCAGCGCGCCGACGACGCGTTGCTGCGCGCCCGCGAGTCGCTGACCGCGGTCACCGCCCCGCTGGCGGTGCGCGCGGAGCTGCGCGGGCGGCTGGACGCCTACCGGGCGAAGGTGGCACGTCACGGTTTGGCGGAGGATCCGCTTCTGATGGAGCGGTACGACCACGCACGGCGTCTTCTGTGGAGTGCGCCGTGCGATCTGCGCGCCGCGGAGGGCGCGGTGCTGCGCTATCAGCGCACGGTGTCCGACATGCTGGTACCGGGGCAGGCGGGGCCTGCCGATCAGAGGGGGGATGGGCGATGAAGTGCCGGCGTCCGGGCTGTGACGGGACAATCGAGGACGTCGGGGGCGGTGTGCTGTTCTGCGACACCTGCGGCCTGGCGCCGGTGACGGCGGGGGGCGCCGCGGGCACCACGGGAACGGCCGCCGGGTCCGGGTCCGCCTCGGGAGCGGGAACGGGAACGGGTTCGGGATCCGGGCCGGACGGCTCGTCGGGGTCGGCATCCGCCTCGGGTTCCTCCGGCCCCTCGGGTTCCTCCCGTTCCTCGGGTTCCTCCCGTTCCTCCCGCACGTCGGGCACCTCGCGTTCCTCCCGGCGCTCGGTGTCCGGGCGGCTGTCCCGCTCCCTCAGCGGCAGCACTGCCGGCGGCACGCCGGTGTCGGTGCGCAGTTCGCGTTCCGGCTCCAGCGGCCCGACGCGCAGCAAGCTCGGCGCGGGACTCGTGGCCGTGCCGCCGATCCCGCGGCCCGACCCGGCCGCGTCGGTGCTGCAGGACCCGCAGGTCCCCGAGCGGAAGCGGTTCTGCAGCAAGGGCGAGTGCGGTGCGCCGGTCGGGCGCAGCCGCGGCGACCGCCCGGGGCGCACGGACGGTTTCTGCACCAAGTGCGGCCACCCGTACTCGTTCACGCCCAAGTTGCGGGCGGGCGACGTGGTGCACGGCCAGTACGAGGTGGTGGGCTGCCTCGCCCACGGCGGACTCGGCTGGATCTACCTTGCGGTGGACCGGGCGGTCAGCGACCGCTGGGTGGTGCTCAAGGGCCTGCTGGACACCGGCGACGAGGACGCGCTGGCGGCGGCGGTCTCCGAACGGCGCTTCCTGGCCGAGATCGAGCACCCCAACATCGTGCGGATCTACAACTTCGTCGAGCACCTCGACCCGCGCACCGGCAGCCTCGACGGCTACATCGTGATGGAGTACGTCGGCGGCAAGTCGCTCAAGGAGATCGCCAACGAGCGCCGCTCGGCGGACGGCAGGCGCGAGCCGCTCCCCGTCGACCAGGCGATCGCCTACGCCATCGAGGCGCTGGACGCGCTCGGCCACCTGCACAGCCGCAATCTGCTGTACTGCGACTTCAAGGTCGACAACGCCATCCAGACCGAGGACCGGCTGGAACTCATCGACATGGGCGCCGTCCGCCGCATGGACGACAGCGAGAGCGCGATCTACGGCACCGTCGGCTACCAGGCCCCCGAGGTGCCGGAGGTCGGGCCCTCCGTCGCCTCCGACCTCTACACCGTCGCGCGCACCCTGGCCGTGCTCACCTTCGACTTCCAGGGCTACACGAACGTCTTCGTGGACAGCCTCCCCGACCCCGGCAACATCGAGGTCTTCTCGCGCTACGAGTCCTTCTACCGGCTGCTGGTACGGGCCACCGACCCCGACCCGGGGCGCCGCTTCGCCTCGGCGGAGGAGATGGGCGACCAGCTGCTGGGCGTGCTGCGCGAGGTCGTCGCCATGGGCACCGGCACGCCGCGTCCCGCGCTGTCGACGCTGTTCGGGCCGGAACTGCGCGTGGTCGACAGCGAGTTGCTGACACCCGTCCACGGCGACGCGTCCTCGCTCGGCAGCGGCCGGACGAAGGGCAGGTCCGGCGCCGTCGCCACCGGGGCCGCCCCCGCCGTCGCCGCGCCTCCCCCGATGCCCGCCCTGCCGCCGGCGAACGGCACCTACAGCCCGACGGTGGCGGGCGCCCCGTACACCCTCCCGGCGCAGCGGACCGGGTCGGCCCCGGCCGCGGGAACCGGCCCTGCGGACCCTGCCGGTCCCGCGGTCACCCGGCTCGACGTACGGGCCGCCGCCCTGGCGCTGCCGGTGCCGCACGTCGACTCGGCCGACCCCAACGCCGGTTTCCTCGCGGGCATGGCGGCCGCCGCGCCCGCGGAACTGGTGGCGGCCCTCCAGTCGGCTCCCACGGAGTCCACGGAGCTGAGGCTGCGCCTGGTGCGCGCCTGGCTCGACACGGCGGACGCGCGCTCCGCCACCGACGCGCTGGCCGCCCTCCAGGGCGAACACGGCGACGACTGGCGGGTGGTGTGGCACCGCGGCCTGACCGCGCTCGCCACCGGCGACCACGAGACCGCCGCCCTCGCCTTCGACGCGGTCTACGACGCCTTCCCCGGCGAGCCCGCGCCGAAGCTGGCGCTCGGCATCTGCGCCGAGGTGCTGGGGCAGCTGGACAACGCCGCCGAGTACTACCGCCTGGTGTGGGCCACCGACCACAGCTACGTCAGCGCCGCCTTCGGCCTCGCCCGGGTCCAACTGGCGGCGGGCGACCGCGCCGGAGCGGTCGCGGCGCTGGAGTCGGTGCCCGAGGCGTCCATCCACTACACGGCGGCACGCGTCGCGGCGGTACGGGCGCGCCTGCGCGACCGGCCACCGCACGAGGCGCTGCTCGGCGACCTGCGGGCCGCCGCGCAGCAGGTCGAGGACCTGCAACGGCTGGGCCTGGACACCCGGCAGCGCGAGCAGCTGTCCACGGAGGTGCTGGGCACCGCCCTGGACTGGGTGCTCGCCGGGCAGCAGGGCGGCGCCGGGACCGGCTCGCCGGCGCTGCTGGGCCGGGACCTCGACGAACGCGGCCTGCGCTTCGGCCTGGAGCAGTCCTACCGGGTGCTGGCCCGCCTCGCCGACCAGGGCCGGACAAGGATCGAACTGGTGGAGCGGGCCAACCGCTTCCGCCCCCGGACGTGGGTGTAACGCGATGCCCCAGACGACCGTTTGCCCGGAGTGCGCCGAGCCTCTGGAACCCGCCGACAAGTTCTGCGACGCCTGCGGCGCCGATCTGGCCGCCCCCCGGCGGCCGGACGGCTACCCGCTCGCGCCGCCCGCGGAGCCCGAGGCGTACGAACTCGCCCCGCCCGCCGGGGAGGCGGACACCCTCGCCTTCGGCCTCGGCACCTCGGGGCTCTCCCAGGCCCGCATCGCCGACCCCCGGGTCGAGCAGCAGGGCGCCGCTCCGGCCCGGCCGCACTGTGTGGCGTGCGAGGTCGGCCCCATCGACGCCGACGGCTACTGCGAGCACTGCGGCCACGCCCAGCCGCGCCCGCGCGACCACCAGGAGGTGGAGCTCGGCGGGGTGGCTGCGGTCACCGACCGGGGGCTGCGGCACCACCGCAACGAGGACGCCTTCGCGCTGTCGACGACCACGCTGCCGGACGGCACCGCGTCGGTCGTCGCCGTGGTGTGCGACGGTGTCTCGTCCGCGTACCGTCCCGACGACGCCTCGGAGACCGCGGCGGAGGCGGCGGTGAAGGCGCTCGTGCCCTCGCTGTCGCGCGGCGTGCGGCCCGAGGAGGCGATGCGCGAGGCCCTGCTGGTGGCCGCGCAGGCCGTCGCCGACCTGGCCGCCGAGACCCCCGAGGAGGAGAGCCGGCGGCACCAGAACGCGCCCGCCTGCACGTGTGTGAGCGCGGTCACCGCCGGCAAGACCTTCACCGTCGGCTGGATCGGCGACAGCCGCGCGTACTGGATCCCCGACGACCGCTCGGTCCCCGGCGCCCGGCTGACCGAGGACGACTCCTGGGCCGAGCGCATGGTCTCGCTCGGCCTGATGACGCAGGCCGAGGCGTACGCGGACGAACGGGCCCACGCCATCACCGGGTGGCTCGGCGCGGACGCTGTCGAACTGGACCCGCACACCGCCTCCTTCGAGCCGGACGGACCGGGTGTCGTGGTGGTGTGCACCGACGGACTCTGGAACTACGCGGAATCGGCCGCGGAGCTCGCCTCGGTGATGCCCGGGGACGCCCGCGTCCGGCCGCTGCACTGCGCCCGCACTCTCGTCGGCGTCGCCATCGACGGCGGAGGACACGACAACATCACCGTGGCCGTGCTGCCCTTCCCGGTGGCCTGACCTCCCTCCCCCCACTCCTCAACTCGTTGATCCTTCTTCTTGGTTGACAAGCGCAAGGAGCGCACCCGATGGCCAACTTCTCCAAGTCGAACGTGCCGCAGTTCTCCGTCGACATCTACCAGAACGAGTTCCTGCCGGAGGGCGGCCGCGAGGTCAACGCGATCGTCACCGTGACCTCGACGGGCGGCGGCACCTCGGGCGGGTTGCCGCTGGCCGGCCTGGGCCCCGCCGACCTTCCCGGGAGCCGTCCCGGGGCGGCCGTGGTGATCATGGTGGACTGCTCGGGCTCCATGGACTACCCGCCCACCAAGATGCGCAGTGCCCGCGACGCGACGGCGGCGGCGATCGACACCATCCGCGACGGGGTCGCCTTCGCGGTGGTGGCCGGCACCCACCAGGCCAAGGAGGTCTACCCGGCCGACGGGGGCCTGGCCGTCGCCGACCCCGCCACCCGCCACCAGGCCAAGCAGGCGCTGCGCCGGCTCAGCGCCGGCGGCGGCACCGCGATCGGCACCTGGCTGCGGCTGGCCGACCGGCTGCTGTCCACCGGCGATGTGTCGATACGCCACGGCATCCTGCTGACCGACGGCCGCAACGAGCACGAGAAGCCGGAGGACCTGCGCGCCGCCCTCGACGCCTGCGCGGGCCGCTTCACCTGCGACGCGCGCGGCGTCGGCACCGACTGGGAGGTCAAGGAGCTGACCGGCATCGCCTCGGCGCTGCTCGGCTCCGTCGACATCGTCGCCGACCCCTCCGGCCTGGAGGCGGACTTCCGGCAGATGATGGAGACCGCCATGGGCAAGGAGGTCGCGGACGTGGCCCTGCGCGTGTGGACCCCGCAGGGCGCGGAGATCCAGTACGTGAAGCAGGTGGCACCCACCGTCGAGGACCTCACCGCCCGGCGCACCGAGGCCGGTCCCCGGGCCGGCGACTACCCGACCGGTTCCTGGGGCGACGAGTCCCGCGACTACCACGTCAACGTGGTCGTGCCGACGGCCGGAGTGGGCCAGGAAATGCTGGCGGCCCGCATCTCGCTCGTCCAGCCGCAGCCCGACGGCACACCGCAGGTGCTCGGGCAGGGCCTGGTGCGGGCGGTGTGGACCGACGACATGGTCGCCTCCACGCGGATCAACCCGCAGGTCGCCCACTACACCGGCCAGGCGGAGCTGGCCCAGGTCATCCAGCAGGGCCTGGAGGCCCGCAAGCAGGGCGACTTCGACTCCGCGACCGCCAAACTGGGCCGCGCGGTGCAACTGGCCAGCGCCTCGGGCAACGAGGACACCGCGAAGCTGCTGGCCAAGGTCGTGGACGTGGTCGACGCGGCAACGGGTACTGTGCGGCTGAAGGCCAGGGTCGCGGACGCCGACGAGATGACCCTGGAGACACGTTCGACCAAGACTGTCCGTGTCAAGAAGTAACGTGGTGGGGTAAATCGGGGCGGAGGGGGAGAGAAAACGACATGTCGACTTGCCCGAACGGTCATGAGTCCGCGACGGACGACTGGTGCGAGGTGTGCGGAATGCGCATGATCTCACCGGCGGCCTCCTCCGTCCCACCCGGCGCACCCGCTGCGCCGTCCTCGTACCCGCCCCCGCCGCCACCGCCGTACTCGGGCGGTTACGACCCCGGGTACTCCCCCGGCTCCGGCTACGGTGCGGGGAGCGGTTACGGCGGCGGCCGGGCCTACGACCCGGACGCCACGGCGGCCGTCGAGCCGTGCCCGCACTGCGGCACGCCGCGCGAGGGCTACGCGCAGTTCTGCGAGGAGTGCCGCTACAACTTCGTCACGCACGCCGGCACGACCTTCGTCCCGCAGGCGCCCACCGGCGGCACGGCGTCCCCGCCGTACCCGGCCGGGGGGCCCGGCATGCCGCCGTACCAGCGGTACGAGTCGTCCCTGACGCGCCCGTCGCAGGTGAACCGGCCCGCCGAGCCGCTGGAGCCGGAGTCGGTCACGGCAGGGTCCGGCGACTTCCTGCTCACCCCGCCCTCCGCGTACGAGCCCGAGGGCGCGCCCGCGGGCCCTGGCACCTGGACCGCCGTGATCGGCGCCGACCGGGAGTACTTCACGGCGATGATGGCCCGCAGCGGCCCCGAGGCCGAGGGTCTGTACTTCCCCTCCTACTCCCCCGAGCTGCGCCTGCCGCTCACGGGCCCGCAGATCACCATCGGCCGCCGCCGGCACAGCACCGGCGAGTCACCCGACATCGACCTGGCGCGGGCGCCGGAGGACCCGGGCGTCTCCCACAAGCACGCCGTGCTCGTGCGGCAGCCGGACGGCAGCTGGTCGGTGGTCGACCAGAACTCCACCAACGGCACCACGGTCAACAACGGCGAGGACTCCATCGCCCCCTTCGTGCCCGTCCCGCTGGGGGACGGGGACCGCGTCCACGTGGGGGCGTGGACGACGATCAGGATCGTGCGCGACTGACTCCCGGCTCCGCCGGCCCGTCTGAGACCATGGGACACGTGAACGAGATTCCCCGGGGCACACTCGACCAGCAGTCGTTCTACGAGGCGGTGGGCGGCGAGCCGACCTTCCGGCGGCTCGTCCACCGCTTCTACCAGGGCGTCGCGCAGGACCCGGTCCTGCGGCCGATGTACCCCGAGGAGGATCTGGGCCCCGCCGAGGAGCGGATGACCCTCTTCCTCATGCAGTACTGGGGCGGCCCGCGCACGTACAGCGAGAACCGCGGCCACCCCCGGCTGCGGATGCGGCACGCGCCCTTCCGGGTCGACCAGGAGGCGCACGACGCCTGGCTGCGCGTGATGCGCGAAGCGGTGGACGAGATCGGCCTGGAGCCGGACCACGAGCGTCAGCTGTGGGACTACCTGGTCTACGCGGCCGCGTCGATGGTGAACACGCCCGGCTGACGGAACCGGACCGCCGCCAGGCGGTCAGACCGGGCTGACCGACAGCCCCAGGCCGCTGCCGCGGCGCACCGCGACCGAGCCGTACGACGTGCGCAGCCGCAGCCACGCCCCCGCCGCCAGCAGGTCCATGGCCGGCTCCCCGCTCCCGCCCGCCGTGCGTGGGGCCGGGACGGTGGCGCGTACCGGGCGCAGGAAGCCGAGGGCGTGGGCGGCGTGCACCGCCCGCAGCGGCAGGCCGGTCGCCCCGAGCCGGCGGGACCAGATGTCGTCCGCCAGCGCGTCGAGCTGCGCGCGGGTGCGGTGCTCGGGCGTCAGCGCCTCGCTGCGGGTGCGGAACTCCGTCACCGCCGCGACGGCCACCGCCCGTACGTCGTCCGGCGAGGGCAGTCCCTCCAGCCGCCGCCAGCCGCCGCGCGGCGGCAGCACCCCGGCCCAGGCCGGGCCGGTGACGGCGGCCGGGACGGCGAGCGTGCCCGCCTCTCCGTCGAGCCCGTCGAGCAACTGCCCGGCCGAGACGGTGGCGTCCACCTCGTGCGTGTCGGCGAGTTCCGCCGTGCGCACGGCCACGACCCCGCCCCCGAAGGGCGGCTGGCCGAAGACCGCGAGCACCGAGCCGGACGCCTGCAGCCGGACGACCGCGGCCTTGTCCCAGCGCAGCAGCCGGGCCAGGAAGACGGCGAAACCCTCCGCCTCCCTGGCCTCGGCGAGCCGCAGCGACGCCGTCATGCGGCCGCGGCCTCCTCCTTGCCGGCGCCCGCGCCGGCACTGGACGCGGCGTCGTCGAAGTACTCCTCCAGGAACGCGCGCTCCTCGGCGGTGATCCGCCGCGGCCGCCCCTCCTCGAGGTTGTACGGGACGACGATCGTGGAGGCCCGCACGTACACGGTCTCCCCGTCCTTGATCTCGTACGCGACCGTCATCGAGGCCGCCCCCACCTTGGTCACCCAGGTCTCGACGGTCACCGGCTCGTGCCGGTGGACGAGCGGGCGCAGGTAGTCGATCTCGTGGCGGGCGATGACCGACCCGCCCGTGAACGACGCGCTGCCCTCCCCGGGCGCCAGCCGGAACATGAAGTCCACACGCGCCTCCTCCAGGTAGCGGAGGAAGACGACGTTGTTGACATGCCCGAAGGCGTCCATGTCCGACCAGCGCATCGGGCAGGGGTAGATGTGACGTGCCATCAGGCGATCAGCCCCGGGTGAGCTTCTTGTACGTGGCACGGTGCGGACGGGCCGCGTCCGGGCCGAGCCGCTCGACCTTGTTCTTCTCGTAGGACTCGTAGTTGCCCTCGAACCAGAACCACTTGGACTCGCCCTCGTAGGCGAGGATGTGGGTGGCCACCCGGTCCAGGAACCAGCGGTCGTGGGAAACGACCACGGCGCAGCCGGGGAAGTCCAGCAGCGCGTTCTCCAGCGAGGACAGGGTCTCGACGTCGAGGTCGTTCGTCGGCTCGTCGAGGAGCAGCAGGTTGCCGCCCTGCTTGAGGGTGAGCGCCAGGTTGAGGCGGTTGCGCTCACCACCGGAGAGCACGCCGGCCGGCTTCTGCTGGTCCGGGCCCTTGAAGCCGAAGGCGCTGACGTACGCGCGGGACGGCATCTCGACCTGGCCGACGTTGATGTAGTCCAGCTCGTCCGACACGACCGCCCAGAGGGTCTTCTTGGGGTCGATGTTGGCGCGGCTCTGGTCCACGTAGGAGATCTTGACCGTCTCGCCGACCTTGATCGAGCCGGAGTCCGGGTCCTCCAGGCCCTGGATCATCTTGAACAGCGTGGTCTTGCCGGCGCCGTTGGGGCCGATCACGCCGACGATGCCGTTGCGCGGCAGGGTGAAGGAGAGGTCGTCGATCAGGACCTTCTCACCGAACGCCTTGGAGAGGTTGCTGACCTCGACCACGATGCTGCCCAGGCGGGGGCCCGGCGGGATCTGGATCTCCTCGAAGTCGAGCTTGCGCATCTTCTCGGCTTCGGCGGCCATCTCCTCGTAACGGGCGAGACGCGCCTTGGACTTGGCCTGCCGGCCCTTGGCGTTGGAGCGGACCCACTCCAGCTCTTCCTTGAGCCGCTTGGCGCGCTTGGCGTCCTTCGCGCCCTCGACCTTGAGACGGGACTGCTTGGTCTCCAGGTACGTGGAGTAGTTGCCCTGGTAGGGGTAGGCGCGGCCGCGGTCGAGCTCGAGGATCCACTCGGCGACGTTGTCCAGGAAGTACCGGTCGTGGGTGATCGCCACGACGGTGCCCGCGTACTTGGCCAGGTGCTGCTCCAGCCACTGGACGGACTCGGCGTCCAGGTGGTTGGTGGGCTCGTCGAGCAGCAGCAGGTCGGGGGCCTCGAGCAGCAGCTTGCAGAGCGCGACGCGGCGCTTCTCACCACCGGAGAGGTTGGTCACCGCCCAGTCGCCGGGCGGGCAGCCGAGAGCGTCCATCGCCTGCTCCAGCTGGGCGTCCAGGTCCCAGGCGTTGGCGTGGTCCAGCTCCTCCTGCAGCTTGCCCATCTCGTCGAGCAGCGCGTCGGAGTAGTCGGTCGCCATCAGCTCGGCGATCTCGTTGAAGCGGTCCAGCTTGCCCTTGATCGGGCCCACGCCGTCCTGGACGTTCTCCAGCACGGTCTTGGACTCGTCCAGCGGGGGCTCCTGCAGCAGGATGCCGACGCTGTAACCGGGCGAGAGGAACGCGTCACCGTTGGACGGCTGCTCCAGACCCGCCATGATCTTGAGCACCGTGGACTTACCGGCGCCGTTCGGCCCCACGACACCGATCTTCGCTCCGGGGAGGAAGCTCAAGGTGACGTCGTCGAGGATCACCTTGTCGCCGTGCGCCTTGCGCGTCTTGCGCATGGTGTAGATGAACTCAGCCAAGAGAAACCGTCCGGCAATCGATGTGTGGGCAGATACACCCCATCTTGCCGTACCGCCACCCCTCGGCGGAAACGAGTACTGCGGGGGCCTCGCGACCTGCGGACTCTCGGGCGGCGGAGGGCGGCGGCTCGCCGTGCACACCTCGCCTCGCGGCGCCGTGGTGCCGTCATTGACAGCGTTGGCTAATCGTATTAGCTTTTAGCTAACACAGTTAGCCATTCGGGAGGGAAGTCATGACCGAGTACCTGGCCGTCGACGGTGGGACGATCGCCTACGAGGTGGCGGGATCGGGCCCGCTGATCGTTCTGGCGCACGGCATGGGCGACAGCCGCGCCGCCTACCGTGACGCGATACCGCCGCTCGTGGCGGCCGGATACCGGGTCGCCGCGGTCGACCTGCGCGGCTGCGGCGAGTCCAGCGTCGACTGGCCGGCCTGGAGCCGTACCGCCATCGCCGGTGACCTGCTCGCCGTGATCCGGCACCTGGGCGGACCGGCCGTGCTCGTCGGCCACTCGATCTCCGGCGGGGCCGCCACCATCGCCGCGGCGCAGAAACCCTCGCTCGTCACCGCTGTCGTCGAGTTGGCGCCGTTCACCCGCAAGCAGTCCGTCCGCCTCGGCGACCTGCGGGTGAAGCGCTTCCGGCAGGGCATGCTGCGCCTGCTCGGCACGGGCCTGTTCGGCAGCGTGCCGCTGTGGCGGTCGTATCTCGACGTGGCCTACCCCGGCGCGAAGCCGGCCCACTGGGAAGAGCGGCTCGACCGTATCGACTCCCTACTGCGCGAGCCGGGCCGGATGAAGGCTCTTCAGGGCATGGGCCGCAGCGCCCCGACCGATGCCGGCGCGCAACTCGGCAACGTCCAGAGCCCGGTCCTGGTCGTGATGGCCTCGCTCGACCCCGACTGGGCCGCGTCCGCCGAGGGTGCGGCGATCGTCGACGGTCTGCCGTCCGGCCTCGGCCGGCTGGAGATGATCGAGGGCGCCGGGCACTACCCCCACGACCAGTTCCCCGACCAGGTCGTCGCCCTTGTGCTCGCCTTCCTCGAGTCGGCCGCCCGTGCCTAGGGCCGGCCTGGACCAGGCGACCGTGGTCGCGGCCGGTGCTGCGCTCGCCGACGAGGTGGGCATCGCCAACCTGACGATGGGGCTGCTGGCCGAGCGGCTGGGCGTGCGCACCCCGTCCCTCTACAAGCACGTGGGCGGTCAGGAGGACCTCAACCGGCGTATCGCGGCATTGGCGTTGAGCGAGGCCGCGGACGCCATCGGCAGCGCCGTCCAGGGGTATGCGGGCCGCGACGCCCTTGCGGCCGCGGCGCGTTCCTTCCGCACCTTCGTCCTTCGGCATCCCGGCCGGTACGGCGCGACGATCGGCATGGAGGCGTCCGGCCCGGACGATCCGCTGACCCCCGCGAGTCAGCGCTCACTCGGACCGTTCCGAGCGGTCCTGCGCGGCTACGACGTGGAGGACGCGGACGTGGACCACGCCCTGCGTATGCTCCGCAGCCTCTTTCACGGCTTCGCGACGTTGCAGGCGGCCAACAGCTTCCAGTGGAGCGCCGACATCGACGAGAGCTTCGAGTGGTTGATCACGTTCACCGACCGGGGGTTGCGCGCCATGCGGGAGGACGGCGAGACCGGGAACGGCTAACGCGTCGGCAGCCCGAACGCGGCGCGGGCCTTGGCCTCGGGGTCGGTCAGGTAGGCGGTGGAGTCGCCGAGGAGGCGTTCGGCCTCCGCGGCGCCGCCGGCGGAGAACTGCGTCGCCGCCCAGGAGGAGGAGTCCCCGTCGGGCTCCCACGAGACGTCGCTGACCCGGGCGGGAGCCGTGGCCGGGGACACCGTCAGTGCCCCCGCCATGATCCCGCCGTCCAGCATCGTCACGCCCGCGCCGTGCCGCGCGAAGTGCCCGCACCAGGCGGCCAGTCCCACCCGCAGACCGTCTCCCGCCGGCCGGATCTCGATGACGTGCTCCGTGCAGAAGCCGCGCGGCGCGGGGTTCTCGTCGGCGTCGTCGTCACTGCCGAGCGGTCCCAGGGGGTCCGTCAGCAGATAGCGGTCCACCGCCGGGAGCACGGCCCGTTCGAGCGCCGGGTCGACGCGGGGTGCTTCCGGTGTCGCCAGTCCCCTGTGGAGGAGCGTCCCGGCCACGACCGCGACCGCGATGATGCCCGCCACGACCCACCGCCGCCGTCTGTGTCCCTTGCCCATGGTGTGCGTCCCCCGCCCTTCGCGTCGATGTACCGAAGGCTACGGACGCCGCCCCCGAGGGGAGGGTTCCGGGGACGCCGGGCAAAAGCCCAGGGGGCGGAGGTCGGTGACCTCCGCCCCCTGGGGGTGGGACTACGGCCGGAGCCGGTCAGTCAGTTCACTCGGCAGGAGCGGCCGGCTTCTTCTTCCGGAGGAAGAAGACCGCGGCGCCGCCGATGACGACCAGCGCGATCGCGATGCCCGCGATGATCGGGGTGGCGCTGCTGGAGCCGGTCTCGGCGAGGTCGCCGCCGGTGGTGGAACCGGTGTCAGCGGTGCCCTCGCTGGAGCCGCCGACCGAGGCCGGGCTGGGCGAGGAGGACGGGGTGGTGGTGCCGCCGGTACCGGCGGTGTCGCAGTCGAGGACGCCTTCGAAGGTCTTCTCGAAGCCGTTCGGGCCCGTGATGGTGATCTTGTAGGCCTGGTCCTCGCCCACCGGCACGGTCACGGTCTCGGACTTGCCGGCCTCGATCGTGTACTCCTTGCCGGACAGCGTGAAGGTGAACGGCTGGTCGCCCTCGTTGGTGGCGGTGACGTCGACGCCGTTCTTGTCGCAGTCGACCTCGGCGGAGACCGCCGGGATCGGGCCCTTGGCGGCCCAGGTGCCGGTCGCCGAGGCGGTGACGGTGCTGTCGCTGGAGCCCGCCAGGATCTGCACCTGCGTGGTGGTGTCGATGCCGGTGAAGGCACGGCCGACCGGGAGCTTGGTGTTGGCGGAGGCCATCAGGGACGTGGTGCCGTCCGGGGTGCCGGCCGCGACGTCGAAGTACAGCGCGTCGCCGTCCTTGGCGGTGCTGACCTCCTTGCCGTCCTTGTCGGTGATCTTCACACCGGCGGGCGTGCTCGGCGCCGGGCTCACCGTGACGGTGGCGGCGTTGGTGTGCACGGTGATCGGGCCGAGCAGGTCACCGGCCTTGCCGGAGACGGCCGGCGGGTCGAGCGTCAGCGAGGCCGCCGGCTCGTCGAGGGTCTGCGCGTTCTTGCCCAGGTAGTCGGCCAGCTGCTCCGCGACGGGGTTCACCGCGTCGACGTCGGCGTTGTCCGAGAAGCGCCAGATGGCGACCTGGGTGCCGGCGGCGGCGAGCTGCGGCGTGAGGTCACCGCTGAGGCCGGCCGCGGACTTGAGCGCCGCCAGGTCGTTCACCTGCGGGTACGAGTGCTGCAGGATCCAGTTGATCTTGCCGGCGTTCGTGTTGTTGTGCAGGCTCGACTGGTCCCAGGAGACTTCCTTGTAACCGGCCTTGCCCTGGGTGGGGTTGTGGATGTCGATGCAGTACGTCTGGATGGTGCCGCCACCGTCGACGGTCATCTCGAAGAGGCCTGCGGAGACCTTCTCGTCCTTGCCGTTGTCGTGGATGACGGCCTTGTCGAAGGTCTTCAGATTGCCGAGCGTGGCCTTGGCGCCCGCGGTGGGGGTCGCGTCGTCCGCAACAGCGGACCCGGCGCCGGCCATGGAACCGACCGCGATGAGGCCGGAGGCCACTATCGCGACGGCAAGACGGGCAGTTCCCCGCCTCCGTACAGTGAACATGAATTTCCCCTCCGGGCGAGGCCGGTCGTGGGGCACGTGCCTCGCCAACAGCTGTGGATCCCCCGTGGAACGCCGGGGTACCCGAAGAATCCTAGGAAGCACGCGTATCAAAGCCATCAGGATTCACTGCGGCCCGGGAATTCGAATCGCAATCGTTACCGGCGCGTACGTGTGAGCCCGAGATTGTCGATAAATACTCGCAAGTCGACAGGGCGCGAAATGCCCGCTGTCCGGTTTATCCGGACAGGGCCCCGACCGGATCGGCCGGCGCCGACTCCGCGCCCCCTACCGCCGGCTGCGGAGCCGTCAATTCCGGTCGAGGCAGGACCACACGGCGGAATGCCGACGTCCCCCGCGTCAGGTCGTGGCCCGCGGCGACGGCGTCGATGTCGGCCGAGATCCAGCGCTGCCCGTCGCGCTCCTCCTCACGCACCCTCAGCCGCCCCTGGACCACGAGCGGTTCACCCACCCCGACCGAGGCCACGACGTGCTCGCCCAGCGCCCGCCAGGCCCACACCGTGTAGAAGCTCGTATGGCCGTCCGTCCAGCCGCCGCGCTCACGGTCCCAGCGGCGCGCCGTGGCGGCCAGCCGGAACCGGGCTACCGGCACGCCGGTCGGCGTCTTCTTGAATTCCGGCCGGGTCGCGACATTTCCGACGACGGTGACCAGCGTCTCGCTCACAACCGATTCCCCCTTGTGTCCGTGCCGCCGGCGGCGGCCCTTTCGCCGCCGCTCTCGCGACAAAGCCATCGTGCACCGACGGCGGCGATCGTGGAGAAACCGGATTCAACCTGTGGATTACCGGCGGGTTGTGGACAACTCCGTCACCCGGAAGTGGCGACCGGCCAGCACGCCGTACTGCTCGCGCACCTCCCGGTAGCGCAGCAGCTCCGCCGCGACCGGCTCCAGCACGCGGGCCCTGCCGCAGTCGGCCGCCGCGTCCGCCAGCCGGCGCTCGGCCGCCTGCCCGTGGCGCCGGGCCGGACCGCGCGCCGCGAAGCGGCCGGCCCGGGCCAGTGCGGGCCCGCCGCCCGCCCCGGCACCCAGCAGTACCAGCGAGAGCCACCACGGCGCCCCCACGGCGCCCGCAGCCGCCGCGGTGCCGCACAAGGTGCCCGCCATCACCAGCAGCGCCAGCAGCCACTGCGCCGTGCCGACCGCCGACCACCAGCCCGGCCGCCCCGGCTCGCCCGGCTCGACGCGCTCCGCCGCGGCGTCCAGCGCCTCGGGAAGGGTGTCGCCCCCGCGCCGGGCCGCCTCGCGCACGGCCTGCGCCCATGGGGCGGGCAGTCCGACCGCGGCGTCGGCCGCCACCAGGCGCACGGCCTCCTCCACGACCGCCCGGGACGCGGCGAGCGCGGGCAGGCGCCCGTCCGCCACCACCTCGTGCGGCCCCTCGCCGGCCGGGGCCCGTACGCCCCGCACCAGACCCGAAAGCCGCCGCCACGGTGTCCCGCACGCCTCGTCGGCGGCCCGCAGCCACTCCCGTTCCGCCGTGCGCCCGGCAGCCGCGGCGCCGACCGCCTGCGCGAGCCGGATCGCGAAGTCCTCGCGTGCCGCGTCCGTCAGGCCCGTCGCGCCCTCGGCGACGTACAGCGGGCGCAGCCGTTCCGCGAGCCCGTCCACGTCCGCCGACAGCCGCCGGCCCGCCGCGGCGCGCTCCGCGACGATCTGCCCGATCGCCGATCGCAGTTCGGCCACGCCGTCACCGCTCAGCGCGGAGGTGGCCAGCACCATGGCGCCGTCCTCGCCGTGCTCGCCGACCGCGAGCCCGTCCTCGTCCAGGAGGCGCCGCAGGTCGTCGAGGACGAGTTCCGCGGAGTCGCCCGGCAGCCGGTCGGTCTGGTTCAGGACCACGAGGGTAACGTCGGCGTGCCCGGCGAGCGGCCGCAGATAGCGTTCGTGCACGGACGCGTCCGCGTACTTCTCCGGGTCCAGCACCCACACGACGACATCGACCAGGGTGAGCAGCCGGTCCACCTGGTCGCGGTGGGTCAGCGCCGCCGAGTCGTGGTCGGGGAGGTCGAGGAGCACGAGCCCGCCGAGGCCGGCCGCCCCGTCGCGTTCCGTGCCCCCCTCCCCCACCGGGTCCTCGCCGTCGAGCACACTGTGCCGGGCGTGCCGGTGCCGAGGGGGGATGCCCAGCCGGTCCAGGAGCCCCGCCGCGCCCTGCGGGTCCCAGGCGCAGGCCACCGGCTCGGAGGTGGTCGGCCGGCGTACGCCGACCCGCGCGAGGTCCAGCCCGGTCAGCGCGTTGAACAGCGACGACTTCCCGCTGCCCGTCGCCCCGGCGAGTGCCACCACGGTGTGGTCCGCCGACAGCCTGCGCCGGTCGCCGACCCGTTCCAGGAGTTCCCCGGCGCCGTCCAGCGCCTCCGGGCTCACGCGCGTACGCGACAGCCCCAGCAGTTCCGACAGCGCGTCCACCCGCTCCGCGAGCACCCGCTCACCTCTCCCACAGTCCGTACGACTTCTGCATCACGGAGAGCTCCGCGATCAGCGATGCCTGCTGGCCCGCAGTGACGTCCAGGGCGTCCACCGGCCGCATGCGGCGTTCGCGTTCGGCGTCCAGCAGCTCCCCGACGATCCGGTCCAGCGCCTCGCGCGCCCGGTCCCCGGCCCGCAGCGCGGCCAGGGCGCCGCCCAGCGTGGCCAGCCGTTCGCCGGCCGGGGTGCCCGCGCGGCCGCCGAGGAGGGCGACCCCGAGCAGCGCGGCCGCGTCCTCGGGGTCCACGTCCTCGGGCGCGGAACTCACGGCCTCGTACGCGATCCTGGTCAGGTTCCAGCTCCAGTCGGCGACGGCTTCCTCGATGCGGTCGTCGAGCCCGTCGTCGGCGGGCATGCGGGCCGCGGCGTCCAGGGGGGCGCTGCCCGCCCGGTCGCGCCGCCAGTCGTCCAGGATGCGTTCGTCGGCGGCGGTGATCCGCGTACGGAGCAGGACCGCCAGTCCCTCCGCGAGCGCGGCCTGCAGGGCACCGGAACCGCAGTCCGGATAGCCGCGCCAGCACGCCAGCGCCTCGCCGGAGAGCGCCGCGCCCGAGGTCACGGCCTCGTCGAAGGCTTCCTGCGCCCCGTCGTAGGCGTCGTCCACGCAGCGGGCCAGGCGTGTCGCCGCCGCGTGCTGGGCGGCGGACGCGCCCGCGAGCTCCGGCAGCCGGCTGTCGAGCGAGCCGAGGACGCCGGACGCCGTGCGCCGGGCCGCCTGGTGCCGCGCGGCCGGGTCCTCCGCGCAGTGCGCGAGCCAGCTGCCGAGCGCGGCCACGGCGGTGTGCGGCAACAGCCCGCCGCCGCCCGCCGACTCGGGCAGCTCGGGGATCGTGAACCGCGGTACGTCCCCGAGGCCGGCCCGGTCCAGCAGCGCGGCATAGTGGTCGGAGACGTCGTCGAGGATCTGGTGCGGCACCCGGTCCAGCACGGTGGCCAGGGTGACGTCGTACTCCTTGGCGGTGCGCAGCAGATGCCACGGCACCGCGTCGGCGTAGCGGGCCGCGGTCGTCACCAGGATCCAGATGTCGGCGGCGCACAGCAGTTCGGCGGCGAGTTCGCGGTTGCGCACGACGAGGGAGTCGATGTCCGGCGCGTCGAGCAGCGCCAGTCCGCGGGGCAAGGTGTCGTCGGTCTCCAGCCGCAGCCACAGCGGGCCGTCGGGCGCGCCGTGGTCGTCGTCCGCCTCGCGGCCCCCGTCGTCCGCGTCGCTCGATGCCCGCGGCCGCGGCGCCCACGCCCGCGCCAGTCCCGGCAGCACCCGCGGATCGGCGAACCACGCCCGGTCCTCGGGATGGCACACCAGCACCGGTGTGCGCGTCGTCGGTCGCAGTACTCCCGAATCGCTCACCCGCCGCCCGATCAGCGAGTTGACCAGCGTCGACTTCCCCGCGCCCGTCGACCCGCCGACCACCGCAAGCAACGGCGCCTCCGGCGCCCGCAGCCTGGGCACCAGATAGTCGTCGAGCTGCGCCAGCAGCTCCCGCCGGGTACGGCGGGCCCGCTCCGCCCCGGGAATCGGGAGGGGAAAGCGCGCGGCGTCGACGCGGTCGCGCATCGCAGAGAGCACGTCCAGCAGATCGGGCCTCGTGTCCAAGATCGCCACAGACGCAGAATGCCCCATTTTGGTGGGTTTTTGAAGCGTATTTCGCGTACTTCACGCCTTTCGGCCCGCAAGAGCGTCCCAACGGGACACATGGGCACGGAGGGGCAGCGGCATAACGAGTGCACAACGGCCGAAGACTGGTGCGTCAAAAGTGGTGCGACATTCGCACCTGCCTGCGATTATCAGACCGCTTCACCGAACCTACACAACGTGTCATGAAGGCGAAGCAACCGGCCGCACATCAGCCGCGCCCTATCCTTGTCCCCGGCAAGGTCACGGATACCGTCGACACCATGGGGCGGGTTGGTCGCGGCCATCGTCCGGCCCCCGTAGCTCAGTGGATAGAGCAGGCGCCTTCTAAGCGCTTGGCCGCAGGTTCGAGTCCTGCCGGGGGCACGCCTTGCGCCCCTCCCTCAGGGAGGGGCTTTTTGCTGGTCGGAGCCCTGCGAGGGCGAGCGCCGCAGCGCCGGACCTCCCTCTTGTGATCACGAGCGTGGTCCGACGCTGTCCGGCTGACACCGGGGTTTTGCGGCGGGCTCTGCCGACTGCGTGGCGACGTTCGTCCGGGTCGGGGAGGTCTCTTCTGGCCTCGATAGGCAGCCGGCAGGACGGGGACGCTGTTGCGCGACCCCTCGGCCACCTGCGCCGGCGGAATCCCCGCGTTAAGCCACGTCGTCAGACAGGTGTGCCGCAGGTCGTACGCGCGCTTCCCTGGCGGCGAGGCGAACTCCGCCGGCGCCGGCACCTGCTGCCGGGCAGACCACCGGGCCCGGCGGTATTTGACCGGCGCGAACTTACGCGTCAGGTGTCGGCCGGGCACAAGCCTGCGCAGTCAGGTGCTGGTCAGCGGGAGGCAAGGCGCTGAGGACCGCTGACGAAGCGCGGTGCTCCTCGCAGGCGGCCCACCAACTCTCGCCGCCCTTGTCCCTCACCCGCACGCTCCAGCACGCCTTCCTTGGACACGGAGAACCCCAAGCACATCGCCGCTCGCGAGACTTTGTGCCGGCGGCGTGCCACTGCGGGTCCCACTCGATCGGGCTGTCGACAAGTTCCACTCCACCAGTGAAGCGTGTCGCTCTGGCCGTCGCCGTCGAATGCCTGTCAAAGCTGGAACCAGAATCGGCTCTGTTCGGGAATCGACTCAGGTCAGCGTCCACCCCGTCCCTCAAGTGCCAAGCGCCTTCACCATGGCCGCCCCTGGGTCCCGGGCGCCCAGTCGGGCTGGGGCCGTGCGAGGGGCCCGGAGCGCCGAGTTCGCTGGTTACCCGCGGATATGAATGTCCGCCCGTGTCTTTCCGCCGTTGGTCGTCTGCTTGCCGTCGGCCGACTTGGCGGCGGCGGTGCCGCGCGCCAGCTGGAACGCGGCGATCGGGTCGTCCGAGCTGGTCCACGGTTCCGCTCCGCACCACGGGCCGATGAGGCGGAACTGCTCGAGCGCGGCGTCGTAGTCGCCGATGTTCCCCAGGTAGTGCGCGAGCAGGTGCCTGAGGCGTGGCAGTCGCTCGTCGTCCTCGGGCACCTGGCTCAGCGCGCGGACGACGTCCGGCAGCAGGGCCTTGACCTTGGCGGTGGTCACGGGGGCCATGACACCGTGGCGTTCGGTGAGTTCGGACAGGGCGTACAGGTAGATGCCCGCCAGAGGGCTGCCTTCCGGGGCGTTCCGTACGGCGCGCTCCGCGAAGTCCATCATCTGCTTGTCGGACCCGCACCATTTGGCGCACCAGTACTGCAGGGCCTGCCAGTGGCCCGAGTAGTGGTGCGGGGCGCGCTCCACCAGTCCGTCCCACAGGGGCTGGAACTTCATGCCGCGGTACTTGAGGGCGCGGGCAGTGGTGATCATGACGACCCAGGGGCCCGGGTCCCGGGGAGCGAGTTCGGCGGCCTTCTGTGCCGCCTCCATGGCCGCGGGCAGCATCTGCTGGAAGCGCCTCATGCGCTCGGACGGGACCTGGTTCGCATACCCGGCTCCCCGCACCTCCCATGCCTGGTGCACGAGCAACTCCGCGCGGAGCGTGGCGGCGTCACTGTTGCGCGGCTCGCTCCGGACCCATTCGTCCAGCCATGCACCGTCCTGCTGCGCGATCTCCTGCAGCAGTTCCATCCGGTTCCAGCGCTGGTCCCATTCCTCTCCCGCGCCCGCCACGTACGAGGCTGCCGCACGCCAGTCGCCCGCCCACACCGTGTCCGCGAGGGCCTGCATCTCCCTGAGCCGCGAGGCGGGCAGAGGCGGCCCGGGGCGTCGGGCGTCGAGTTGGGCGAGAGGGGCAAGCCCGTACGCGGCGGGGTCGAACTGTGTGCGGACCCATCGCGCGGCGCGGGCCTTGTGTATGGCGGCAAAGGGGCTTTTCACACCGGAGATCATCCAGCGCATGGTCGCCCGCGGCAACCTCCGGCCGTGACAACGAGCCGGCATCGGAGCACTCGTTCACCACCGACGAGTCGTACGGCCGCGTTCCGGTCCCATCGACCCCAGAACGCGGTCGAGCGTCCGGCGTCCCATGCGGCTCATCGTCGGATTGCTCTCGACGTAGTACCAGACCACGCCCACCGCCTGTTGGAACGCCCATGCCTTGCCGCGCTCCCACTCCAGATCGTCACAGCCCAGTGCGCGCCGGAGGACTTCCCGCGGGCCCCGCCGCAACAGGTGCCAGGCACCGACCAGATCCAGCGCCGGGTCGGCCGGGCCGAAGCCGCCGGTGTCGAGTACACCGCTGAGCCGGTCTCCCGCGACCAGGACATTGCCGGGAATCACGTCACCATGGCTCATCACGTCGGCTGCCGTCCGGGGCAACTCCCTGAAGTGGCCCCACGCCTGACGCAGCCGGTCCACGTCGAGCAGCCCCTTGCTCTCCTCGAAGCACTTCGCCATCCAGTCGTCGTGGTCGGCGAGAACGCCGCCACGACCGTTCCCGCTGAAGCGCCGCCCCCGTGTCCCGGCGCCCCGCAGGGTGGCGATGAAGGCCGCAAGGTCCTCGGCGAAAGCGTCCGACGCACTCGGGTCGGCATCGGATGCGGTCGTTCCCGGCAGCCATGTCTGGACCGACCACGGCATGGGGTAACCCGCTCCGGGCATTCCCAAGGCGACGGGTTCCGGGGCGGGGAACCGGGACACCTGTGCCAGCTCCGCGCTCGCGCGGGCTTCCTGCTCCAGAACCGCCAGCGCCTCGGCAGGATCGGCCGGACGCAGCGGGAAGCGCGCCGAGAGGTCGTTCCCGATACGAAAGACGGCGTTGACCGTCCCGGTCGACGCCACACGTCGGATCGCCGTGCCGCTCCACTGCGGGAACTGCTCCCGGATCAGGGCCGCAACGACCTCGGCGGTCACGTCCACCTGGTCATCGTGCATGGTCACGCCCGTGGGCCCTCCACTGGTCGCGTCCGGAACGCCGGAGGCAGACCGGATCGGCTGGGACGACAGCCAGTATTCAGACGCCAGGGGCCGGATCAACCGATATTCGCCGCCCCAGGTGACAGCCCGGCCTCGGGCCGGATCACCTGTGCAGCTGCTCGGCCAGTCCGACGATGATGCCGGCGGGGCCGCGGAGGTAGCAGAGCAGAAAGCTGTCCTCGAAGCGGGCGATCCCGCCGACGAGTTCGGCGCCGTGCGGGCGCAGGCGGGCGACGGTGTCCTCGAGGTCGTCGACGGCGAACATGACGCGGTGCGTGCCCAGGATGTTGTGCGGACGGTTGCGCGGCTCGTCGCCGATCGCGGCGGGGCTGCGGTACTTCGCCAGTTCGAGCCGGCTGCGGCCGTCCGGGGTCCGGACCATCGCGATGTCGCAGTGGACGCCGTCGAGTCCGGTGCACTGGTCGGCGAAGGGGCCCTCGACCTCCGCCGTGCCCTCCAGCTCCATACCGAGTTCCACGAAGAACGCGACGGCGGCGTCCATGTCCTCGACGACGATGCCGACGTTGTCCATCCGCTGAATCGCCATTGCGGGTCTCTCCTTCGTCCTGGTGCGGCCGGTGGTCGCCGCTGACGTCCCTGGGACGGAGCCGGTGGCCCGTTCTCGACATCCAGGCCAGGGTAGGCACGCCCGGCCCGGCGCACGGCAGGACCGGGGCCCGCAGCGGCGATGTTGCGTACCGCCGGGGCGGGAGGAGCATGGGAAGGGGGGTGTTCCGGGGACGGGAGTGGCAGCGCGGGCGCTGGGTGGGGGTGGCACGCCGCGTCCTCGCGGTGAGCACGAGCGGCAGGGACCCGGCACATGACCGCACCAGACTCCGACTCCCACGACCACGACCACGACCACGACCACGACCACGACTACGACGCGGTCGTCGTCGGTGGCGGCCACAACGGGCTCGTGGCGGCCCTGTACCTGGCGCGGGCGGGGTGGTCGGTGGCCGTGCTGGAGCGGAACGCCGTGGTGGGAGGGGCCATCGCGAGCGGTGAGGTCACGCTCCCCGGGTTCGTCCACGATCTGTACTCCACCAACCAGAACCTCTTCCTCGGGTCCCGCGCGTACGCCGACTTCGCCCCCGCGCTGTCCCGCCACGGACTGCGGTTCCGCACCACCGACCGCCCCTTCGCCAACGCCTTCCCGGACGGGTCGAGCGTGCAGGTCCACGGCGACTACGAGCGCACCCTCGCACGGCTGGCGGAGCACAGCGCCGGGGACGCCGAGGGTTTCGCGGGCCTGTACCGGCTGTACCGGCGGTTCGCGCCGTACCTGTTCGGCCTGTACGGCAGCGCCGTGCCGTCGGGCGCGGCCGCACGGCAACTGGCGGGCCTGCTGCGCCACCACGGCCTGCGGGGCGCGCGGGAGCTCGCGCACACGCTGGTGATGAGCACCCGGGAGCTGGGCGGGACCTGGTTCGCCACCCGGGAGGCGCGGGCCATGGCGGCCTGCTGGGGCATGCACCTGGACTTCGGCCCGGACGTGGCGGGCGGCGCGATGTTCCCGCTGCTGGAGATGTTCGCGGACATGGAGAACGGCATCGCCGTCGTCGAGGGCGGCGCGGAGCGGCTGCCGCTGGCGCTCGCCTCGGTGCTGGCGGAGTACGGCGGCGAGATCCGCACCGGGGCGGAGGTGGACCGCGTCCTGTGCCGCGACGGCCGGGCGGCCGGTGTGCGCTGCGCCGACGGCACCACGCTGACGGCGCGCCGTGCCGTGATCGCGGACGTCGCGCCGGCGGCGCTGTACGAGCGGCTGCTCGATGCCGGGGAGGTGCCCGCGCACGTGCGGCGCAGGGCGCGCGACTACCGGTACGGGCCCGGCACGATGATGCTGCACCTCGCGCTCGACGGGCCGCTGCCCTGGGCGGCGGGGGACGAACTGTCCGGCTTCGGCTATGTGCACGTGGCCCCGTACGTCGACGATCTGGCGCGCACCTACACCGAGGCCCAGGCGGGGCTGCTGCCCGCCGAACCGCTGCTGGTCGTGGGACAGACCTCCGCGGTCGACCCGACGCGGGCCCCGGCGGGCCGGCACGTCGTGTGGATCCAGATCCGTGCGGTCCCCTCGGTCATCCGCGGGGACGCGGCCGGGGCCATTCGGCACACCCGCTGGCCCGAGGCGGTCGGGCCGATGACCGAACGGGTGCTGGCCAAGCTGGAGGACTACGCGCCCGGCACCCGGTCGCGGATCGCCGGTGCCACCGCCTACGGCCCGCAGGACCTGGAGGCGGCCGATCCCAACCTGGTCGGCGGCGACAGTGTCGCCGGCAGCCACCACCTGTGCCAGAACCTGGTCTTCCGGCCGATGCCCGGGCACAGCGGCTACCGCACGGCGGTACCCGGCCTGTACCTGACGGGAGCCGCGACCTGGCCCGGCGCGGGCAACAACGCCACGTCCGGGCGGCTCGCCGCCCGCCAGGTGCTCCAGGACGTCCGGCTGCGCCGCGGGACGTGGGCGGCCCGTGCCCGACGTCACACGGCCACGGACGGTACCGGCGACCGGGGGCCGGACCGCCGGGGATGAGGAACGCCTCGGCCGCGCCAGGCACAACACGGCCTTGAACGGCCTGCGTTGCCGTGCCCGCCTGGCGCCGCTCCGCACGCCCGCCCCCTACGCCGACCCCGCTTCACGGAGGGGCTTCTTGAGGCCTGTGTCACAGATCGGGGCCGCGTCCGGTCGAAAGCGTAAATAGCCCGAAAAGCGACATACCAAGCACCGCCGTGGGCACCCCGCCTGCCCGAGGGAGAAGTCCGATGACCAGCACCACGCTCACGCTCAGTGAACACGCGGACACGTCCGCGATATCCGACTCGGCCATCGCACTGCTCGACGAGCGCGGGACGGTGGTCGCCTGGACGCGGGCCGCCGAGCGCCTCGTCGGATATTCGGCCTGCGATGCGGTGGGCCGCTCCGCCGCAGCCGTCCTCCCCTCCCTAGGGGAAGCCCCGACGGTGTCGGCGTTCGTCGAGAAGTGCCGGGCCGACAACGGCTGGTCGGGCACGACGGAGGTGCGCGACCGGCACGGACGCACGGTCGACGTCGGCCTGCGCTTCTCGACGGTGCGCGGGCAGGACGGGACAACGCGCTGGCTCGCGTCCGTGGGCGACGTCGGCGCGATGTCCGGGAAGGCCGGCAACAAGGCGATGCGGGGCGCACTGCTGACCCGTGCGCCGATCGGCATCGTCGTGCGCGACCGGCAGCTGCGGTGCACCTGGGCGAACGACGTGATGGAGGACCACGACGGCATCCCCGTGGACCACCGGCTCGGGCAGCGGTTCACCGATGTGCTGCCCGGCGCCAAGGCCGAAGCGCTGGAGGGCGTGATGCGGCAGGTGCTGCGGAGCGGCACGACGAAGGTCCACGAGTACCGGACGTGGCTGCCGACGAATCTGGGCCCGGAGCAACCGTTCGCTGCCTCGTTCCACTGCCTGCAGGGCGCCGACGGACAGCCGCTGGGGGTGTGCGTCATCAGCGTCGACGTCACCGAGAGCCGCCGGGTGCGCGAGCGTCTCGCCGTCCTCGGCGAGGCCGGGGCCCGCCTCGGCAGCACCCTGGACGTGATGCAGACCAGCCAGGAGCTGGCCGACCTCGCCGTGCCCCTGCTCGCCGACTACGTCGCCGTGGACCTGGAGCAGGCGGTGCCGTTCGGCGAAGGCCCCCCGGTCCGCATCGGTCCGGGCGAGCGGCAGCCCGTCTTCCGGCGGGCCGGCCTGGCCTCGATCCACCGGGGGGTCCCCGAGTCCATCTGGGTGCGCGGGGAGCCGGTGCCCGTCCCGCCCGACTCGCCCTTCAGCGAGGTCCTGTGCACCGGCAGGACCCATCTGGAGCCGATCCTGGACACCGCCCCGGGGCTGTGGATCGACAAGATCCCGGCACTGGCCCGGAAGGTCCACGAGCACGGCGTGCACTCGCTGATGATCGTGCCGATCCGTGCGCGGCGCACCGTGCTGGGCATGGTCGTCTTCGTCCGCACCCAGGACCCGGTGCCCTTCCAGGAGGCCGACCGGCTGCTGGCCGAGGAACTCGTCAACCGCGCCGCGGTGTCGCTGGACAACGCCCGCCAGTACGCGCGCGAGCACACCGCGGCCCTCGCGCTCCAGCGCAACCTGCTCCCGAGCCGCCTGCGGGGCGGCACGGCGGTCGAGGCCGCCTCCCGCTATCTGCCCGCCGACGTGGACCACGGGGTCGGTGGCGACTGGTTCGACGTGATCCCGCTGTCCGGCGCCCGGGTGGGGCTGGTCGTCGGGGACGTGGTCGGGCACGGTCTCCACGCCGCCGCGGCGATGGGCCGGCTCCGTACCGCCGTGCAGACACTCGCCGACATGGACCTGCCGCCCGACGAGCTGATGGCCCACCTCGACGACACGGTCCAAAGGCTGGCCGACGAGGACGACGACGAGACGCCGGCGGCGGTGGGCGCCACCTGCCTGTACGCCGTGTACGACCCGGCCACCCGCCGGTGCACCATGGCACGGGCCGGGCACCCCCCGCCCGCCGTCATCGACCCCCGGGGCCGGGTCAGCTTCCCCGAGCTGCCCAGCGGGACCCCGCTGGGCATCGGGCTGGGAGTCCCCTTCGAGTCGGTGGAGCTGGAACTGCCCGAGGGAAGTCTGCTCGCCCTGTACACCGACGGCCTGATCGAGACCCGCGGCCACGACATCGACGAGGGCATGCACCGCCTGGGCACCTCCCTCGCCCAGCCGGGGCGGTCCCTGGAGGACCTCTGCGACCTCGCGACGGAGCCCTACCCGGACCAGGCGCCGTGCGACGACGTCACCCTGCTGCTGGTCCGCACCCGGTCGCTCAACCCGGCCCAGGTCGCGTCCTGGACGCTGCCCAGCGACGACACGGCCGCGCACCGCGCCCGGCACCTGGCCACCTTCCAGCTGGACGAATGGGGCCTGGAGGGTCTCGAGGAGTCCACGAAACTGATCGTCAGCGAGCTGGTCACCAACGCCGTCCGCCACAGCACCGGCCCGATCGGCCTGCGCCTGATCCACCACCACGTGCTGACCTGCGAGGTCTTCGACACCGACGTGTGCTCGCCGCATCTGCGCCGCGCCCGCACCGTCGACGAGAACGGCCGCGGCCTGTTCCTGGTCGCGCAGATGTCCCGCCGGTGGGGTTCCCGCTCGGTGACGGGCGGGAAGGTCGTGTGGGCCGAGGCGGAACTGGCGTCCGCGTCCTGAACGCGTCGGACGCCGCGACCGGGCACTCCGCGCAGCCGGACGGCCATCGGGCCGTGACCCGCACGTATCCCGGAGTACGGCAGTGATCACTACGGTCCCGCCATGCAGAAGAACCACTCGGAACCGGTCTGGCCGCGCAATGCCGCACTGGCCGTGATCGCGGCGCTGGCCGCCTTCCTCGTGCTCCGGCAGCCGGCCGAGGCGCCCCGGGACACGGACACGGCGGTACCCGCGGCCTCCGCGCCGGCGGTGCCCGCCACCCCGGGGACCACCGCGGCGGAGCGGCCGATGGCCCCGCCGGCGGAGGTGTTCCCGGCGCGGATGGCGAACGGGACCGACGGCGTGTTCACCCTGATCGGGGCGACCGTGACGGAGTCGTGCACGGCGCGCGACTCGGTCGGGCCCTCGCTGGCGGGGCGCATCAGGGCGGGCAGGGGCTGCGTGGGCGAGGAGATCGCGCTCTACAAGGACGCGCACGGCGACCAGTTCAACCTGGCCCTGTTCACGATGAAGGATCCGCGGGACACGCTGCGGCTGGTGACCTGGCTGACGACGAACTTCGGCGACTACGAGGTGGCGGCCCAGACCCCGCCGCGCGGGTCCGGACTGAAGGTCCTGCCGGCGGACAGCGGAATGGTGCAGTCCTTCGCCGGTGTGGGACGCGTGATGATCGTCGGGCTGGCCCAGTGGTCGGACGGACGGGTCGGCGACTACCAGGACCTGACGGACCGTCTGCAGCCGCTTCTGCAGGGCGCCGCGAGGAACGTCGCCCGCTACGAGACCGCGGCGCCGGTGACCCCGCACGTGTGACGCCTCAGCCGCCCGACACGCGGTCCAGCGTGTCGAGCACGGCGCCCCAGGGAAGTTCGGGAGCGGCGAGCGACGTGCGGGGCTCGGGGAGCGGGTGGGCCGCGGGGTCGTCGACGAGGTGGACGCCGGCCTCGCGGAGCGTCGCGAGATGGCGGCCCCAGGCGGGATGCCGGGCGTGGGCGGCGTTGACCGCGGGCAGCACGACAACCGGGACACCGAGGGTGCCCAGCGCCTCGCAGGTCTGCGTGAGGGCCTGGTTGTCGCCGATGCCGAGGGCGAGTTTGGCCACCGTGTTGGCGCTCGCGGGCGCCACCACGTGGCAGTCGGCGGCCGGGTGCGGCCGGGGCTCGGCGGGCAGCCGCGGCTCGTCGCGCACCGGCAGGCCCGTGGCGCGCTCCAGGCGGTCGATCTCGCCGAGGGGGCGCAGCCAGCGGGCGGCGGTGGGCGTGAGCGTGACGGCCACCCGCCAGCCGCGGGCGAGGGCGGGCAGCACGAGGCCGCTGTGCAGGGACTCGACGCCGCCGGCGGCCGAGCCGACGACGGCGAGGACTCCACGGACCGGTTGAGGAGGCATGGCCTTCCCCTACCCGAAGCGACCCTCCACGTAGTCCGCGGTGCGCGGGTCGGCGGGCGTGGAGAACATGGTCGTGGTGAGGCCGTGCTCCACGATGCCGCCGGGCGTGCCCTGTTCGGCCAGGAAGAACGCGCACTGGTCGGAGACGCGGGCGGCCTGCTGCATGTTGTGGGTGACGATCACGATAGTGACCTCGTCGGCCAGTTCGCGGATCGTCTCCTCGATGCGCCGGGTGGAGGTCGGGTCCAGCGCCGAGCACGGCTCGTCCATCAGCAGGACCTTGGGGCGCACGGCGAGCGAGCGGGCGATGCACAGACGCTGCTGCTGACCGCCGGACAGGGCGCCGCCGGGCTGCCGGAGCCGGGACCGGACCTCCTTCCACAGGCCGGCCTTGGTCAGGCACTCCTCGACGAGGTCGTCCTTGGCGTCGCTGCGCACCCGCAGCCCGGTGAGCTTCAGGCCCGCGGTGACGTTGTCGTAGATGGACATCGCCGGGAACGGGTTGGGCTTCTGGAAGACCATCCCGATCCGGCGGCGGGCCTCGGTGAGCCGGCGGCCGGGCGCGTAGATGTCCTCGCCGTCCAGCAGGACCTCGCCGGCGAGCGACGCGGACGGGATGAGCTCGTGCATGCGGTTCAGGGTCCGCAGGAAGGTCGACTTGCCGCAGCCGGACGGGCCGATGAGGGCGGTCACCTGCCCGGCGGGCATGGTCAGGGAGACCTTTTCGAGGACCTTGTGGTCGCCGAACCAGCAGGAGATGCGGTTGGCTTCGAGGGTGGCTCCGGAACGGGCGTCCTCGGGGTCCCCGGGGATCGGCGGGAGCGGGATGGTGGTCTCGGTCACGGACGGGTCCTCACATCAGGTTGGGCAGGAGCAGCGCGGCGTTGTCCGCGACGAGGAGGCCGAGCACGCCGAGCACGGGGACACCCACGACCCAGGCGTGCCGCCGTCCCCAGCGGGCGTGCGCCCACGCGAGCAGGGCCGCCGCGGCCACGAGGGCCTGGCCCCACAGCACCAGGGGCAGCCAGGCGGACTTCTGGACGGCCATGGGCTTCTCGTCGTCCGGCAGGGCGGCTGCGGCGACGGCGGGCGCCGACGCGGGCTGGGCCGGCGAGATGAGGTCGGCGTCGACGCGCAGGATGCCCCACGGCATGAAGGGCGTGCCGTCGGCCGTGATCAGGGTGAGGCGGCCGCCTCCCTGGGCGACGGCCTGCGGCTGGGGGTCGCCGGCGCGGCGCACGCCGATCACCCGGTAGGTGTGGGTGCCCTGGCCGGTGGTGACCTTGATGGTCCAGCCCTCGTGCAGTCCGTCCAGGTTGCGGAAGGGCCCGCCGTACATGCCCTGGCGGCCCATGATGACGCTGACGCCGGCCTGGCCGGGCAGGGGCGTGTCGCGGCGGTGGCCGAGCCCGCGGGACAGGGTGCGGGCGGTGGTTCCCTCGTCGACGACCTCGCGCAGGTGCAGCCGCGGGATCTCCAGCACGGCGAAGGGCACGCCGGGGGTGAGCGGCTCGACGCCCTCCATGGGCGCCGCGCCCACGGGGGCGACGCCGTTGGCGAGTTCGCCGCGCAGGTCGGCGTAGTCGACCTGCCGGTCGCGGACGTGCCGGACGTGGCCGAGCAGGCCGACGTCGGCGACGAATCCGAGGAGCAGTGCCGCGAGGATGCTGAGCGCGGCGCCTGCCACGCGCAGCCCGGGGCCGGCCGGGCGCGTCACGCGCGCCCGGCCGGCCTCGGACTCAGCCTCCGGCACAGGGGGACGGCCCCACGGCCCGCCGGCCCCCGAGGGGGCGGCGGGCCGGTCGCCGAGTTCGACGACCGGGGCCGGGGTGCCGGGTGGGGTCATCCCACTCTCACCGCCTTGGAGACTGCAGTGCCGTTCGAGTAGCCGGTCCGCCGCGCGGTGACCACGACGGTCACCAGGTGCTTGCGGTCGGACGTGGTGAGGACGTACGTGGAGTGCGTGGCGCCCTTGATGTTGTGGCCGTCACGCCGCCACACGTAGCTGTAGGACGTGCCCGAGGGCTTCCAGGTGCCGACCTTGGCGGTGACGCGCTTGCCCACCTTGGCCGTGCCCGAGATCGCCGGCTTGGTGGCGTTCTGCAGGGCGGGGCCGACGGCCACGGTCACCGCGGGGCTGGTGACGGTGAGCTTGCCCGTGGTGTTGCCCGCGGTGGGACGGCAGGCGATCTTGTGCTTGTAGTCCGCGGCGGCCAGGCCCAGGGTCCTGGCGGTCTTCCCGGTGTACGTCTTGCCGTCGCGCAGCCAGGCGTAGGTCACCGTGCTGGCGCCGCGGAAGCTCACGGAGCAGGTCACGGTCGAGGCGACCCTGGCGGTGCCGGTCACCTTGGCGGCCGTCACGAGCGCCGGGGGCTTGATCTTGACGACGAAGGACTTGACCGCCGAGGTGGACGCCCCGTACGCGGCCGAGTTGGCCGGGGTGAAGGCGGCCTTCAGGGAGTGGGTGCCCACCTTGAGGGCGCTGGTGCTCAGGGACGCCGTGCCGGAGGACACGGTGACCGGGGAGCCGACCTGCGTCGTGCCGTCGAGGAAGCGCACGGTGCCCGCGGCCCCGGCCGGGGCGACGGTGGCGGTGAACTTGACGGCGGAGCCCTCGACGACCGGGCCCGCCGGGGAGGCGGCCAGGGTGGTCGTGGTGGCGACCTGCGGCAGGGTGTCCTGGTAGCGGGTGTTGGAGGTGAACCAGATCGACGTGGTGAACTCGCCGAAGGTGGCGTCGCCGAAGGCCTTGCGGCACGTCAGGGTGAAGTCGTAGCGGCCCTGGAGCGTGCTGAAACCCGCCTCACTGGCGTAGTCGCGCATCGTCTCGGTCAGAGGCACCTCGAAGCCGCCGTCGGGCGTCGGGTTGTAGATGCCGATCTCCGAGTTGCCGACGACGTTCTGGCCCTCGGCGGGGAAGCCGGAGCCCTTCACCGAGACGATGAGGTTGGTCGCGGGCTCCGGGCAGAGCGCCGAGGTGCTCAGGGACATGCCCTGGGTGTCGGTGCCGGTCGACGGGGTCACCTTCATCGTCCCGAGCACCTCGGCACGGGCACCCGAGGTGCCGAGCGCGAGCGCGCCGGCGGCGAGCAGCGAGGCGACGCCGGCCGACAGGCAGCGGCGTGCGGTGGTGGACATCATGGTCGTCTCCGGACCTCAGTCGTTCGGGGTGTCGTGGAAGGTGAGCAGCCCGCGGCGGCGCGCGACACGCACCGCGGCGAATCCGGCCGCGACCAGGGCGGCAGCGGTGCCGCCGAGAACGGCCGCGTTGGCGCCGGTGGCCGCGAGCGAACCGTTGCCCGAACCGCCGCCGTTCACGTCGGTGGAGATGCCCTCGGTGCCGCCGTCCGTCGAACCGCCGTCGGTGGTGCCGCCGTCGGTCGTGCCACCGTCGGTGGTGCCGCCGTCCACGGCGCCGTCGGTGGGCTCACCGGTGTCGGTGGGCTCGCCCGTGTCGGTCGGCTCACCGGTGTCGGTCGGCTCACCGGTGTCGGTGGGCTCCGGGGTGTCCGTGGGATCCGGGGTGTCGGTCGGCGTCGTGGTCGGCGTCGTGGTGGGGGTGGTGGTCGGCGTCGTGGTCGGCGTCGTGGTGGGCGTCGTGGTCGGCGTGTTCGTCGGCCCGGCCGGGTCGGTGTCCTGGTACGTGGTGTTGCTCGTGAACCAGATCGACGCGGTGAAGTCGCCGAAGGTGGCGTCGCCGAAGGCCTTGCGGCAGGTCAGGGTGAAGTCGTAACGGCCCTGGAGCGTGCTGAAACCCGCCTCGTTGGCGTAGTCGCGCATCGTCTCGGTCAGGGGCACCGACATGCCCACGGGCGCCGCGTAGATCTCCAGCGGCGAGTTGCTCACGACGTTCTGGCCCTCGGCGGGGAAGCCGGAGCCCTTCACCGAGACGATGAGGTTGGTCGCGGGCTCCGGGCAGACGGCCGTCGACTGCAGGGATATGCCCTGGGTGTCGGCACCCTTGCCCGGGTTCACGGTCATGGTCCCGATGACCTCGGCGTGAGCGGCGGAGGCACCGAGCAGGCCCACCGCACCCCACGTGAGCACCAGGGCTCCGAGGCCGGCCGCTGCCGGCCGGGACAGGCTTTTGATGGACATGATCTTCTCTCCTCTTGCGTAGGGCATCTGATGTGGTGACGGACGCTCAGTCGTCCGATTCGGCCTGGACGGCGCGGCCCTTGCGGCCGCGCGCCCACTGGGTCGCGCCGAAGGCGACCACCAGGAAGGCGACCACGAAGCCGGCGAGCGACCAGGCGACGAGCGCGGTGTGGGAGCCGGATGAGGCGGCCGTGGCGACCAGGGGATCGCCGGAGGTACCACCCTGGGCGTTCGGCACGGCGGAGCCGGCCGGCGCACCGCTCGGCACGCCCGTGCCGGAGCCCGTGCCGGAGCCCGTGCCCGTGCCCGAGCCCGGGCCGACGGGGGCGGACGGATCGGCCTGACCCGTGCCGCCCTGCATGCCCTGCACCTCCTGGCCGGTGCCGGGCGTGCCCGCGGCGGGGTTCTCGGGCTTGGCCTGGGTGCCGTCGCGGTAGGAGTCCTTGGAGACGAAGCGCACCGAACCGCTGAAGTCCCGCAGGCCCTTGTCGTCGAAGGGCGCCTTGAGGCACGTCGCCGTGAAGGTGTACGTGCCGTGCAGGTCGCGGAAACCGGCCGTGGCGGCGTAGTCCTGCATGGTGAAGGTGAGCGGGATCGCCAGGCCGCCGCCGACGCCCGGCGGGTAGGTGCCGATCGGCGCGTTGCCGACGACGTTCTGGCCGCCCTTGGGGAAGCCGGCTCCGTGCACCCGGACGATGACGTACGTGGTGGCCGGCGGGCAGGGGGCCGCGGCGGTGAGCGTGATCGGCTGCGTGGCGGAGCCCTGCGGCGGCGAGACCGAGAGGGCGCCGGGGGCGGCCGCGGCGGCGCTCGGCGCGCCCATCCAGCTCACCAGCGCGGCCAGCACCATGGCGACCGGCGCGGCCGCCTTCGCCTTGGGGGCCCGCTTGGACCCGGCGGGAGCGGGGCGGCCGGCCGGGGCGGCCGAACCCGGACGGCGGCGGCGCCCGCGGAGCCAGAAGTACAGTCCGGCGCCGACGGCCAGCAGCACGACGGCCACCCAGAACCACGGCACGGCCCAGAAGCCCAGCGTGCGGGTCACCCGCGGCAGGACGGGGTGCTTGATGTCACCGCGCACGGAGACCGGGTCGACCTGCACGGTCGCGGTGTCGCGCACCGTGGGCAGCACGCCGGTGGCCTTGGCGGTGAACGTGAGCTTGGTGCCGGGCAGCAGCTCGGCCATGTCCTCGACACCGGTGATCTTGGCGGTGCCGCCGAACAGATCGCGGACCTTCACGATCTGACGGGCACCCAGCCGGACGTTGCCGATGTTGCGGACGGTGTACGTGATGGTGGCGGAGCCGCTGCCGAAGGGGTTCGCCGTGCCGTGGTAACTGGCGTGCACGTCCTCCACGGTCAGCCGCGGCTTGAGCTCGCCGGCCACCCGGACGTAGACACGGGCGCCGACGCGCTGGTCGACCTTGACCCGGTCGCCCTTCTTGTCGGTGCGGACTCCCGCCAGCGACGCGACGATGCCGGCGACGTGGTCGCCCGGGGTCACGGCGGCGGGGACG
Organism: Streptomyces sp. NPDC046977; assembly: GCF_040644455.1. NCBI lineage: Bacteria > Bacillati > Actinomycetota > Actinomycetes > Kitasatosporales > Streptomycetaceae > Streptomyces > Streptomyces sp. NPDC046977. Next base: position 65,028 of record NZ_JBEYWO010000008.1, read on the forward strand.
GTCAGGGTGAAGGGCACGATGACCTTCGAGCGCCGCGGAATGGTCACGCGGTTCTTGCCGACCTTCACCCACGCACCGGCGTCCTTGGACTTGGCGCCGCCCGCGAGCAGGTCGAAGCCGCCCTCGGCGGTGTTGATCGCGTCGGCGGCGTACACGTTCAGGGTGAGCGGTTCGTTGCCGTAGTTCCAGACGGCGAGGTAGTCGCGCACCGCGGCGCCCGGGGTGACGCCGTACGAGAAGTTCGGCCGGGCGTCGGGCTTCTTCGCGGACGACGGCTGGACGCCGAAGGTGGTGCGCCCGTGGGGGTCCGCGGCCGGCCGTGCGGACGACGGCTGTGCGGGTGCGGCCGTAGCGGCTTCGGCCGCGGGGAGAACGGCGAGGAGGCAGGCGGCCAGGACGGCGGCCAGCCGGCGGGCGGAACGAGTGATCATGTCAGGTCGTCCGTTCGGGCGCGGGCAGTACGGGAGGGTGAATGCGGCCGGAGGCCGGGACGGGCATCGCTGCCCGTCCCGGCCCGGGGCGGCCTCGGCCGGCACCGCCCCATGACCTGCTACCGGCTCAGATGGCCGTCAGCGTGAGGGTCGCGGTGTAGGTACCGGCGACGGTCGAGGTCGGGGCGTTCAGGGCGAGGTCCGCCCCGAAGTGCGCCGTGCCGAGACCGGTGCCGATGGCCAGCGAGCGCGAGGACTTCAGACCGGCCGTGCCGGCGTCCGTGGCCTCGGCACCGTTCGCCGGGTCGACCTTGGTGCCGGCGGTGACGGTCTGCGCCGGGGAGTGGTCGATGACGTTCGGGGTCCAGCCGAGGTTCTGGCCGTTGATGGCGTGGGTGCCACCGTCGGAGAAGTCGGTCACCTGGCCGCTGGCGGACCAGCCCGGGTTACCGGCGCGGGTGTCCGTCAGGGTGACCGGGTTGATCTCGCCCGCGGTGGTGAGCAGGTCGCCATTGGCGTTGAGCACCGGCGAGGGCAGGGTCACGTGCGGGTTGTCCACGCTGATGGCCAGCGCGCCGGCCTCGACGGTGGTGGTGATGTCCTCGGAGGCGGAGACACCGCTGAAGGCACCGATCACGTACGGGATCGCGCCGGAGTCCGAACCGAGGTAGTCCGCCGTGTTGGCCGGGACGAAGGTCGCCGAGAAGGCGTGGTCGCCCTTGGCGAGGCTGCTGGTGGTGAAGGAGGCCTCACCGCCGTTGACCGCCACCGTGGCCAGGGTGGAGGTGTTGCCACCCACCGTGTCCTGGAACTTGATCGAGCCGGCCGCGGCGGCGGGCGCCACCGTGGCGCTCAGCTTGACCGGGCTGAACTGCGGCGCCGTGCCGGACGGGGAGACCGCCAGCGCGGTGGTGGTGGCGGTCGCCGGGGCGACGTTCACCTGGTAGTCGACCGCGGTGGACTTCGAGCCGGCGTAGGCCGGGTCCGACGGGGTGAACTCGGCCGTCAGCGAGTGGCTGCCCGAGGACAGGTTGCTCGTGGTGAGGGCCGCGGTGCCGCCGGTCACGGACTTCGGGGTGCCGAGGGCGGCGCCGTTGTCCTTGAACTGCACCTCGCCCGCGACGCCGGCGGGGCCGACGGTCGCGGTCAGGGTGACCGGGGTGCCGGCGGTGACCGGGCTGTTCGGGGACACCGCGAGGGCGGTGGAGGTGGCCGTCTTCACGTCCGGGTCCGTGCTCTGGTACGTCGTGTTGGACGTGAACCAGATCGAGGACTTGAACTCACCGTAGATGGTGTCGCCGAACGCCTTGCGGCAGGTGACGGTGAACGTGTACTTGCCCTGAAGCGTGCTGAAGCCCGCCTCGTTGGCGTAGTCACGCATCGTCTCCGTCAGCGGGATGATGAGCCCGCCGTTCTCCGTCGAGTTGTAGGTCTCGAACGGGGAGTTGCCGACGACGTTCTGGCCCTCGTCCGGGAAACCGGCGCCCTGGACGTAGACGAGGATGTTGGTCGAGGGGTCCGGGCAGGGACCGCTCGTCGTGAAGTCCATGCTCTGGGTGTCGGCGCCGCGCGCGGGGTTGGCCACGGCGGTACCGATCTCGTCGGCGTGCGCCGCGGGGGCTACCAGCAGCCCGGCCGTCAGGACGGCCACCGTACCCGCGAGGCCGCCCGCCAGGGCTCGCGAGAACTTGTTCTTCAACACAGTCGTGCTCTCCCTCTGGGAAGGATGAGAAAGTGGCGAAAGCGAAGGTTCAGACATCCATGGGGGGATGAAGTGAAGCGACCGCGTCAGGGGGTCTGCTTGCTGGTGTCACCGCAGTTCGGGTTGGCCGCGAAGCCGTAGGTGTTGATCACGCCGGTCTGCTGGCAGACGAGCGCGTTCGACCCGACGAAGACGGTGCTCCAGGGAGCCGTGCCGATCTTGCTGGTCGGGATGACGTTGTAGACGTCGCGCTTCACACCGAAGTTGGTGTTGAGAACGTTGGGCGCGAGGCCGTCGATGGTGCCCAGGATCGCCCGGCCGCGCAGGTCGGCGACGGTCTGCGACGACTGCGAGTTGTACTGGGCGATGGAGAACGGAACGATCGACTTGTCGTCGAGCACACGACCGTCGTGCTCCTGGACCGCGGAACCGTTCTTGGTGTCCTTGATGCAGGGGTAGACGTTGGCGACCACGTCGGCCTCGGTGATGCCGACCGTGGACTCCCAGAAGGAGCGGGTGCCCGAACCGGCCTGCGGCAGGAGCGCCGTCAGCTTGAAGTTCGGGGCGGTGCCCACGTAGGCCGGGTCGCAGTGGTAGATCGCCTTGAGGTCGGCCAGGCCGAGCTTGCGGGGCACGGTGCTGCTGGGCGTGATCGCGTAGCTGACACCGTCCACGGCGAACGGGACGTAGGTCAGACCCGGGGTCGCGGCGGTCAGGGTCAGGCTGGAGGAACGCGCGAAGTCCAGGCAGCCGTTGCCGGCCTGCAGGGAGTTCAGCAGCGCGGTGCGGCCGGCGCCGGAACCGTTCGGACGGGGAATGTTGCAGCCCGGCGTCGTGGCGGGGTCCTTGGTGGTCACGTTCGCGGTGCCGGTGGCGTTGTACGAACCGATGACCTTGACACCGTTGATGGTGACGGCGTTGGCGATGCCGTTCATCACGTCCTGGGTGGTGTCGGAGCCCACACCGGACAGCTGGCGGTAGGTCGGCGAGCCGGACGGGTCGGCGACGGCCACGCTGCCGCAGACGGTGCCGGTGAGAAGGCCGGCGGCACCGATGGCCGCGACGACGAGCTTGCGGATGTTCACGTGAAATTACCTCTCGGCTAGGCTTTTGCCGGGTGGTGCCCGGCGCGATGGTTCAGACAGTTCGTTGGCGCGGACCTGTCGATGGTTCGAGTGCGGGCATCACCCCTTTCCTTGCGGTGTGTTGAGGCCCCTCGTGCGCAGGGCCCGCAGACCGGTCGCGACCCGCGGCGCCACTCTCGGCAGCAGGGGGCCGCAGACGGCCGCGACAAGGCCGGCCACGAGGGCGATCAGGAGGGCGAAGCGCGTGGCGCCGAGTGCCCAGTCGGGTGTGGGCGGCAGCGGACTGCCGGCGGCCACCGGAGTGGCCGAGGGAGCGCCCGAGGACGTGCCCGAGGGCACGCCGGCCGGCGCCGAGGGCGCCTGCGACGCGGGCGGGGTGGAGCCGTCGGCCGGCGGACCCGGAACACCGGCGCCGCCGTCACCGGCACCGCCGCCGCCCGAGCTCCCGCCGTCGCCGCCGCCCGAGCTCCCGCCGTGGCCGCCCGTGTTCCCGCCGCTCGAGTGGCTGGGATCGGGGTCGGGGTCGGGGGTCGTGACGCCGGACCGGGACACGATGGCGGAGGCGGCCTGCAGGGTCTGCGAGCGCAGGGCCTGCGGCAGCGGGACATAGCCGTCGGGCAGGGTGCCGGCGGAGACACCGGGGCGCTGGCCGGGACCGACCGCGTACCGCAGCAGGTCGGCGTACTCCTGGCCTTCCTTCTTCCCGAGGTTCTCGGGCACCGTGGCCGCGTAGCTGAGCAGCGGGATCGGATAGGCCGCCGCGTCCTTGGCGACGGGGTCGTTCCCCAGCACCCCGGCGACACCGCTGGGCTTCATGGCCTTCTGCGCCGCCAGGAGGGAGGCGTCGGTGGGTGCCACGAAACGGCCCGCGGCATTCTGCAGGGCGGCGGTGACCAGCCCGTAGCGGTGCGCGGTGGCGGTGTCGGTCACCGCGAGGACGGCCCGCTGGCCGGCCGGCTGCGGGTTGTCCTTCTTGTACGCGGGCGGGAGGGTCGTGTTGTCCCAGAGCGTGCGGGACAGCGTCTCACCGCGCGCGACCGCGCGGGCGCCGGCGTGCATGTCGGAGGCGTAGGGGTGCTTGTCCTGGATGCACAGCGGATTGTCCGGGTGGTCCGGGAACTCCTGGCAGAACGGATCGTTCTTGGGGTAGGAGTTGACGGGCAGTCCCGCGTCCTTGTAGTGCGGGTTGACCGTCATGCCGGAGAACTTGGCGTCGCCGTGGGCACCGGTGTTGTCAGGAGTGCCGTCCAGGAACTCCCGGGCGGCCGGATCCTGCACCACCCAGTTCCACAACTCCCACGCGGTGTCGGAGAGCGGTTCGGGCACCAGGGCGTCACCGAGGGAGCCGCCGAAGTCGAGGTCGGCGTAGTCCGGGTTGTACTTCTGGAACTCCGGGTCGCGGGCCAGGTTGAAGGGGTTGTTCTTCGTACTGTCCGCGAAGCGGGAGTTGCCGTCCTGGTAGGACTCGGTGAGGAGCTTGGCGACCAGTCGCGCGGTCAGGTTGAGCGAGGACAGCCGGGTGCCGTTGCGGGCCTTGACCGAGTCCGGGGCACTGAAGCCCGCCCGGCTCTCGATGAAGTAGCCGAAGGTGAGTCCGGACAGCGCGACCGGCGCGTACACCGGCCGCTGGCCCTGGGGGACCTGGTCTGCGGTCGCCGGGCGGCTGACGAAGACCATGCCCGGCTTGTCCGAGACCAGCTTGACGCGGGCGGTGTCGTCGGTCGCCTGCAGGTACCCGTAGATGGTCTTGGCACCGGTCTGGCACAGGGCCGGCTGCCAGCGCAGGACCGCCTCGGCGACCGCCTCGGTCCCGAGCGTGCCGACCTCGTCGGCGCCGATGGGGCAGAAGTTGCCGATCGACTCGAACTGCAGCGGCACGACGATGCGCTGCTTCCAGTTGGTCGCGCTGAGCGGGGAGGACTGCAGCAGGCCGCTCGACTGCGAGCCGTACGGGCTGCCGTCCACCTCGGTCTCCCCGCGCGGCACGACGACCAGCCAGCAACTGCGGCCCGTGGCGGAGACGTGCCCGGCGGGGACCTCGCCACAGCCGAGGCCGGGGGCCTCCAAGGAGGTCTGGACCTCGAAGTAGACCTCACCCGTCCCGTTGGTGCCGCTCCGGGCGTAGGGGACCTCGTTGGAGGTGCTGACGTCGTAGAACTCGTTCCAGTTGCCCTTCTTGATCACATCGCCGGTGACCGAGTGGAAGGGGACGGAGGAGATTCCCGTGTCCGAGGACGGCGGCAGGGTCTGAGCGGGGTCGTGGAGTCCGCCGTAGTTGAGCTGGCGGGTGTTGGTGTACGCGCCGGCGCCCTGGCTGCCCGCGCCCGCACCGAGCGCGGAGGAGGCGCCGAACTGGCACTGATCCGGCTTCGGCCCGGTGGAGGCGTCGCCCCAGCACTGCATGATCTGCAGGTAGTCGGCCGCGTAGTTGCTGTCCGAGATCGTCGGCGTGGCGCCCTTCCAGGAGATCTTGACCACCTGGTTGACGAGGTTCTTGGTCTGGCTGACCGTCAGCTTCAGGTCGGCGAACTCGTCATGGCCGGAGACCGTCACCTGCGACCCGGTCCCGGCGGCTGCCTTCTGGACGGAGGCCGGGGCCGCGGCACCGGTGAGCGCCAGGGCGAGGACGGCCAGCAGGCCGGCCAGCGGTCGGCGGAGTGATCTCATGACCGGTCCTTCCGGCCGAGGCGCGAGTTGAGCAGCGGCGGCACGATGGTGAGGGCCACCAGCAGCACCGCGGCCAGGACCATCAGCGTCGTCTGGGTGCCGCCGCCGATGTTGCTGGCGGTCGTCACGGGCAGCGGGTAGGCGCCGTTGCCGCCGCCGTCGGCCGCGGCCGCGCCGTTGTCGACGACCTGACCGGTGTCCGGGTCGATCGAGGGGGAGGCGCTGCCGCCGCCGGTGGTGCCGGCGCCGCCGGTGTCACCGCCGCCGGCAGTGGAGGTGTCCCCGCCGCTGCCGCCGGAGCCGCTGCCGCCCGTACCGCCGGTACCTCCTGTACCGCCGGTGCCACCCGTGCCGCCCGTGCCGCCGCTGCCACCGGAGCCGTTTCCGCCACCGGTGCCGCCCGAACCGCCACTGCCGCCCGAACCGCCGCTGCCCCCGCCGACGTGGGTCGGAGTCTTCGCGCCACCGGTACCGGTGTCGCACTGCGTCCCGCCCTGCTTGTCACAGGCGGGCGGGTAAGGGGCGGTCTTCGCCAGGGTGTTGGTGCCGTTGGCGGAGAAGGTGGGGTTGCGGCAGGTCTTGATGTCGATCGATTCGACATCGACACCGGGGATCTTGCGGACCTGCTCGAGTCCGGCCTTGACGAGGTTCACCGGTAGCGGCGAATACCCGAGGTCGTCCACGTGCTGCTGCCCCTGGCACAGGAAGTAGTACGCGAACGCCCCGAGCGTCTTGCCCTTCTGCTCGTTGAAGTTGTACTCCAACTTGGTCGGAATGATCATGTAGCTGTAGCTCGACAGCGGATACGTGCGCGGGTCGCGGTCCGTGTAGACCGCGTCGAGCTTCTGCGTGAGGTCCTTCTTGTTGATCTGCGCCTGGAGCAGCGCCACCGCGACGTTGGTGGCCTTCGGCTCGACGTAGTAGCCCGCCTGGTTGAGCACCTTCACCACCGGGAAGCCGGTGGTGGAGGTCGCGTACGAGTACTCGACATAGGTGATCGTGCCGACGCCGTTCTTGCCCGCGACGTAGCCGGAGACACCGTTGGAGCCCGCCTGCGCGACGAAGCCGTTGCCGGAGACGATGGGGTAGTTGGACGTCTGCCCGCAGGGCGTGCTGCGGCCGGCCTTGCTGCAGTAGTCGTCCCACAGCGAGCCGTACCGCTTGGCCATCCAGGTCGTGAACTGCGCGGTGGTGCCCGAGCCGTCGGAGCGGACCACCGGGACCACCCTGCGGGCCGGGAGGGAGGCCGCGAGAGCGGGGTTGTCCGCCTTGATCGCCGGGTCGTTCCACGTCTTGATGACGCCGGTGAACATCTTGGTGAGGACCTCGCCGGACAGCCGCAGGTTGGTGACCCGCTTGCCGGCGATCGTCAGGTTGTACATGAAGGAGGTACCGCCCGCCACGATGGGCATGTAGGCGTAGTTCCGGGAGGGCGGCGGGTCGACGACACCGGAGTCCTTGACGCCGTACGGGATCTCGGAGACGCCGAAGTCGTAGGTGCCGTTGCGGAACTGGTTGCGGCCGTCGGAAGAGCCGGTGGCGGCGTAACTGACCGTCATTCCGTACTTCTTGACGTTGGCCCGCCACTGCTCGATCGCGTTCGCGCTCCAGGTCGAACCGACGCCGGAGATGGGGACGTACGTCACGGCGGCGGCGGTGTCGGCCGCCGGCAGCACACCCGTGAACAACAGGGCGGCCAGCAACGCGAGAAGTCTCACGGCTTGGGAACGGAAACGTGCGGGCGGTGCCGGACGGGCTCCGGGCATGACGGGGGGCTCCTGATCAGTACGGGTGGTGCGGTCGGGACGGCGGGGGGTCACGAGTCGTCCGTGCCGGGGGCGGCCGGTGCGGCAGGCTGCGGGGCCGACGGCCGGCGGGCGCCCATGCGCTGCACGTCCCGCTGGGAGGCCAGCACCCGCCGGTGTTGCTGACCACGGCTCAGCTCTCCCGGGCCGCGGCCGCCGATGGCACGGGCCAGGAGGAACAGCAGGAGGACCAGCGCCATCAGCAGCGCCGCGGCACCGAACCCCCGGGAGATCAGATTCGGCTGCGGCGACCCGACGAGCGAGAAGGTCGCCAGCGGCAGCGAGATCTGCGGGCCGCTCAGCGGGTCGGCGTTGAGACCCGCCGTGAACCCCGCGGTCAGCAGCACCGGCGAGGTCTCGCCGATACCGCGGGCGGTGCCGAGGATGACCGCGGTGGTGAGACCCGACCGCGCGGTCGGCAGCACCACGGTCCACACCGTGCGCCACTGGCCGGCCCCCAGCGCGTACGACGCCTCGCGCAGCGAGCTCGGCACCAGGCGGATGACCACGTCGGCGGCGCGGATGATGATCGGGAGCATCATCACGCTCAGCGCGAGCGCGGCGGCGAAGCCGGACTTCTCCAGGCCGATGATGAGGATGACGGTGGCGTAGATGAACAGACCCGCCACGATCGAGGGCAGGGCCGTCATGGCCTCCACGATGGTCCGCACGAAGCGCGCGTATCCGCCGGGCACTTCATTGAGGAACACCGCACAGGCGAGGCCGAGCGGCACCGTGATGGCCAGTGCGATCCCGATCTGCTCCAGCGTGCCGACGATGGCGTGCAGCACACCACCTTGCGTGAGCGGCTGGAGCGGGCCGGTCTCCGACAGGTCCTGGGTGAAGAAGTTCAGGTGCACCAGCGCCTGATGGCCCCGCCACAGGGTGTAGAAGACCACGAAGACCAGTGCGACCAGGAGCAGCAGGGCCAGGCTCTGCCACACCAACGCCGCCACCCGGTCCCGTACCGCCGCGGCATTCTGGTCCAGGGAGACCAGCACGGCGTACAGGCCGAGGAAGCACACGTACGCGACGACGACGAAGCCCAGGAGGGAGTCGAACGGCGCGACCCAGAAGAACAGCAGCGAGGTCAGCGCGACCGCGCCGACGAGGGCTCCGGCCATCGCCAGCAGGTCGTTCAGGTGCACACCGGAGGTGTTGCGCCGGATCTCGGGTCCGTCGGGGCGGGCGGCCGGGGCCGTCCGCTCCTTGGTGAGGAGGTCACTCATCTCAGGCCTCCACCCCCGCGCCGGAGCGACTGCGCGCAACGATCGAGGAGGCGATGAAGTTGACGACCAGCGTCATGAGGAACAGTGCGAGGCCGGCGGCCATCAGGGCCGACATGCCGAAGGTGCTCGCCGAGCCGTAGCGCAGGGCGATCAGCGCCGAGACGGAGTTGGCGCCGTTCTGCAGGATGTGCGGCTGGATGGCGAAGACCGGCGAGATGATCATGTAGACCGCGATCGTCTCGCCCAGCGCCCGGCCGAGGCCGAGCATCGTGCCGCCGATGATGCCGCCGAGCCCGAAGGGCAGGACGACGGTGCGCACCATGCCCCACTTGGTCGCGCCGAGCGCGTACGCGCCCTCGCGCTCGCCCACGGGCGCCTGGGAGAAGGCCTCCCGCATGACGGAGCAGGCAATCGGGGTCACCATCAGCGCCACCACCATCCCCGCGATGAACGTGGAGGACGTGAAGACGGTGGAGGTCGCCAGCGGGTCGTCGAGGTCGGTCCCCGTGACCTTGAAGATCGGGATCCAGCCGAAGTACGTGGCCAGCCAGCGGGACAGCCCGACCACATGGCTCTGGAGGAAGAACGCGCCCCAGAGTCCGTAGACCACACTCGGCACCGCCGCCATGAGGTCCACGAGGCTGACGAGCGTGCGCCGCAGACGGCGCGGCGCGTACTCCGAGATGTACAGAGCCGTGCCCAGCGCCAGCGGCACCGCGAAGGCGATCGCCGTCAGACCGATCAGCACCGTGCCGGTGAGCACGGCCGCGATGCCGAAGTGGTGGGAATCGGGTTCCCAGGCCGCCGTGGTGAGGAACGAGAAGCCGGCGACACTGAGCGCCTGCCACGCGCGGTAGGTCAGGAAGACGCCGACCAGCAGCATGATGACGAGCACCGTGGCGCCGCTCCCCCGCGCCGCGAGGCGGAAGGCGAGGTCGGCGCGCTCGGCGCTGCCGCGGATGGTGCGGGGGACGTCGTCCACGGGATCGGGACCGGGCTCGGAGGAGCGTCCGAAACCGGGAAGTGCGACGGTCATCGGACCCCCGCCCCGGCCCGCAGCCCGGTGGGCGGCGTGGTGTCCCGGGAACCCCCGGTGTCCTGGGCGTCGCGTGCGTCGCGGCCCTCTTCGGACTCTTCTCGCGTAGACCGCGGCTGAGCTGCGGCCCGCAGGCCGCGCAACCGCGGCCGGTGGGCGGTTCCTTCGGTCATCTCCGCGACGGTGACAGCGGCCAGGAACAGCCCCAGGTTCTGCTGGCACTCGCGCTGGCGCTGGTAGGTGCGGCCGGACACCGCGACGTCCTTTCCACCGAGCGCGACCCGCCAGGTCCAGGTGCTGCCGGCATCCGCCATGGCCAGCTGCGCGCGGACCTGCCCGACGTTCTCGCGGAGCAGGAGCACGGCCGCCTGGCACTCGGCCAGGGACGCGTACGCGCGGGCGCTGCGGCCCAGTTCACGGTTGTTGGCACCGACCAGCCGCCAGCCGACCGCGGCGGGGCGGCCCTCGCCGCGCTCCTGCCGGTCGGTCCGGTCGTGACGGTCCTGTCTGTCGGGTCTGCCCGGTCTTTCGGGTCTTTCGGGTCTTTCAGGTCTCTCGGGTCTCGCAGTGCGCGACAAACCCTCCGGGGAGAGGTCCGGGTCCCCCGGATTCCCCGAACGCACATGCTGCGCCCCTGGCAGGTACCTGCCATCCCCCTGGGCCAGCATGTACAGAACGCGCGGCCGGACCATAAGGCCGACCTCCCTCCCCATTGTGTTTTTCGCGCAACAGGCCGAAATACATCCCCAAGCGGGACTGACAGTCGCGGCACATGAGGGGGTTGCGTTCAAGGAGGGGAGAACGCCGAACGGATGGAAGATGAACGAGACGTGCAGATCCACGCAAGGTAACGATGATCAAGGTTACGGTGACGCTCCGCTTTTTCAGCCACGGTCCGACGCAGGCAATGTCACGCAGAAGCGGTACGCATCGACCGGCAGTTGCGTGAGCACGGTCGTCAACAGTCTTGAAGGGACACGTAGTTGAAACTGGAGGCACAGATTCTCGCCAATCGCGGCCGGCCGCGGAGCGCGTCTGCGCAACCTGTTCAGAGGACGTTTCTCGCCAGTTCGCCGGCCACCGGAAGACGTTCACACGGCCGACGGCCGGCCGTCCCCGCACGGGCGGTCAACCGTCCCGTCCGGCGCCCCTGGCGGTCAACCGTCCCGTCCGGCGCCCCTGATTGCCCCTGATTCCCTACCCGTGGGTACGGGAACCGCCGGCGCATCCCGCGCGCGGAGAACCCGCGGCTCCCGGCCGCGGGCCCGCACGGCGACCGGAGTCGCCGGGGAGGGAAAGGCCCGTCCGCAACGGCGACGCCGGGCCGTTCCTGCCGCACCGCGTCAATTCACGCCGGTGCGGCCCACTTCGGTCACCTTGCAGGTGATGTCGTCCCCCGCCGGACCGGTTCCCTGGGCACTCTCCTTCACGGAGGCCCCGCCGGCCAGTCCCGTGGTCGTCGCGACGCCCTGGGAGATCAGGTGTCCCGTCGCATCACTGAACTCCACGCGCACCTGGTAGTCGGCGCTCTTCTGGCCGTGGTTGGTGATGACCACCTCGGCACTGGGCGACTTGGTGAAGTCCGTGAGCCCGCACGAGTCGATCTTCACATCGTCCTTGAACTGGCCCTGCCCGGCGGCGTCCTGCGCCGGCCCGGTGCTCACCGCCGGCGCTGTGCCGCCGGAGTCCCCGTCGTCGCCGGTGTGGAGGGCGAACGCGACACTGCCGCCGACCACGACAAGGATGGCCACGATGCCGAAGCCGAGTATTTTCCCCGCCCCCGACTTCTTCGGCGGCTGGACCCAACCGGGTCCTTGGGACGGGTGCGAACCCGGTGGTTGCGTGTGCGACGACTGTGTCACAGGAGCCCCCTGAGGCTTGGGTGTGGGGGACACCGTGACATCACCCTCACAGTCCGCGCAGACATGCGAGCGGTCTGTGATGTTGCCGTGACCGATCCGGTACTGATCATTCCTCCCGGTCACCACCGATCCCCCGCGACCGTCCCCCGGGCGCACACTGGGGAGGTCCGTGGCCACGCGACGCCCGACCGGAGGAGCCATGTCCCCGTACGAGCAACTCGCAGCGCTGGCCGCGCTCCTGGACCAGGCGGTGGCCGCCCAGCCGGCGGCCGACCGCGTGGTCGCGGCCTGCGGCGAGCCGGGCCCGGTCCCCACGGAAACGGCCCGGACCGGCAGCCGGCAGGCGGCGGTTCTGCAGGGCATCGCCCAGCGGCTGCGGGACCTGCCCGTCGACGGGGAGCGGGCGAACGCCCGCGACGAGGCCGTCCGGCTGCTCACCTACGACCACTGGATGGTGCGTCAGGCACTCAATCTGGCCTTCACCGCCAACGCCGACCCCTTGACCGAGGCCGCCCGCCTGCGACTCAACGGACTGGGCGCCCCCGCCGACCGGCTGCGCGAGCTGGGCACGCGGATCAGGGACGCGGCCGCACAGGCGGCGGCCGACCGCGGCACCGGGCCGCGCTGAACCGCGCCCCGTACCTCACGTCCCGTGATGGGCCAGGCCGGCGTGCGGATCGGGGAGGCCGGCCGCCGGCGCCGGGTCGGGATGGACCAGGGCGGCGCTCAGCCGGGGAACGGCGTGCAGCAGTGCGTGTTCGGCGTCCACGGCCACCTGGTGCGCCGCGCGCAGGTCGAGCGAACCGTCCACGACGACCGCGACCTCCGCCCGCACCCGGTGGCCGATCCAGCGCAGCCGCAGTTCGGCGACGTCCAGGACACCGGGCCGGTCGCGCAGCGCCCGCTCGGCGGCGTCCACGAGCGCGGGGTCGACGGCGTCCATGAGACGGCCGAACACCTCGCGCGCCGCGTCGCGGAGCACCAGCAGGATGGCGGCGCCGATGAGCAGCCCGACGACCGGGTCGGCCGCGCGCCAGCCGAGTGCCGCACCGCCCGCGCCGAGCAGCACGGCCAGCGACGCGAAGCCGTCGGTACGGGCGTGCAGCCCGTCCGCGACGAGCGCGGCCGAACCGATCCTGCGCCCGATGCGGATGCGGTAGCGGGCCACCCATTCGTTGCCCGCGAATCCGGCGAGCCCGGCTGCGGCCACCGCCGGCAGATGGGAGACGTCCCGCGGATCCATCAGGCGGTCCACCGCCTGGTACCCGGTGACGACCGCGGACGCCGCGATCGTGGCGACGACGACGATCCCGGCCAGGTCCTCGGCCCTGCCGTAGCCGTAGGTGAAGCGGCGGGTGGCGGCGCGCCGTCCGAGCAGGAACGCCAGGCCCAGGGGGAGGGCGGTCAGCGCGTCGGCGGCGTTGTGCACGGTGTCGCCGAGCAGCGCGACCGACCCGGACACCACGACGACGGCCGCCTGCACGGCGGCGGTGGCGCCGAGGACCGCCAGCGAAATCCACAGGGCGCGGATGCCCTCGGCGGAGCCTTCCAGTGCGCGGTCCAGCTTGTCCGTGGCCGCGTGGGAGTGGGGGCGGGCCCTGCCGTGGTCGTGGCGGTGCCCCTGGTCGTGGCCGGGCTTGTCGTCGTGGCCGGGCTTGTCGTCGTGGCCGGGCTTGTGGTCGTGGCCGTGCGGCTGTCCGTGACCGTCGTGCGGGTGGGGGTGCCGGTGCTCGTCCATGACTGTCATTATGTGCGTATGAGCGCACGCATGCACCTGTCACCTGCACAGGATGCGCACCCGCGAGACCCTGGCGCCGAGCAGTACGCCGTCGCCGCCGACCTGCTCGGGCTGCTCGCCGACCGCACCCGGCTGCGGATCCTGCACGCCCTGGGCCGGCGGGAGGCCGATGTCGGCACGCTGACCGAGATGTGCGGCGCCGCCCGCCCGGCCGTCAGCCAGCACCTGGCGAAGCTGCGGCTGGCCGGGCTGGTGACCGGGCGGAAAGAGGGGCGCCGCATGGTCTACGTCCTGGCCGACGGGCATCTGCGCCGGGTGGTCGACGAGGCGCTGAACCTCGCCGACCACCGCATCAGCGGCGCACGGCCGCACGACTGACCCGGCCGCGGCGGCGCCGCTGCTGAAGGCGCCTGCTCAGCCTGCTCAGCCTGCTCAGCCGGCCAGGCCGCGGCGGGTCAGCAGCGGGCCGATCTCCGGGGCCCGGCCCCGGAAGCCCTCGTAGGCCGCGAGCGAGTCGACACTGCCGCCGCGCGAGAGCAGTTCGCGCCGGAAGGTGTCGCCGTTCTCCCGCCGCATGCCGCCGTTCTCCCGGAACCACTCGACGGTGTCGGCGTCCAGGACCTCGCTCCAGAGGTAGGAGTAGTAACCGGCGCTGTAGCCGTGGGCGAAGATGTGCGCGAAGTAGGTGCTGCGGTAGCGCGGCGGGACGGCCGGCAGCGCGAGCCCCGCCTCCTTCAGCGCGGCCGCCTCGAACTCCTCGGCGTCGCCCGGGTCGTGACCGGCCGGGATGGAGTGCCAGGCCCAGTCGAGCACGGCCGCCGCCAGGGCCTCGACCGTGCGGAAGCCCTGCCCGAAGCGCTCGGCGGCCTCCATGCGCGCCACCAGGTCGGCCGGCATCGGCTCACCGGTCTCGTGGTGCCGGGCGTAGTGGGCCAGCACCTGCGGCCACGTCGCCCACATCTCGTTGACCTGGGACGGGTATTCGACGAAGTCGCGCGGGACCGAGGTGCCGGAGAAGAAGGGGTACCGGACGTCGGAGAGCAGCCCGTGCAGGGCGTGGCCGAACTCGTGGAAGAGGGTGTGGACCTCGTCGAAGGTGAGCAGGGCCGGCTCGCCCGGCGCGGGCTTGGCGACGTTGAGGTTGTTGACGACCACGGGCTTGCGGCCGAACAGGTGCGACTGGTCGACCAGGCTGTTCATCCAGGCGCCGCCGCGCTTGGAGGCGCGGGCGAAGAAGTCGCCGAGGTAGAGGCCCAGCGGTGCGCCGTCGGCGTCGAAGACCTCGAAGACCCGTACGTCGGGGTGGTAGCCGTCCAGGTCGGGGCGCTCGGTGAAGCTCAGCCCGTACACCTGGCCCGCGGCGTGGAAGACACCGTCCCGAAGGACCCGGTCGAGCTCGAAGTACGGGCGCATCGCGGCGGCGTCGATGTCGTACTCGGCCTTGCGGACCTTCTCCGACCAGTACGTCCAGTCCCACGCGGCGAAGTCCGACAGGCCCGATGCCTCCGCCAGCGCGGCCGCCTCGCGCTCGGCGTTGGCGACGGCGGCCGGGACCAGCCGCGCCAGCAGGTCGGTGACCGCCTCAGTGGTGCCCGCGGTCTGGTCGGCGACGACGTAGGCGGCGTGCGAGGGGTAGCCGAGCAGCGCGGCGCGGTCGGCACGCAGCCGGGCGAGCCTCACCACGACGGCGCGGTTGCTCGTGAGCCCGCGGCCCAGGGACGCCTCCAGCAGCCTGCGGCGCAGGGCGCGGTCGTCCAGGGAGGCGAGTTCGGTCTGGTGGGAGAAGTTCTTCAGGCTCAGCACGTAGCGGCCGTCGTGACCGAGGGCGGTGGCGTTGGCGGCGGCCGAGGCGATGGCGTCCGGGGACAGGCCGGCGAGTTCGTCCGCGCTGTCCAGGACGATCGCGGCGCCCTTGGTGTCGGCGAAGAGGTTCTGCTCGAAGGTGGTCGAGGCCTCGGCGATCTCACCGTTCAGCTCGCGCAGCCGCTCGCGGCCCTCGGGGTTGAGTTCGGCACCGGCGCGGACGAAACGGGTGTGGTAGCGCTCCAGCAGCCGTAGGGACTCCGCGTCCAGGCCGAGTTCGTGCCGCGCGTCGTGGAGCGTCCTGATGCGGGCGAAGAGGTCCGGGTCGAGGTGGATGGCGTCGGCGTGCGCGGCGAGTGCCGTGTTGACGCGGGCCTCGATCTCCTGCACGGCGGGGCCGGTGTCGGCGGCCGCACGGTTGAAAAAGACGTTCGAGACGCGGCCCAGCAGGTCGCCGGAGCGCTCCAGGGCGACGATCGTGTTCTCGAAGCCCGGCGGCTCGGGGTCCGTCGCGACGGCCCGCACCTCGGCGAGCTGCTCGGCCATGCCGCGCTCGAAGGCCGGCAGGTAGTGCTCGTCCTGGATGTCGGCGAACGGCGGCAGCTCGTAGGGGAGGGGGCTCGGACTGAGGAAGGGATGCGTCGAGGTCACGCGACCGACCCTACGCCCGCCGCATTCCGGGCGGACGCGGCCTTTCGTAGGATGGCCGGGTGACAGCCCCCCGTACCGACAACCGGCTCCGGCGCGGCAACGAGACGCGCCGCCTGGTCCTGAGCCGCGCCACGGCCCTCGCCTCGGTCGAGGGTCTCGAAGGGCTGTCCCTGGGCAGGCTGGCGGCCGAACTGGGACTGAGCAAGAGCGGGGTGTTCGCCCTCTTCGGTTCCAAGGAGGAGCTGCAGCTGGCCGCCGTCCGCGCGGCCCGCGAGGTGTACTTCGACCATGTGGTGCGGCCCCCGCGCGAACTGCCCCCGGGTATCGCCCGGGTGTGGCGGCTGTGCGAGGGATGGCTGGAGTACTCCCGCAGCCGGGTGTTCCCCGGCGGGTGCTTCTTCCTCGCCGTCGCGGCCGAGTTCGACGCGCGGACCGGTCCGGTGCACGACCTGGTCGCCGAAGCGCGGCTGGAGTGGATCACCTATGTCGAGATCACCGTCGAGAAGGCCCGCGGGGCCGGGCAGTTGCGGGCCGACCTCGATGTGCCCCTGCTGGCCTTCGAGCTGATCGCGCTGATGGAGTCGGGCAATCTCCACTCGGTGCTCTTCGACGACGCCTCCGCCTACACCAAGGCGGGCACCGCCGTCCTCGCGCGGCTGCGTGCCGTCGCCTCGGCGGAAGCACCGCCCCTGCCCGCCCGGTTCGGGGACTGAGGGTTCGACCGGACGGAGTTCCGTTGCCGTCCGCCGGACGGGTGTCCGATCATCACCACCTCTGCCAGGTTTGTCACTGTTACGCGGGCTTCGCGTAACAGCTGATCAACAGGCCCTTTCACCCGTCATCCCATGTCGTTGACCCGGCGAGGCTGACCGCTCGAAGCCATCGCGAGGAGGTGCGTGTGAGATGACGGATCGGACCCTCTGGTCGTACGCCGAGATCGCCGCTCACATCGGGGTCCAGGTCGACACGGTGCGCTCGTACCGGAAACACGGGCACCTGCCGCCGCCAGACGTCGTGGAGGCCGGCAAACCCTTCTGGTACGCGGACACCATCCGTCTGTGGAGCTCCCGGCGGCCGGGCAACAGAGGCCGCCGGGAGCTCGGCTGACGCTCAGCCGGTCGCGGCGGGCTCCGGGTCCCGCGCGGGCTCCTCCCGCGCCGGGGCCCCGCCCGGCCCCTCCCCCTCGCTCAGCCCGACGCGTTCGTGCAGCCGCTTGAGCGGTCCCGGGGCCCACCAGGTGGCCCGTCCGGTCAGCCGCATCACGGCCGGCACGAGCAGCGTGCGGACCACCATCGCGTCCATCAGCACGGCCAGCGCGATCCCGAGGCCCAGCATCTTGGTGTTGGCGACCCGGGAGGTGCCGATGGCCACCATCACCACCGCCAGGATCACCGCGGCCGCGGTGATGAGGCCGCCGGTCCGGCGCACCCCGAAGACCACGGACGAGCGGTGGTCACCGGTGCGGTCGTACTCCTCCTTGATGCGCGACAGCAGGAAGACGCCGTAGTCCATCGACAGCCCGAAGGCCACGCAGAACATCAGCACGGGCAGGGTGGTCTCGATGCTGCCGGTCGCGGTGAAGTCCAGCAGCCCCGACAGATGGCCGTCCTGGAAGACCCACACCACGGCGCCGAACATCGCGGTCAGGCTCAGGGCGTTGAGCAGCACCGCCTGCACGGGGATGACAACGGAGCCGGTGAGCAGGAAGACCAGCAGCAAGGTGACCGCGGCGATCATCCCGGCCGCCCACGGCAGCCGGTCGGCTATGACGTCCTTGGTGTCCACGAGTTGGGCCGCCGTGCCGGTCGCCGAGGTCGTGAAGGGTGCGTCGACCGCCCGGATCCTGTCCACCAGGTCCTGGCTGGCCGGGTCCACCGCCGCCGTCTTCGGCAGCACCGTCAGATAGGCCGCCCCGTCGGTGGCCCGGGCCGCCTCGGCGGGGCCGGGCGCGGCGCTGCGCTCTCCGGAGGCGTACTGCCCGGCGGGGCCGTCGACGACGACCACCCCGGGCAGTTGGGACAGCCTGCTGCTGTAGGCCCCGAGCTGTGCGGCCGTCGGGCTGCCCTCGGCGAGCACGGTGATCTCGTCGCCCGGGTTGCCGGGGAAGTCGTCACGTATGTGCTGCTGCACGACATGGGCCTCGGCCGTCGCCGGCAGCTGGCGGTCGTCGGCCGTGCCGAATTGCACCTGGAGGAAGGGGACTCCGAGCAGCACCAGCCCGGCGATCGTGCCGGCCGCGAAGAGTGGCGCCCGGCGCATCACCAGGGTGGCGAGCCGGGCGTACCCCGCGCCGGGTTCCCGTGCGCTCCGCCGGCGCGGCAGGATCCTGCGCAGGTCCAGGGCGTTGACCCGGTGGCCCAGCAGCACCAGCGCCGCCGGCAGGATCACCAGGGCGGCACCCGCCGCCAGCAGCACCACCGCGATGCCCGCGTAGGCGAACGAGCGCAGGAAGTACTGCGGGAACAGGAACATCGCGGACAGCGCCGCAGCCACGGTGAGCGCCGAGAAGAGCACTGTGCGGCCTGCCGTGCGGAGCGTCGCCCCCACCGCGGCCCGCGGATCGGCCCCCGCGTCCAGTTCCTCCCGGAAGCGGCGCACGATGAACAGCGCGTAGTCGATGGCGAGTCCGAGCCCCAGGGCGGTGGTGAGGTTCTGGGCGAAGATCGAGACGTCCGTGAACGCCGTGATGCCGCGCAGTACGGCGTTGGTGCCGAGGATCGCGACGATGCCGATCACGAGCGGCAGCATCGCGGCCACGGCGCTGCCGAAAACCATCACGAGCAGCAGCAGCGTCACCGGCAGCGCGATGACCTCGGCGCGGGCCAGGTCGTCCTGGATGGTGGTCTGCAGTTCCTGCCGGAAGGCGGCGAGGCCGCCGACCCTGACCTCCACCGGGCCGTGCTCCCCGCGGTACGCGGGGGCGAGGCGCTCGACGGTCTTGACGACCGTGTCGTCGTCGCCTGCGATGCGGGCGGCGATCATGGCCTCGCCGCCCTCCTTGGCGCGCAGGGCCGGCGCCGAGGTGGTCCAGTAGGAGGTGACACCGCTGACGTCCTTGTCCGCGGCGAGCCTGCGGCCGAGTTCGCGGCCCTCGGCGGCCACGGCCGGGGAGTCCACCCCGGCCCCCCGGCTGTCGACGAGGAGGATCAGATTGGGCTGGGAGTCCGGGAAGTACTTCTGCAGGGCCGCGTTGGCGTACGACGACTCGGAGCCGGGCGCCTCCCAGCCGCCGCTGTGCAGCCGCTCCGCGACCCCGCTGCCCGCGACCACGGCGAGAGCGGTGAACAGCAGCGCGAGGAGCAGGGTGAGCCCCGGCCGGGCGGTGGTCACCCGGGTCCAGACCCCTGGCGGGCGCCCGCGGTTGACATCGGACATGACAGAGGTGTCCCCTCCCATGAAGAACAGCCGTAAACTGGCCAACACGAGCGATCACTCGCGTTTCTTCAGAATGCGAGCGGCCACTCGCGTTTGTCAACAGTGATTGGGGAGTACACGTGCCCGAGGAGCAGAGACCGCGCCGTCGTCAGGCACGCGGAGAACGGCGCGTGGCACAACTGCTGGACGCCGCGGCGGACGTCTTCCGCAAGGTGGGCTACACCGCGGCGAGCACGAACGCCATCGCACGCGAGGCCGGTGTGTCGCCCGGCACGCTCTACCAGTTCTTCCCCAACAAGGAAGCCATCGCCATCGAGCTGGGCAGCACCCTCAACCTGCGGATGCGCGAGGCCCACGGCGAGCTGTTCACGCCGGAGAACGCCTCGCTGCCCCTGCGCGAGATGCTCGACGTGATCGTCGATCCGATGATCGACTTCAACTGCGAGAACCCGGCCTTCCTGGCCCTGGTCCACGACAGCGACGTCCCGGGCTCGGTCACATCGGAGCACGACGCCCTGCACAGCTCCCTCCTGGAGCGGGTCGAGACGCTGCTCGGCCTGCGCGCCCCCGACCTGTCCAAGGCGGAGCGGACGCAAGTGGCGGCCATGGCCTTCGGGCTGTTCAAGGCCGGTCTCGCCCTGGTCGTCGGCCACGAGGGCGCGGAGCGCGCCGCCTACACCGGCGAGCTCAAGAACGCCCTGTTCGGCTACCTCGCGCCGCGCCTCGGGACCGGACCGGTCGACGTCACGACGGCAGCTGCGGCTGCCGGGGTCGCCGGCGTGCCCGCTCCGGACACCAGCCCGGCCCCGGCCGGCTGAAGCCCTCCCGGCACGAAAGGCCGGGAGGCCGGGAGGCCGTACAAGCCCGGGCCCCGAGCCGGGCGAAACTCACCGCGTCCCGCCGCCCCGCACCCGGCCCGGTCCGGCCGCCGCACCCCCGTCGTCCGCGCCGAGTCCCTGCTCGTCGCTGACGCGCGGCCCCGGAGGAACCGTCCCTCCCGACGCCACCACCCGCCCGGCGGCCGCGCTCTCGGCGGCCGCGCGGCGCCCGGACACCACCTGCGCCAGACTGCCGAGCCCCGCCACGAACAACGAGACGCCCAGGCCGAGTCCCACCGCGTACAAAGAGTTGGACATGGCCAGGCCGCCGAAGTAGCCGAGCCCCACGGAGTAGGTCGCCCACACCCCTTCGGCCACGCCCGCCCCGATCAGATAGCGCCGCGCCGGGTAGCGGACGATCCCCGCGGCCAGCCCGCCGATCACCCGGCCGCTGGGCAGGAAGCGCACGCCGATCACGAAGGGCACACCGTGGCGCTCTATGCGGGTGCTCGCCCACTCCAGCAGCGCCCGGCGCCGGGGCTTGCGGTACAGGCGCGCCAGGACGCTGCCGCTCACCGCCCGGCCGATCCGGTGGATCACCATGTCGCCGAGGACCGCGCTGCCCGCGACCGCCAGCAGCACCAGCCCGATGTCCAGCCGTCCCTGGGCCGCCAGCACCCCGCCGGTCACCAGCAGGGCGGAGTTGGGTACCAGCGGCGGCGCGGTCGTGGCCGCGAGCACCCCATAGGCCCACAGCGCATGACCGTCGCGCAGGTACCCCTCGAGACCTGCGGTGAAGTCGAGGGCCGACACAAATCGTCCAACGTCCATACGGCCGCCCCTCTTCCCGCCCGGACCCGGTTGCCGACCCGCCCGCTCCCGGCTCCACGCTGGCAGCCGCGCTCGTGCGGGGGCAACCCGGTTTCACCGGGATCGGGGGCGTTCCCGGGGTTTTCCGGGGACCGCGTCATCCTCAGGGAGGGGCATCGCCGGCCGGCTCCCCCCAGGGGAGTACACCGGCGCGCGGCACCCGGGCTCAGCGGCCGAGCAGTTCCCCGCCGTTGCACTGGAGGATCTCGCCGGTGATGAAGCCGGCGTCCTGGGAGGCCAGGAAGACCACCGCCGCGGCGACATCGTCGGGACGCCCCACACGGCCGACCAGGGTGCGCCCGGCCCGCCGGGTCAGCTCGGCGGCGTCCAGGCGCGCGCCGAAGAACTCGGTGCCCGCGACCGTGCCCGGGGCGACGATGTTGCAGGTCACCCCGCGCGGGCCGAGCTGGGCGGCCAGGGAGTGGTTCCAGGCGTGCAGGGCCGCCTTGGACGCGCCGTAGGAGCCGCCTCCGCGCAGCGCGGCCACCGACGTCACGGTGATGACCCGGCCCCCCTCGGGCAGCCGGTCCCGCAGGGATTCGGTCACCAGCACCGTGGTCAGCACATTGCGCTCGAAATCGCCGCGCCAGCGGGCCAGGACACCGTGCGGACCCGCACCGATCGCCAGCTCCCGGCTGCCCGCGTTGTTGACCAGCACGTCCACGCGGCGGGGCAGCCGCGCGAGGGCCGCCTCGACGTCGTCGGGGTCGGCGAGGTCGCAGGCGACCGGGGTGACGTCGAGGCCGTGCTCGGAGCGCAGTTCCTCGGCGGTGGCCCGCAGCACCTCGCGGCGGCGGCCCACGATGGTCACATGGTCGCCGGCCTCGGCGAACCTCGTGGTCACCGACCGGCCGATGCCCGTTCCCCCGCCGGTCACCACGACGTTCCGGCCCACACTTGCGTTCTGCGACATCACGCTCCGCCCCTCAAGGTGGGACAGCACGTTACGGGACGGGGTCTCCGCGACCGACACGGGGGTCATTCCTGATGCGGATGACGTAGAAAGACGTAGGCGAGACCTAGATCACACTGGCTGAAACGTAACCTTTTGGTTTACAGGGGGGTCTAACCCCGAGAAGACACCGGGCTCCCGGCGGACTCGGTGAGATGATGAGCGGGTTGTCTTTGGGGGACAGCCCGGTCGTCACGCCTGGACGCACTGCCCGGAGAGCTTTGAGCGGCCCTCCCGGGCGGCGCGCTCCGGTGGGGCGAGCGCACCCAAAGAACGCCCGGTACGGACCCGTGGGGGGATCCGCTCCGGGAAACGGGAGCGCCCCGTGTCGAACCCGTGGGGGGATTCGGCGCGGGGCGTTTCTCTTTGCTCCGGCGTGCCCCGGCGCCCGCCGGAGCGGGACGCCGGAGCGCGGGATCAGCGGCTCTCGACCGGCACGTAGTCGCGCTCGACGACGCCCGTGTAGACCTGGCGCGGGCGGCCGATGCGGGAACCGGGCTCGGTGATCATCTCGTGCCACTGGGCGATCCAGCCGGGGAGCCGGCCGAGCGCGAAGAGCACGGTGAACATCGTGGACGGGAAGCCCATGGCCCGGTAGATCAGGCCGGTGTAGAAGTCCACGTTCGGGTAGAGGTTGCGCGAGACGAAGTAGTCGTCGCTGAGCGCGTGCTCCTCGAGCTTCAGGGCGATGTCCAACAGCTCGTCGGACTTGCCCAGGGCGGACAGGACGTCGTGCGCCGCGGCCTTGATGATCTTCGCCCGGGGGTCGAAGCTCTTGTAGACGCGGTGGCCGAAGCCCATGAGGCGGACGCCGTCCTCCTTGTTCTTCACCTTGCGGATGAAGGCGTCCACGTCGCCGCCGTCGGCCTGGATGGCCTCCAGCATCTCCAGCACGCTCTGGTTGGCGCCGCCGTGCAGCGGGCCCCACAGGGCGTTGATGCCCGCGGAGATCGACGCGAAGAGGTTGGCCTGCGAGGAGCCGACCAGGCGGACGGTGGAGGTGGAGCAGTTCTGCTCGTGGTCCGCGTGCAGGATCAGCAGCTTGTCCAGGGCGTCGACGACGACCGGGTTGAGCTCGTACTCCTCGGCGGGGACCGCGAACGTCATGCGCAGGAAGTTCTCGACGTAGCCGAGGTCGTTGCGCGGGTAGACGAAGGGGTGGCCGATCGACTTCTTGTACGCGTACGCGGCGATCGTCGGCAGCTTCGCGATGAGCCGGATCGTCGAGAGGTAGCGCTGCTTCTCGTCGAACGGGTTGTGGCTGTCCTGGTAGAAGGTGGACAGCGCGCTGACCACGGAGGACAGCATGGCCATCGGGTGGGCGTCACGCGGGAAGCCCTGGAAGAACCGCTTCACGTCCTCGTGCAGCAGCGTGTGCTGCGTGATGTCGCCCCGGAAGCCCGCGAGCTCGTCAACGGTCGGGAGCTCACCGTTGATCAGCAGGTACGCGGTCTCCAGGAAGCTGCCACGCTCGGCGACCTGCTCGATGGGGTAACCGCGGTAGCGGAGGATCCCCTGCTCGCCGTCGAGGTAGGTGATCGCGGACTTGTAGGCCGCGGTGTTGCCGTAGCCGCTGTCCAGGGTGACCAGGCCGGTATTGGCGCGGAGCTTGCCGATGTCGAAGCCGTTGTCCCCAACGGTGCCCTCGATCACCGGGTAGCTGTACTCGTTGTCCCCGTACCGCAGTACTACTGAGTTGTCGCTCACGTCATTCCCTCACCGACGTCGTGCCTCTTCTTCGAGGTTTCGAGGTGCCCTGACCTACCCCTACTGTCCCCCATTTGGCGTGGCCACGTGCACTCGGGGTCGGCCATAGGACCGAAAGGTGGCACCGAGTGCCTATCTTGCCGCTCGTGACAGCCGGTGGTCGAGCGCCGTGAAGCGTCTGCCTGCGGAGACGGTGCGGACCGCCTGCCCAATGGCCTTGCGCGAGCCCACGAGCACGACCAGGCGTTTCGCCCGGGTAACGGCTGTGTAGAGCAGGTTGCGCTGCAACATCATCCACGCTCCGGTGGTGACCGGGATCACTACGGCGGGATACTCGCTCCCCTGCGAACGGTGGATGGTCACCGCGTACGCGTGGGCGAGCTCGTCGAGTTCGTCGAAGTCGTAGGGGATCTCCTCGTCCTCGTCGGTCAGGACGGTGAGCCGCTGCTCCACGGTGTCCAGGGAGGTGACCACGCCCACGGTGCCGTTGAAGACGCCGTTCGCGCCCTTCTCGTAGTTGTTCCTGATCTGGGTGACTTTGTCGCCGACGCGGAAGGTGCGGCCGCCGAAGCGGCGCTCGGGGAGGTCGGGGCGGGCCGGGGTCACCGCCTGCTGGAGCAGTCCGTTGAGCACGCCCGCGCCGGCCGGTCCTCGGTGCATGGGCGCCAGCACCTGGACGTCGCGGCGCGGGTCCAGGCCGAACCGGCGGGGGATCCGGTGGGCCACCACGTCCACGGTGAGCCGGGCCGTCTCCTCGCCGTCGTCCTCCACGAAGTGGAAGAAGTCGCCGAGCCCCTGGGTGAGCGGCGGGACGCCGGAGTTGATGCGGTGCGCGTTGGTCACCACCCCCGACTCCTGCGCCTGGCGGAAGATCCTGGTCAGCCGCACCGAGGGGACCGGGCTCCGCTCGTCCAGCAGGTCGCGCAGCACCTCTCCCGCGCCGACGCTGGGCAACTGGTCGACATCGCCGACGAACAGCAGATGGGCGCCCGGCGGCACGGCCTTGACCAGCTTGTTGGCCAGCAGCAGGTCCAGCATGGACGCCTCGTCGACGACCACGAGATCGGCCTCTAGCGGCCGGTCCCGGTCGTACGCGGCGTCCCCGCCGGGCTTGAGCTCCAGCAGCCGGTGCACGGTGGACGCCTCGGCCCCGGTCAGCTCGGCCAGCCGCTTGGCGGCCCGCCCGGTCGGCGCGGCCAGGACGACCTTGGCCTTCTTGGCCTGCGCAAGGGCCACCACGGAGCGGACGGTGAACGACTTGCCGCAGCCGGGGCCGCCGGTCAGCACCGCCACCTTCTCGGTCAGCGCCAGCCGCACCGCCTGCTGCTGCTCGGGAGCCAGGTTCGCCCCCGTGCGCTCGGCCAGCCAGGCCAGCGCCTTGTCCCAGTCCACGTCGTGGAAGGCGGGCATCCGGTCCTCGGGGCCGCGCAGCAGCCGCAGCAGCGCGCCCGCCAGCGAGATCTCGGCCCGGTGGAAGGGCACCAGGTAGACCGCGCGCACGGGCTCCTCGCTGTCCGGGCCGGGCACGGGCTCGATCACCACGCCCTCCTCCGCGGCCAGCTCGGCCAGGCAGTCGATGACCAGCCCGGTGTCGACCTGGAGCAGCTTCACGGCGTCGGAGAGCAACTGCTCCTCCGGCAGGAAGCAGTTGCCGTTGTCGGTGGCCTGGGACAGGGCGTACTGAAGACCGGCCTTGACCCGCTCCGGGCTGTCGTGCGGGATGCCGACCGCGCGGGCGATGCGGTCCGCGGTGAGGAAGCCGATGCCCCACACGTCGGCGGCCAGGCGGTAGGGCTGGTTCTTCACCACGGAGATCGAGGCGTCCCCGTACTCCTTGTAGATGCGCACCGCGATGGAGGTGGACACCTCGACGCTCTGGAGGAAGACCATGACCTCCTTGATGGCCTTCTGCTCCTCCCAGGCGGCGCCGATCAGGCGGGTGCGCTTGGGGCCGAGGCCGGGGACCTCGACCAGGCGGGCCGGCTCGCGCTCGATGACGTCCAGGGTGTCGGTGCCGAAGTGCTCCACGATCCGCTCGGCGATCCGCGGGCCGATGCCCTTGATGAGCCCGGAGCCGAGGTAGCGGCGGATGCCCTGGATCGTGGCGGGCAGCACCGTGGAGTAGTTCTCCACCGTGAACTGGCGGCCGTACTGCGGGTGGGAGCCCCAGCGGCCCTGCATGCGCAGCGACTCGCCCGGCTGGGCGCCGAGCAGGGCGCCGACCACGGTGAGCAGGTCGCCGCCGCGGCCGGTGTCGACCCGGGCGACCGTGTAGCCGTTCTCCTCGTTGGCGTACGTGATGCGTTCCAGGACACCGGTCACCTCGGCCAGTGCCGGGCGTTGTGACTCTTGCGACTGCGTCACCTCACCACCCCCCGCAAAACCCGCGCCGGCGTCCCGCGCGGAGCGCGCCGCGGACGGGGCCGCGGCCCGATGCGGCATGCCCCCGATTCCCCCATGACACGGGCCTCCTCCCCCGTCCGCCGACGTGATCCGACGTCGTGTTCCGAAGGTACCTTCCCGCGCCGACAGCCCCTCCGGGCCTGTGGACAACTCCGCCCGCACGAGGGTCTGGAATGTAACGATCCGGTTGCGTGCTCTTGTCGCCGCGCATGTAATCGTTTCCAATCCTCCTTGTAATCGATTCCACGAGGAGGTGGACGGTGGCGAGCATCAAGGACGTGGCATCCCGCGCCGGCGTATCCGTCGCGACGGTGTCCCGCGTGCTCAACGACCACCCCGCGGTCCGCCCGGACACCCGCACCCGGGTGCTCGAGGCCGTGGCCGAACTCGGCTACCGCCCCAACGGGGTGGCCCGGTCGCTGCGCACCGACCAGACGCGAACGCTCGGCCTGGTCATCAGCGACGTGCTGAACCCGTTCTTCACCGAGCTCGCCCGCTCGGTCGAGGACGAGGCCAGGGCGCTCGGCTACAGCGTGATCATCGGCAACGCCGACGAGCGGCCGGAGCAGCAGGACCACCACATCCGCACCCTCCTGGACCGACGCATCGACGGCCTGCTGGTCAGCCCCACGGACGGCGGCTCGCCGCTGATCATGGACGCGGTGCTCGCCGGCACCCCCATGGTCTTCGTGGACCGGTGGATCCCCGGCATCGGCAACGACGTGCCCGTGGTCCGCACCGACGGCTGCGAGGCGGTCCGCGACCTGGTCGCCCACCTGCACGCCCTCGGGCACCGCCGGCTGGCGATCATCTCGGGCCCGGCCGCGACCACCACCGGCCGCGAGCGCGTGAAGGCCTTTCGCGACGCGCTCGAGGCATTCGGCCTCGCCCTGCCCGACGACTACATCGGGCAGGGCGACTTCCAAGCGGACAGCGGCCGCCGGGCCACCGCCCGCTTCCTCGACCTCCCGGTCCCGCCGGACGCGGTCTTCGCCGCGGACAACCTGATGGCGCTCGGCGCCATGGACGAGATCCGCGCCCGCGGCCTGCGGGTCCCGCAGGACATCGCCCTCGCCGCGTTCGACGACATCCCGTGGTTCCTCCACACCGATCCGCCGATCACGGCGATTTCCCAGCCCACGGGCGAGCTCGGCCGGGCGGCCGTGCGCTCGCTGATCGACCGGGTGGAGGGCCGGCCCGCACCGTCGGTCACCGTCTCCGCCCGCCTCGTAGTGCGCCGCTCCAGCGGCGCGTCCGAAGGGAGCCCCCGTTGAGCACGACCAGCCCCGAGATCCTCCGCATGGAGGGAGTCCGCAAGGTCTTCCCCGGCGTGGTCGCCCTCGACGGCGTCGACTTCGACCTGCACGGCGGCGAAGTGCACGTCCTGCTCGGCGAGAACGGCGCGGGCAAGAGCACCCTCATCAAGATGCTGTCCGGCGCCAACCGCCCGGACGGCGGGCGCCTGCTCGTGGACGGCCAGGAGGTGCGCATCCACGGCGCGCAGGACGCCGAACGGCTCGGCATCGCCACCATCTACCAGGAGTTCAACCTCGTCCCCACGTTCAGCGTGGCCGAGAACATCTTCCTGGGCCGCCAGCCGCGCCGCTTCGGCCTGCTGGACCGCAAGAAGATGAACGCCGATGCCGCTGCGCTGCTCGAGCGCGTCGGGGTGGACGTCGACCCCCGCACCCCGGTGGGGGAACTGGGCATCGCCCGCCTGCAGATGGTGGAGATCGCCAAGGCGCTCAGCCTGGACGCCCGGGTGCTGATCATGGACGAGCCGACCGCGGTCCTCACCAGTGAGGAGGTCGAGAAGCTCTTCGCGATCGTGCGCCAGCTGCGCGCCGACGGCGTCGGCATCGTCTTCATCACCCACCACCTGGAGGAGATCGCCGCGCTCGGCGACCGTGTGACGGTCCTGCGCGACGGGCGCAGCGTTGCCCAGGTGCCCGCGAGCACGCCCGAGGACGAACTGGTCCGGCTCATGGTCGGACGCAGCATCGACCAGCAGTACCCGCGTGAGCGCTCCGACGCCGGTGCGCCGCTGCTGCGGGTCGAGGGCCTCACCCGCGGCGGCGTCTTCCAGGACGTGAGCTTCGAGGTGCGGGCCGGCGAGGTGGTGGGCCTGGCCGGACTCGTCGGCGCCGGGCGCACCGAGGTCGTGCGCGCGGTCTTCGGCGCCGACCCCTACGACTCCGGGACCGTCGAGGTGCTCGGGAAGCGGCTGCGCCGGCACGACGTCAACGCCGCCATGGACGCGGGCATCGGCCTGGTGCCCGAGGACCGCAAGGGCCAGGGCCTGGTCCTGGACGCCAGCGTCCAGGAGAACCTGGGCCTGGTCACCCTCGGTCGCGCCACCCGGGCCGGTTTCGTCGACCGGACGGGCCAGCGCAAGGACGCCGACCGCATCTCGGGGCAGCTCAAGGTGCGCATGGCCGGTCTCCAGCAGCACGTGCGCACCCTGTCCGGCGGAAACCAGCAGAAGGTCGTCATCGGCAAGTGGCTGCTGGCCGACACCAAGGTGCTGATCCTCGACGAGCCCACCCGTGGCATCGACGTCGGCGCCAAGGTGGAGATCTACCAGCTCGTCAACCAGCTCACGGCCTCCGGCCACGCCGTGTTGATGATCTCCAGCGACCTCCCCGAGGTGCTGGGCATGAGCGACCGCGTCCTGGTGATGTCCCAGGGCCGGATCGCCGGCGAACTCTCCGCGGACCAGGCCACTCAGGACTCGGTCATGGCCCTCGCCGTCGGCGCGGGCACCCCTGGCACCGCGGACAACGGCAACAGCAACACCACTGCGACGAAGAAGGATGTGGAGGGCTCCCGTGGCCACTGACACGCTCAAGAAGACGACGGACACGGGTGGCGTCGCCGCGGCTCGCCGCGTGCTCCTCAACAACGGCGCCCTCAGCGCCCTGGTCGTTCTGCTCGTGGCACTGTCGTTCCTGTCGGGCGACTTCCTGAGCACGCAGAACCTGCTCAATGTCGGCGTCCAGGCGGCCGTCGTGGCGATCCTGGCCTTCGGCTCCACCTTTGTGATCGTCGCGGCCGGCATCGACCTGTCGGTCGGCTCCGTCGCGGCACTCTCGGCGACGGTGCTGGCCTGGAGCGCGAGCTCCGCGGGCCTGCCGGTGTGGCTGGCGGTCGTGCTCTCCGTGGCCACCGGTGTGGCCAGCGGTCTGCTCAGCGGCCTGCTGGTCTCCTTCGGCAAGCTGCCGCCCTTCATCGCCACCCTGGCGATGCTCTCCATCGGCCGCGGTCTGACCCTGGTCATCTCCCAGGGCAGCCCGATCGCGTTCCCCGACTCCGTCTCCCACCTCGGCGACACCATCGGCGGCTGGCTGCCCGTGCCCGTCCTGGTGATGATCGTCGCGGGCGTCGCCACGGCCGTGATCCTGGGCCGCACCTACATGGGCCGCGCCATGTACGCGATCGGCGGCAACGAGGAGGCGGCCCGCCTCTCCGGCATCCGCGTCAAGCGCCAGAAGCTCGTCATCTACGGCCTGTCCGGCCTCTTCGCGGCGGTCGCCGGCATCGTCCTGGCCTCCCGGCTCGCCTCGGCGCAGCCGCAGGCGGCGTACGGCTACGAACTCGACGCCATCGCCGCGGTGGTCATCGGCGGCGCCAGCCTGTCCGGCGGCGTCGGCAAGGCCTCCGGAACCCTGATCGGCGCGCTGATCCTGGCCGTGCTGCGCAACGGCCTCAACCTGCTCTCGGTCTCCGCCTTCTGGCAGCAGGTCGTGATCGGCGTCGTCATTGCCCTGGCGGTCCTCCTGGACACCCTGCGCCGTCGTGGCTGACGCCACGCGCCGCCCTTCCGCACACCACCCTCATCACACCCGCAAGGAACCACCCATGCGTATCAAGAAGATCACGGTCACCGCAGTCGCCGTCAGCGCCCTCGCCCTCACCGCCGCCGCCTGCAACTCCGGCTCCGGCTCGTCCTCCGGCACGAAGGTCGGCCTGTCGGTCTCGACCCTCAACAACCCCTTCTTCGTCCAGCTCAAGGAAGGCGCCCAGGCCGAGGCGAAGAAGGAGGGCGTGAACCTGACCGTGACCGACGCGCAGAACGACGCGTCCCAGCAGGCCAACCAGCTGCAGAACTTCACCAGCCAGAACGTCAAGGCGATCATCGTCAACCCGGTGGACTCCGACGCGGCCGGCCCGTCGGTGAAGGCCGCCAACAAGGCGAACATCCCCGTCGTCGCCGCCGACCGCGGCGTCAACAAGGCCGACCTCGCGACCACCGTCGCCTCCGACAACGTCGAGGGCGGCCGGCTGGCCGCCAAGACGCTGGCCGAGTCCCTCGGCGGCAAGGGCACCGTGGTCGTGCTCCAGGGCACCGCGGGCACCTCCGCCGCCAACGAGCGCGGCCAGGGCTTCGACGAGGGCATCAAGGCCTACCCCGGCATCAAGG
Organism: Streptomyces sp. NPDC046977; assembly: GCF_040644455.1. Taxonomy (NCBI): domain Bacteria; kingdom Bacillati; phylum Actinomycetota; class Actinomycetes; order Kitasatosporales; family Streptomycetaceae; genus Streptomyces; species Streptomyces sp. NPDC046977. The sequence goes on from NZ_JBEYWO010000008.1 coordinate 95,582, forward strand.
TGGTCGCCGAGCAGGCCGCGGACTTCGACCGCACCAAGGGCCTGGACGTCATGACCAACCTGCTGCAGGCGCACTCCGACGTCACCGGCGTCTTCGCGCAGAACGACGAGATGGCCCTCGGCGCCATCAAGGCGCTCGGCTCCAAGGCCGGCAAGACCGTCAAGGTCGTCGGCTTCGACGGCACCCCCGACGGCCTGACCGCGGTCAAGGCGGGCACGCTCACCGCGTCCGTGGCCCAGCAGCCCAGCGAACTGGGCAAGCTGGCCGTGCAGAACGCCGTGAAGGCCGCCAAGGGCGACAAGCTCCCGACCCTGGTCAAGGTGCCGGTCAAGGTCGTCACGGCGCAGAACGTCGCGGGCTTCACGTCCTGACGCGACGCACCGTTACGGCCGATTCCGCGAAGGGAACACAAAGATGCACGGCTACGACCTGCTGGTCGTGGGGTCGGCCAACGCCGACCTGGTGATCCACGTCGAACGCCGCCCGGTGGCGGGCGAGACCGTCCTCGGCTCCGACCTGGCCACCCACCCCGGTGGCAAGGGCGCCAACCAGGCCGTCGCCGCCGCCCGCCTGGGCGCCCGCACGGCGCTGCTGGCGCGGGTCGGCGACGACGCGCACGGGCGGCTGCTGACGGGGTCGCTCAGATCGGCCGGCGTCGACACCTCCGGCATCCTGATCGGCGACACCCCCACCGGGGTCGCGCTGATCACGGTGGACCCTTCCGGCGACAACAGCATCGTCGTCTCGCCGGGCGCCAACGGGCGCCTGGGGACGGCCGATGTGGCCGGGGCGCACGAGCTGCTGGCCGCCGCCCCCGTGGTGTCACTGCAACTGGAGATCCCTCCCGCGACCGTGGCCGCCGTCGTGGCGGCGGCAACGGAGGCCGGGACGCGCGTGGTGCTCAACCCGTCGCCCCCGGCGCCGCTGCCGCCGAAGGTCCTGGAGGGCTGCGATCCGCTCGTGGTCAACGAGCACGAGGCGCGCTTCCTGCTGGGCGAGGACGCGGGAGCCACTCCGGAGGACTGGGCGCGGGGACTGCTCGCCCTCGGGCCGCGCTCGGTGGTCGTCACCCTGGGTGCCGGGGGCGCCCTCGCGGCGACCGCCGACGGCGCGGTGCACGTGCCCAGCCTGCGCGTGGAGGCCGTCGACACCACCGGGGCCGGTGACGCGTTCACCGGGGCGCTGGCCTGGCGACTGGGCGCCGGCGACGACCTGGAGACCGCCGTGCGGTTCGCGGTGCGCGTCGGCGCCGCGGCCGTGACCAAGGCGGGTGCGCAGGAGTCCTTCCCCACCCTCGACGAGACGGAACAGCTGTGAAGAAGTCCGGAATCCTCAACCGCCACCTGGCGGGCGCGCTCGCCGCGCTCGGCCACACCGACCTGGTCGTCGTCTGCGACGCGGGCCTGCCGATCCCGCCCGGCCCCGTCGTCGTCGATCTCGCCTTCCGCGCGGGGACGCCCTCGTTCGCCGAGGTGCTCAAGGGCCTCCAGGAAGAGCTGGTGATCGAGGGCGCCGTCGCCGCCAAGGAGGTGCGCGAGCACAACCCCGAGGTCACCGCGCAGCTCGAGGAGGCGTTCCCGGACCTGGAGCTGGTCCCCCACGAGGACTTCAAGGCGCTGACCCACCGGGCCAGGCTGGTCGTCCGCACCGGGGAGGCGCGGCCCTACGCGAACGTCGTCCTGCGCTGCGGTGTCCCCTTCTGAGCGGGGTACATCCGTCCGGCTGCGGTCGGCGGGCCGAGCGGGCGATTGGCAACTAACGTCCGGAGCATGAGCGATCGACCGCTGAAGGACGAGGTACTGGAGGAGCTGGGCGAGGACCGGCTCCGGGAGATCGCCGCGCTGCTCGGTACCGGCGCCGACGAGACGCGGCAGGTCGTGGGCGGTTCCGTGGCCTCGCTCACCGGGGTGCTCACCGACGACGCGGTGACCCCCGGCGGAACGGCCGAACTGTGCCAGGCCATGGAGCAGGCGGCGAACGCGACCGAACCACTGCCCGCCGCGGCCGCCGGCTTCGCCGGGGTGCAGGGCGGCGCACAGGGCGGAAGCAACAACGGCGCCCTCGTGGCGGTCCTGGCGAAGGTCGCCGTTCCTGCGGCGCGGGCGGTGGCCAAGCGGACCGGCCTGCCGGAGAAGGCGGTCGCCGGGGCACTGGAGTCGATCATCCCGGTGGTCGCGGCGGTACTGGCCCGGCGGGCGCGCGAGAAGCGCTGACCGCCCGCGGGGCGCGGGGCCCGCAGTCCGCCCCGAGTACGGCGAAAGGGGTCCGGCTCGGCCGGACCCCTTAAGCGTTCCCCTCCCTCTGCGGGGTGTCCCGAGCCCCCTCCGGACACCGCGCCTCCCCCTCACTCAAGACCCGTACGAGGCCCCCCTCAGGGTCTTGACGCTACATAGACCCACGGGCCCGGGGGATGGTTGTACGCCCTCCGGAAGAAATTTCAAAGTTTTCCGATCACCCCTCGGAGAGCGGTTCACCGCACGTGGGCGCGGTACCTTGCGATGGTTTCGTCCAGAACGTCCCCGCCGTCACGGGCCCACAGCGCCGGGTTGAAGATCTCGACCTCGACGGGCCCGGCGAATCCGGTCGCGTCCACCTGCTCGCGGAACCCCCGCAGATCGACGCACCCGTCGCCGAGCTGCCCGCGCCCCAGCAGGACGCCCGCGGGCAGCGGGGTGATCCAGTCCGCCACCTGGAAGCAGGCGATGCGGCCGCCCTCCCCCGCCCGCGCGATACCCCGGCCGGCGAGGTCGTCCCACCACAGGTGGTAGGTGTCCACCACCACGCCGACCCGCTCGGCGGGGAAGCGCTCGGCGATGTCCAGGGCCTGGGCGAGGGTCGACACGACACAGCGGTCCGAGGCGAACATCGGGTGCAGCGGCTCGATCGCGAGCCGGACGCCCCGCTCGCCGGCGTACGGGGCGAGTTCGGCCACGGCGTCGGCGACCCGTTCGCGCGCGGCGGCGAGATCGCGTTCCCCGGCCGGGAGGCCGCCGGAGACCAGCACGAGCGTGCCGGTGCCCAGCGCCGCGGCCTCGTCCACCGCCGCGCGGTTGTCGGCGAGCGCGGCGGCCCGCTCACCGGGGTCGGAGGCGGTGAAGAAGCCGCCGCGGCACAGCGAGGTGACCGTGAGCCCCGCGTCGCGGACGAGCTTCGCGGCGGCCTCCACACCGAAGTCGCGGACCGGCCCGCGCCACAGGCCGACGCCCGGCACGCCGCGGGCGGCGAGGCCGTCGACCAGTTCGGGAAGGGCGAGTTGGCGCACAGTCTCCTGGTTGACGCTGAGCCGCGCGAGATCGTCCGGGACGCGATTGTCAGTACCCACTGTCACACTTCGTACACAGAGAGCAAGTTCCGCATGCGGGACGCGGCGAGCGCCGGGTCGAGGAACAGGCCGAGGCGGTCGGCCAGTTCGTACGCGCGGGCCAGATGGGGAAGGGGGCGGGCCGAGTGCAGACCGTCGAGCATCGTGAAGTGCGACTGGTGGCCGGCGAGCCAGGCGAGCAGGACGACACCGGTCTTGTAGTGGCGGGTGGGCGGCCCGAACAGGTGCCGGGCCAGCTCGACCGTCGGGTCGAGCAGCGAGCGGAAGGCGGCGGTGTCACCGGAGTCCAGCGCGCGGAGGGCGCCGGCGGCCAGGGGCGCGAGCGGGTCGAGGACACCGAGCAGGGCGTGGCTGTGGCCCTGCTCGTCCCCGGCGATCAGCTCGGGGTAGTGGAAGTCGTCGCCGGTGTAGCACCGCACGCCGTCCGGGAGAAGGCGGCGCAGCCCGATCTCGCGCTCCGCGTCCAGCAGGGAGATCTTGACCCCGTCGACCGTGCCGGGGTGCGCCGCGACCAGCTCCAGGAAGGTGTGGGTGGCGGCGTCCAGGGCGGTGCTTCCCCAGTAGCCCTCCAGCGCGGGGTCGAACATCGGCCCGAGCCAGTGCAGGACGACGGGTCGCGCGGACTGCCGCAGGAGATGGCCGTACACCTCCAGATAGTCCTCGGGCCCCTTGGCGACCGCGGCAAGGGCGCGGGAGGCCATCAGCACGGGCTGCCCGCCGGCGTCCTCGACGAGCGCGAGCTGCTCCTCGTACGCCCTGCGGACGTCGTCCAGGCTGTAGGGATAGCCGATCTCGGTCACGGGCAGCTGGTCGGTGCCCACGCCGCACACGATGCGGCCGCCCATGGCCCGGGCCTCCGCGCAGGAACGGCGCGTCAACTCGGCCGCGGCCGGCCAGTCCAGGCCCGATCCGCGCTGCGCGGTGTCCATCGCCTCCGCCACCCCCAGTCCGTGGGACCACAGGTGGCGGCGGAAGGCGAGGGTCGCATCCCAGTCGACGGCCGCCGGCAGACCGGGGGCGGTGCGGAACGGGTCCGCGACGACGTGCGCCGCCGCGTACACGACGCGGCTGCGCGGCGCGGCGCCGTCGGCAGGTGCGGAGAAGTGGACCGCCGGCTCGGTGCGCGGCCGGTACGGCCGCAACTCCCCCGAGGCGTCGGGGAGACGGATGGTCGTCACAGGGTCAGCTCCGGTACGTCGGGACGGCGGGCCGTGGTCGGGGATCCGAGGGCGGGCTCTGTCGGTACGGCACGTTCGGCGCGTTGCGCCCCGTGGGCGCCGGCGGCCGGATCACGGGGCGAGGGCTCGTCGGGGAGGACGTGGCGCGGGAAGAATTCCCACTGCGGCCGGAAACCACGCACACCGGGCTTCCGGATCGGTTCCGGGGCGCGGCGGCGGTGCCGCGTGGGCCGGTTGCGCGGGCCGTCCTGGACGACGTGGTGCGGGCCGCCGGCGGCCGTGACCGGGCGGGCCGGTCGCGGTGAGCCCGTCGGCCCGGTGGCGGCCGGATGCCTCCTGCGGACATGCCGGCCCGCCGCGACGCCCACGGGAACCACCGCCCGGCGAACGGCGGTTGCCCGCACGGCGGAGCAGCGGCCGGCGGCCGGGCCGGCGGGCACCGCGTCGGGACCGGTGGGGACCGGAGCGGGGTCCGGGCCGGGCCGTCCGGCGAAGGCGCGCTCCGGCCGTGGAGTGCCGCTGCCGCCGGAACGGCCCCGCCCGCGCGCGGCGAGGACCGTGCGGACGCGACGCCGGCGGCAGCCCGCGCGGCCGGTGACGCCGTTCATGGTGATCCGAACTGCCTTGCGTGACACGGCAGTTCCTCTCTTCGGCGGCGGCGCGCCGAGGGGTGGCAATGACAGCAAGCGCTTTCCCGGGCCTCACGCTAGCCATCGCCACGACAATCGACAAGAAGCACCACCTTCTGACAGACAGCGCTTTCTGCCCTCCGGGCCGGGACGGACCCCCTCCCCGAGGGCCCCCGGGATGAGAACATGTGCGGCCACGGGCCGAGGGCCCGAAACGGACCGAACCGGAGGAAGCAGAAGCATGGCAGTGACCCTGGCCGACGTCGCGGCGCACGCCGGAGTGTCCGCCGCAACCGTGTCGCGCGTGCTGAACGGCAACTACCCGGTCGCCGGGAACACCCGCGAGCGCGTCCTTCGGGCCGTGGACGACCTGGACTACGTCGTCAACGGCCATGCCCGCGCGCTCGCCGCCGCCACCTCCGACCTCGTCGGCGTGCTCGTCAACGACGTCGCCGACCCCTTCTTCGGTCTGATCGCCAGTGCCGTGCAGAGCGAGATCAGCGGCGGCCCGGAGACCCCGGCCGGGATGCCGGCGGGCGCCGGGAAGCTCGCCGTCGTCTGCAACACCGGCGGCTCGCCCGAGGCGGAGCTCAACTACCTCACCCTGCTGGCACGGCAGCGCGCGGCCGGGGTGGTGCTCACCGGCGGCGCCGTGGAGGGCACCGAGCACTCCGCGGCCGTCGCCGGCCGGCTCGCCCGGCTCGCCGCATCGGGCACACGGATCGTGCTGTGCGGCCGGCCCCCGCTGCCCGGACTCGCCGCGCTCCCCGGCTCCGCGGGAGACGCCGTCGTGACCGTGGCCTTCGACAACCGCGGCGGCGCCCAGCGCCTCACCGAGCACCTGCTCGCCCTCGGCCACCGCACCATCGGCTATGTCGCGGGCCCCGCCGAACGGACCACCACGCGGCACCGGATCGAGGGCCACCGCGCCGCCCTCGCGGACGCGGGCCTCGCCGGCTCCGCCGCGGAGCTCGACCGCCTCACGGTGCACGGCTACTACGACCGCTCCTCCGGCTACGACGCCGCCCACGAACTGCTGCGCCGCGAGCCCCGTCTCACCGCGGTCCTCGCCGCCAACGACAGTGTCGCCCTGGGCGTCTGCGCCGCCCTGCGCGAACGCGGACTGCGCATCCCGGAGGACGTCTCGGTGGCCGGTTACGACGACCTGCCGTTCAGCGCCGACGCCTCACCCGCGCTCACCACCGTGCGGATCCCGCTCCAGGAGGCCGGGGTCCGTGCCGGACGTCTGGTGATGGGACGTCAGGTGCCGCCGCCCGGGGGGCTCGCGACCGTTCGCACGGAACTCATGGTGCGGGCCTCCACCGCGCCGCCGCGGCAGGACGCGTAGCGGGCCCGGAACGGAGACGCGGCGGCACACCGCGCGGCCCTGGCGGAGTGCCCCACGGCGGAATATTTTTGACTGAGTCAAAGGATTTCCCCGGGAGAGGCACAAGGACCGTGACCGTTCAGGAGATCAGGGCGTTCAACCGCTTCTACACCAACCTCGTCGGGGCGCTGGACTACAGCCGCCATCTGCACACCCCCTACACGCTCACCGAGGCCCGCGTCCTGTACGAACTCGCCCACGCCGACGGGCTCGACGCCGCCGATCTGCGGGCGGCGCTGTCCGTCGACGCCGGGCAGCTCAGCCGGATGCTCGCGGCCTTCGAGCAGCGCGGGCTGGTGACCCGGACCGCCTCGGAACGGGACGCCCGGCGGCAGCGGGTGGACCTGACACCGGACGGCCGGGCGGCCGCCGGGCTGCTGGAGGAACGGTCCCGGGACGCCGTCGCGTCCATGGTCGGCGGCCTGGCCCCGCGCGACCGCGAACGGCTGACCGGCGCCATGCGCACGGTCCGCGAGGTCCTGGGCGGAGCCGCCGCCCCCGAGTCCGCCACCGGGCCCGTCCAGGCCGCCGGACGGGTCCGGCTGCGCGGGCTGCGCCCCGGCGACCTGGGCTGGGTGGTGCAGCGCAACGCGGAGGTCTACGCCGAGGAGTTCGGCTGGAACGCCGAGTACGAGACGCTCGTCGCCCGGATCGTCGCCGACGGCCACGAGCGCGCCTGGATCGCCGAACTGGACGGCGAACGCGCCGGCTGCGTCTTCTGCGTGCCGGGCGAGCAACCCGGCACGGCCCGGCTGCGCCTGCTGCTGGTGGACCCCTCCGCCCGCGGCCACGGCATCGGCCGGGACCTGGTCGACGCCTGCGTCCGGTACGCCCGCGAGACCGGCAGGAGCGAGCTGGTGCTGTGGACGAACGACGTCCTGACCTCGGCCCGCCGGATCTACCAGGCGGCCGGATTCGAGCTGACCGGGCAGAAGCCGCACCACAGCTTCGGCAAGGATCTCGTCGGGCAGGACTGGCGACTGGTGCTGTAACGTCCGGAAAGTGAAGCTCGCGTTCTCGACCCTGGGCGTGCCCGGGCTGCCCATGGCGGACGTGGCCCGGCTGGCGGCCGGGCACGGCTGGCACGGTGTGGAGCTGCGGGCCGGTCACGACGAGCCGGTGCACGCCGGCCTGACGGAGCGCGAGCGGGCCGCGGTGCGCGGGGAGTTCCGGTCCGCCGGGGTCGACGTCGTCGCGGTCGCCTCTTATGTCCAGGTGGCCGCTCCGGGCGAGGACGAGCCCGTACTGCGCGGGCTGCGCGACCACATGCGGCTCGCCGCCGGCCTCGGGGCCCCGCACCTGCGGGTGTTCCCGGGCGCGGGGAACGGGTCGCAGCCGGACGACGCGGACACCCGCGCGGCCCGCCGCCTGGCCGCCGTGGCGTCGGAGGCGTCGGACCTGGGCGTTCGGCTGCTGCTGGAGACCCACGACTCGCACCGCACCGGCGCGGACGTGGCCCGGGTCCTGGGACTGGTGGGCCATCACAGCGCGGGCGCCCTCTGGGACGTGCTGCACCCGTGGCTCGGTGGGGAGCAGCCGGAGCACACCTACCCGGTGCTCGCGCCGTATCTGGGCTATGTGCAGGTCAAGGACGTCTCCTCGGCGCAGGACACCACCCCGGTGCCGCTCGGCCGCGGGGCCGTGCCGCTCGCCGGGACGGTGGAGGTGCTCAGCCGGGCGGGCTGGGACGGCTGGCTGTGCTGGGAGTACGAGCGCCGCTGGTTCCCGCAGGTGCGGGCGCTGCCGGAGCTGCTGTCGCGGGGCCGTTCCCATCTGCTGAGGTTGCTCGGCGAGTCGGCCTGATCCGCCCGCCGCTCGCACGGGGGGCGGCACGAGCACGAGGCGCGCGTCACATCGTCCCGGCGGCGGGCGCCGTATCCTGCGGTTCCGGCGACTCTTCAGCAACCGCACCTGTCGCCGGGCGATCGGATTCACGATCTCTGAACGATGGGGTGAACGGATGCTGGACCTGGCCCGGCTGCGCGCACTGCACGCGGTGCATGTGCACGGCTCCGTCGGCGCGGCGGCGACCGCCCTCGGCTACACCGCCTCCGCGGTCTCGCAGCAGATCACGAAGCTGGAGCGGGAGACCCGCACCACCCTGCTGGAACGGCAGGGCCGCGGGGTGGCGCTGACCGAGGCGGCACAACTGCTGGCCGAGACCGCGCAGGAGCTGATGGCCATCGTCGAGCGGGCCGAGGTCGCCCTGGAGGAGCGGCGCGGCAGGCCCACCGGCCGGCTGACCACGGTCGCCTTCCCCACCGCCGCGCGCGGGCTGCTGCCGGGCGTGCTCGCCGAACTGGCGGCGGCCCACCCGTCGCTGGAGCTGCGGCTGCTGGAGGAGGGCGCGCACCTGGCCGTCGACCTGGTCGCGCGCGGCGTGGTCGACCTGGCCGTGGTGCACGACTGGGACATCGCGCCGCTGCCCTCCCCCGAGGGGCTGGAGCGGGTGGAGGTCGGCGAGGACCACTGCGACATCCTGGTGCCCGCCGCGCATCCCCTGGCGGCCCGCGGCCCCCTGGCCCGCGAGGACCTCGTCGACCGGCGGTGGATCTGCCAGCCGCCGGGGCACGTCTGCCACGAGTGGCTGGTGCGGACCTTGCGGGAACTGGGCAGCGAGCCCGACCTCGCGTTCCAGGTCGCCGAGTACCAGACGCAGCTGGAGCTGGTGGCCGCCGGACTCGGGATCGCGCTGGTGCCGCGGCTGGGGCGTGGGCCGGTGCCGGCGGGCGTGGCCGTGGTGCCACTGGAGCCGGCGCCGGTGCGGCGGCTGTACGCCTTGTGGCGCACGGGGGCGTCACGGCGTCCCGCCATCAGTGAGACGGTCCGCGTGTTGCGGGAGCACTACCCGCGGGTCGTTGCCCGACCATAGGCGGATGTCCTCCACACGCAGGGAACCGTTCCGGGCCGCGTCCCGTCCAACCCACGTGCTGCTGGTGAGTCTCCGCAAAGCGGTGTCGGTCACGCTGCTGGCTGCGTCGCTGACAACCCTCTCCGCCGCCTGCGGCCGGCAGCAGTCCGCCACCGGTGCGCCCCCCTCCGAGAGCGCCGGTGGCGGCCCCGCGTCGTCCGCCATCGTCACGCCGACGTCGGATCCCAAGCCCCCCGCCTCCACCTCCACTTCCGCCCCCCCTTCGGTTCCGGTCGCCCCCTCGGCGCCCCGCCAGGGCGGGATCGCCTCGCACCGGGTGTACTTCTCGTCGTCCGTCCGGGCCCCGTCGCTGCACACGGTGCTGAACGACGAACGCGACGCGGGCCGGTTCCCGGGGTGGTTCGCCGCGTCGGACCCCGCGGTGGGCGCGGAGATCGGCAAGCGGGCCGCCGCCACGGACTTCTCGCGCTATGTGCTGGTCGCCTGGAACCGTACGACCGGGTGCAGCGCCGCCACGGACGCACAGCTGTTCCGCAGCGGCGACCGGCTGGTGCTCGGGCTCGTCCAGCCGCCTCCGCCGCCGGAGTGCTTCGCGGCCCACCAGGTCGTCACCGTCTTCGAGGTGCCCCGCGACCGGATGCCCGCGCATCCGCGGTTCGCCCAGGAGCCCAGCCCGCAGCCCGACCCGGCCGGACCGGGCCGGACGGTGGCCTTCGGCCGGCTGGACGGCGGGGAACGCGCGCCCGGCGCCCGGAACGCCGAGGTGACGTCGGGCCGGCAGCTCGACGCCTTCCTCGCCACGCTCTCCCCCAAGGACGCCAGGACCGTGCGCAAGCAGCTGGCGGGCCACCCGTCGCGGCCGGGCGAGCGGCGCTTCGCGTTCGTGATGACGGGCTGCCGGCCGACCGGGGCCTGGCTGATGATCGACCGTCAGGAGCTCTCGGCCGTCACGACCGGGGACGAGACGATCCGCTGCATCCAGGCGCAGCGCTGGGTTGCGGTCCTGGCGGTGCCGTCCTCGTTGGTGCCGGTACGAGCACGCCTCATTGACTGACAATAACTTTCCGGCTAAGCGTGTCTGCTTGAAGGTTTCTTTCAGTGGCACCTTCGGTGTGTCCAGCCTCCTCCTGCCGGAAGGAGTCCGTCATGCACAGCCCTCCCCGTCCGTCCCGCCGTGCCCTCCTCGGCACCGCCGCGGCCGCCTCCACCGCCCTCGCCCTCGGCGTCCCGGGCACCGCGAGCGCGGCCGCGGCGAACGACCGCAGACGCGTCCGCGCGCTCATCGACCGGATGAGCATCGAGGAGAAGATCGGCCAGCTCTTCGTGATGCGGGTGTACGGCCACTCGGCCACCGCGCCCGACCCCGCCGACGCGGCCGCCAACCAGGCCGAGATCGGCGTCTCCAGTGCCGCCGAACTCATCGCCAAGTACCACGTCGGCGGCATCATCTACTTCGCGTGGGCCCACAACACCCGTGACCCGCACCAGATCGCCGACCTGTCCAACGGCATCCAGCGCGCCTCGCGTATCCCGGTGCTGATCTCCACCGACCAGGAGCACGGCGCGGTCACCCGCGTCGGCTCGCCCGCCACGCTCTTCCCCGGCGGGATGGCGCTCGGCGCCGCCGGGAGCGTCCGCGACGCGCGCACCGCCGCCGCCGTCGCGGGCGCCGAACTGGCGGCCATGGGCATCAACCAGGACTACGCGCCGGTCGCCGACGTCAACGTCAACCCCGCCAACCCGGTCATCGGCGTACGGTCCTTCGGTGCCGACCCCAAGGCCGTCGCCGCGCTCGTGGCCGCCCAGGTGGCGGGCTATCAGGGCGCCGGGGTCGTCGCCACCGCCAAGCACTTCCCCGGACACGGCGACACCGGCACCGACAGCCACTTCGAACTGCCGGTCATCACGCACTCCCTGGAGGAGTGGCGGCGCCTGGACGCACCGCCGTTCCGCGCGGCCGTCGCCGCCGGCATCGACTCGATCATGACCGCGCACATCCTGGTGCCCGCCCTCGACGACTCCGGCGACCCCGCCACCTTGTCCCGGGCGATCCTGACCGGCATCCTCCGCGAGGAGATGGGCTACGACGGCGTGGTCGTCACCGACGCCCTCGGCATGGAAGGAGTGCGCCAGAAGTACGGGGACGACCGCGTCCCCGTCCTCGCCCTCAAGGCGGGCGTCGACCAACTGCTCAACCCGCCGCTGCTGGAGACCGCCTGGCAGGGCGTGCTGTCCGCGGTGCGCTCCGGAGAGCTGACCGAGGAGCGCATCGAACGCTCGGTGGAGCGCATCCTGACCCTCAAGGCCCGCCGGGGCCTGCTGGACGACCCGTACGTCACCCACCGCGGCGTGGACAGGGCCGTCGGCACCCGCGCCCACCTCGCCGCCGCCGACCGGATCACCGACGGCACCGTCACGCTGCTGGCCAACAACGGCGTGCTGCCGCTGGCCGCCCGGCGCCGGCTGCTGGTGGCCGGAGCCGATCCGGCGGCGCCCTCGGGCACCGGCGGGCCGCCGACCACCGTGCTGGCGGCCGCGCTCACCGCGCTCGGGCACCACGCCGAGGCGTTGTCCACCGGGGCCGCGCCCGACCAGGCGGCGATCGACCGGGCGGTGGCCGCCGCGCGCGGCACCGACGCGGTGGTCGTGGCCACGTACAACGTCGGCTCCGCCGCGGACCGCCAGATCGCGCTGGTGCGGGCGCTGGCCGCCACCGGTGTGCCGGTGGTGCAGGTCGCGATCCGCAACCCGTACGACGTCGCGCGGCTGGACGGGACGGCGGCGGCACTGGCCACCTACGGGTGGACCGACGTGTCCCTGCGCGCGGCGGCCCGGGTGCTGGCGGGCCGGGTGCGGCCGCGCGGGAAGCTGCCGGTGGCGGTGGTCCGGGCGGACGACCCGGCGCGGGACCTCTATCCCGTCGGGTGGGGTCTGGGGTACTGACAGGGAGCGCGCACGGCGGCCCCTCCCGGAACCGGGCCCGACCCCTTATCCTCCCCAAAGGGGGGCACCGTCGCCCGGGGGAAGTGGTGGGGGGCCGCCGTGCGTATTCAGACGATCTCGGGTCAACTGCTCGGCGCGGCCTGGCTGCTCGCCGTTCTGCTGGCGTCCTGCACGCCGGGCCCGGGCGGGACCGGCAGCAGCGCCGCCGGACCGAGCCTGACACCGACCACGCAGGACGGGGTCTTCCTCGCCCAGGACGAGTGCGCGACCAGCGACCCGGTCGGTTCCTACCGCGAGATCGCCTGCGACGACCCGGCCGCCCTGGCCCGGGTGGTCACCCGGCTGTACGGGCTGCTGCCCGCCTCGCCGTCGCCCTCGTCGAAGAACGCCGCACGGCCGGGCGACCGCTGCCCGGCGACCACCGACTTCCTGCTGACCGTCAGCGCCGCCCGGCCGCAGGGCTATGCCTGCATGCGCAATCTCATGGCCCCTCACCCGGGCGACCCGGGCGAGGGCGGGGGACCGCAGACCGTCGCGGGCGACTGCGTGTACACCTCGCGGCGGGGCGAGGTGAAGGAGACCCCCTGCGACGGTTCCACCACCCACAAGCCGCAGTACCAGGTCACCCGCCTCGCCGCCAGCCGCGCCGCCTGCCCGAAGGACACGGTGCTGTTCGTCCGGGTGGGCGGCGGGCCCGACGGCGTGGGGTGCGCCCGCCGGCTCTGACGCGCGCCCCGGCCGGGCCCGCGGGCAGCCCGCACCGGTCGGCACGGACCGCCCGCGCCGGCGTCAGGCCGCGGCCTCGCTGTTCTCGTCCTCGCCGACGAAGGTGCGCCACAGCGCGGCGTACCGGCCGTCGGCGGCGAGCAGTTGCTCGTGCGTACCGTCCTCGACGACGCGGCCGTGGTCCATGACGACGACCCGCTCGGCGCGGGCCGCGGTGGTCAGCCGGTGGGCCACCACCAAGGTGGTGCGGCGCACCGCGAGCCGGTCGGCGGCCTGGTTGACCAGGGCCTCGGTGGCCAGGTCCAGGGCGGCGGTCGCCTCGTCGAGCAGCAGGACGTCCGGGTCGACCAGTTCGGCTCGGGCCAGGGCTATGAGCTGACGCTGTCCGGCCGAGAGGTTGCGCCCGCGCTCGGAGACGGTGTGCAGATAGCCGCCGTCGAGCGTGGCGATCATCTCGTGGGCGCCGACGGCACGCGCGGCGGCCTCCACCTCGGCGTCGCTGGCGTCCATGCGCCCGTAGGCGATGGCGTCGCGGACGGTGCCCTCGAAGAGGTACGCCTCCTGCGGGACGACGCCGAGCCGCTGCCGGTAGCCGGTCAGGTCGAGTTCGCGGAGGTCCTGGCCGTCGACGAGGACCGCGCCGGAGGTGGGGTCGTAGAACCGGGCGACCATCTTGACCAGGGTGGACTTGCCCGCACCGGTCTCGCCGACGAAGGCGACGGTCTGCCCGGCGGGTATCCGCAGTTCGATGCCGGCCAGCGCCTCGGCGGCGTCCTTCGCGTAGCGGAAGTGCACGTCGCGGAAGGTGATCTCCCCGCTCAGCCGGCCCACCTCGCGCGGGGTCTCGGCGGCCGGGGTCGTCGTCGGGGTGCGCAGCAGTTCGCGGATGCGGCCGAGGGACACCGAGGCCTGCTGGTAGCCGTCGAAGACCTGGGAGAGCTGCTGCACGGGGGAGAAGAACAGATCGATGTAGAGCAGGTACGCCACCAGCGCGCCGGCGGTGAGGGTGCCCGCGCCGATCCGGTGCGCGCCCACGATCAGCACCAGGGCCGCGGCCACGCTGGACAGCAGTTGCACGAAGGGGAAGTAGACGGAGATCAGCCACTGCCCGCGCACCCGCGCCTGGCGGTAGGCGTCGCTGCGGCCGGCGAACCGCTTCGCTCCGCCGCGCTCGCCGCGGAAGGCCTGGACGACGCGAAGCCCGGCGACGTGCTCCTGGAGGTCGGCGTTGACGACGCTGACGCGCTCGCGGGCCAGTTCGTACGCCTTGACCGACCTGCGGCGGAACACCCATGTGGCCACCAGCAGCACGGGCAGCGTGGCGAAGACGATCAGGGCCAGCTCCACGTCGATCACGAGGAGCGCCACCAGGATGCCGAGGAAGGTGAGCAGGCTGACCAGGGCGGTGACCAGGCCGGTCTGCAGGAACGTCGACAGGGCGTCGACGTCGGTGGTCATCCGCGTCATGATCCGGCCGCTCAGCTCGCGCTCGTAGTAGTCGAGCCCGAGCCGGTGCAGGTGCGCGAAGATCTTCACGCGGAGCGTGTAGAGCACGCGCTCGCCGGTCCGGCCGGTGAGGCGGGTGGATCCCCACTGGGCGGCCCACTGCGCGGCGACGACGGCGAGGCCGAGCAGCGAGGCGGCCCAGACCGCGCCGAGCGCGGCCAGCCGGACGCCGGAGTCGATGCCGTGCCGGATCAGGACCGGCAGCAGCAGTCCGGCGAGCGCGTCCACGGCGACCAGCAGCAGGCTGAGGATCAGTGGCCCGCGGAAGCCGCGCAGCATGCTGCGCAGGCCGAAGTCCTTGTCGACGTCCGCGGCGGCCTTCTCGTCGACGTCCGGGACGTCGTCGGCCGGCGGCAGCGCCGCGACCTGGGCGAGGAGTTCGGGTGTGGCGGGCATGCCGGCCATGGCCGAGGCCATGCTGCCGGGGCCGCCCCGGGCGGCCGCCGCCGCCGCGGGAGCCGCGCCCCCGCGGTCGGGTGTCTCGTCGCGGTGGCGGCGGTCCTCGGGCCACAGCTCCGGGGTGACGCCGCCGGCCGGGGGCGCGGCCGGGGCGGCGGGGCGGTCGAGCAGACCGGTGATCGCGCCCTCGCCCGGCCACGGGGGCGCGGCGGCGATCTCGCCGGCCGGGTCGTGGGTCACGACGTCGGCGCCGAGTTCGTCGGGGTCGGTCAGCAGCCGCCGGTACAGCGCGCAGCGGTCCTGCAGTTCGTCGTGGGTGCCGATGTCGACCAGCCGGCCGGCCTCCAGGACGGCGATGCGGTCGGCGAGCGCGAGGGTGGAGCGGCGGTGCGCGATCAGCAGGGTGGTGCGGCCCGCCATGACCTGGCGCAGGGCGTCGTGGATCTCGGCCTCGACGCGGGCGTCGACGGCGGAGGTCGCGTCGTCCAGCACGAGCAGCCGGGGGTCGGTGAGGATCGCGCGGGCGAGCGCCACGCGCTGGCGCTGGCCGCCGGAGAGGGTCAGGCCCTGTTCGCCGACCACGGTGTCGTAGCCCTGCGGCAGGGCCGAGATGAACTCGTGGGCCTGTGCGTGCCGGGTCGCGGCGAGGATCTGCTCGTCGGTGGCGTCGGGGTGGCCGTAGGCGATGTTGGCGCGCACGGTGTCGGAGAACAGGAAGCTGTCCTCGGGCACGAGGCCTATCGCGTCGCGCAGCGAGTCGAAGGTCAGCTCGCGCACGTCCTCGCCGCCGACGCGCACCGCGCCGCCCGTGACGTCGTAGAAGCGCGGCAGCAGCAGCGAGACGGTGGACTTGCCGCTGCCGGAGGCGCCGACGACCGCCACGGTCTCGCCGGGCGCGACGCTGAGGGAGAAGTCGTCCAGCACCGGGCGTGCCGGGTCGTAGCCGAAGCTCACATGGTCGAACTCGACGGTGGCCGCGGCCTCGCGGGGCAGTTCGCGCGACCCTTCGCGCAGGCTGGGCCGGGTGTCGATGAGTTCGGTGACGCGCTCGACGCCGGCCCGGGCCTGCTGGCCGACGGTCAGCATCACGGTGAGCATCCGCACCGGGCCGGTGAGCTGCGCGAGGTAGGTGGAGAAGGCGACGAAGGTGCCGAGCGTGATCTGGCCGCGCACCGCCATCCAGCCGCCGAGCGCGAGCATGCCGACCTGGCCGAGGGAGGGAACGGCCTGGAGCGCCGGGCTGTAGCGCGCGGTGAGGCGGATCGTGCGCAGCCGGCCGGCGAACAGCCGCTCGCTGACCGCGCGCATCTTGGACATCTCCTGCTGCTCCTGGCCGAAGCCCTTGACCACGCGGACGCCCGTGACCGAGCCGTCGACGATGCCGGCGACGGCCGCCGCCTGCCCCTGGGCGTACCAGGTGGCGGGGAACAGGGTGCGCCGGCTGCGGTCGGCCAGGAACCACAGGGCGGGCGCGACGGCCAGCGCGATCACCGTCAGCAGGGGCGAGAGCACCAGCATGACGACGAGCGAGAGCAGGAACAGCAGGACGTTGCCGATCATCATCGGGGCCATGAAGAGCAGGCCCTGGATGAGCTGGAGGTCACTGGTGGCCCGGCCGACGACCTGGCCGGTGTTGAGCTCGTCCTGGCGCACGCCGTCGAGCCGGGTGAGCGAGTGGAACATCTCCGTGCGCATGTCGTGCTGCACGTCGAGGGCGAGCCGGCCGCCGTAGAAGCGCCGCACGAAGGTCAGCACGTACACCACGACGGCGGCGGCTATGAGCACGGCCGCCCAGGGCGCGAGCGGCTTGTCGTGCTTGACGATCACGTCATCGATGATGATCTTGGGCACGAGCGGCACCAGGGCCATCACCGCCATGCCGCCGAGCGACGAGCCGAGCGCGAGCAGGACGTTCCGCCGGTACCGCCAGGTGTAACCCGTCAGCCGGCGCAACCATCCCGGCCCGGCCGCACCGCTCTTCTGCCCGCCGTCCCTTGCCGCCACCACGGTCCTCTCGTCGGTTCTTCTCCGCCGGAGGATCACAACGCCCCGATGTGCGGATTTCATCCTCCCGAAACAACGCTACGACGCGGGTCGGACAGCGGCCGGGCCCGCGGGCCCCGTCCGGGGGGCGCGCAGCCCCGCGAGGAAGTCGTCGACGAGGGCGGTCTGCCGGGCGGGCGGAAGGGCCGCCGGGTCGAACAGCGCCTGCACGACCAGGCCGTGCACGAAGGCCACGGCGGTCGCCGCCAGGCCGCCGGGATCGGCGTGCGGGGGCAGTTCCCCGAGAGCGACGGCCTCGTCGAGGTGAGTGCGCAGCCCGTCCCTCATGCGCGTGTAGCGCTCGGCCTGGTCGCGGCCGAGGCCGTCGTCGGACAGGGCGACGTCCCAGGAGGCGACCCAGATGCGGTTGCGGTCGGCGGCATCGGGGGCGAGCGGGAGGATGTCGAGCAGGACGGCGCGCAGGGAGGCCAGACCCGGGGAGGGGCGCTCGCGCCGGGGGCGTTCGGCGGTGCGCTGCTCCAGGATGCCGAGGGCGTGCGCCACCAGGGCCCGTTTGGTCGGGAAGTAGTGCATCAGCAGGCCGGTGGACGCGCCCATCTCGGCGGCGACGGCACGGAGCGTGAGCCCGGCGAAGCCCTTGGCGGCGAGCACCTGCCACACCGCCTCCGAGACGTCCTGGCGACGGGCTTCATGGTCTCCACGGGCTGGCGGCACGGGTGTAGCTTACCTACCGAACGCTCGTTACGTACGCTGGAAAGGCCACCGCCCATGTTCGCGATCCCGCTCACCGACGACGCCGTGCTCCGGCCCCTGGAGCCGTGGCGCACCGAGGAGTTCCTCGCCCACATCGACCGGGCCCGGGAGAACGTCGACCCCTGGATCCCCTGGGCGACGCGCAGCGCCGACGCGGACTCCGCACGGGCGGTCCTCCAGCGCTACGCCGACGGCCAGGCCCAGGACGGCAACCGCATCTACGGCATCTGGCTGGACGGCACCCTGGTGGGCGGCGTGATGTTCGTGTCCTTCGACGCCGCCGCGGGCCGGTGCGAGGTCGGCTGCTGGCTGGAGGCGGCCGGCCAGGGCCGGGGCCTGGTCACCCGGGCCGTGCGGGTGCTCCTGGACTGGGCGTTCGGCGAGCGCGGCCTGCACCGCGCCGAATGGTGGGCCGCCGCGGGCAACGAGCGCAGCATCGCCACCGCCCGGCGGCTCGGCATGACGCGGGAGGGAGTGCTGCGGCAGCACTCGCCCTACCGCGGCGTGCGCCACGACTACGAGGTGTGGGCCGTGCTCGCCGACGAGTGGCCGCCGGCCGGGGACGGGGCGGCGGCGGGGTGAGACGGTCCTGTCCGGGTCAGGCGCGGCTCGCCGCGATCTGCCGGGTCATGATCGTGGTGAGCTCGTACGCGGTGTGGGAGGCCGCGACGCTGGTGATCTCGGCGTGGTCGTACGCGGGGGCGACCTCCACGACGTCGGCGGAGACCAGGTTGCAGGACGCCAGGCCGCGCAGGATCTCCAGCAGCTCGCGGGAGGTGATGCCGCCGGCCTCGGGCGTGCCGGTGCCGGGGGCGTGGGCGGGGTCGAGGACGTCGATGTCGACGGAGATGTACAGCGGGCGCCCGCCGATGCGCTCGCGCAGCTGCTGGGCGACCTCGTCGGCGCCGCGCCGGTAGACGTCGGCGGAGGTGACGATGCCGAAGCCCATCTTCTCGTCGTCGGTGAGGTCCTTCCTGCCGTAGAGCGGACCGCGTGTGCCGACGTGGGACAGCGCCGAGGTGTCGAGGATGCCCTCCTCCACGGCCCGGCGGAACGGCGTGCCGTGGGTGTACTCGGCGCCGAAGTAGGTGTCCCAGGTGTCGAGGTGGGCGTCGAAGTGGAGCAGCGCGACCGGCCCGTGCCGGCGCGCCATGGCGCGCAGCAGCGGCAGGGAGATGGTGTGGTCGCCGCCGAGGGTCATCAGGCGGGCTCCGGTGCCGAGCAGGTCGTCGGCGGCCGCCTGGATCGTCTCGACGGCCTCGTTGATGTCGAACGGGTTGGCCGCGATGTCACCGGCGTCCGCGACCTGGGCGAGCGCGAAGGGCGAGGCGTCCTGCGCCGGGTTGTAGGGCCGCAGGAGGCGCGAGGCCTCGCGGATCGCGTTGCCGCCGAAGCGGGCGCCCGGCCGGTAGGACACACCCGCGTCGAAGGGCACGCCGACCACGGCGACGTCGGTGGCGCCGACCTCGTCCAGGCGCGGCAGCCGCGCGAAGGTGGCGGGTCCGGCGTAGCGCGGGACACGGGAGGAGTCGACGGGGCCGCGGGGTGCGCTGCTGCTCATGGGTGCCTGCCTGCTTTCGTGCACGTGGTGACGCCTTCGTGGTCGGTCCGCCCATGGCCTTGGACGGGAGCCCGCCGCATGCCGCCGGTACGACCGCGGTCCACTCCGGCGACATTAAGTGGCTACCAAGCTGTCCTGAAGTGTACGTTTCCTCCATTCAGCCTGGCCCGAATGGAGGGAACGCACATGCCGTCCCCGCGCCGGCACCTCGCGCCGCCCACCCCGCAGATCCCGCTGTCGGCGCTGCTGGCCCTGCCCGACCTCGGGCTGCGGCAGGTGGCCGGACCGCGGGCGGCGGAGGCGGACGTACGGGTCCAGTGGGTGCACGCCAGCGAGATGGAGGACCCCGTCCCCTATCTCCTCGGCGGCGAGCTGGTGCTCACCGCCGGTGTCCACCTCACCGCGGCGGTGGACCCCGGGCCCTACCTGGACCGGTACGTGGCGCGCACGGTGGAGGCCGGCGCCGCGGCGCTGGGCTTCGGCCTCGCCCCTGTGCACGACCGGATCCCGGCGGCACTGGTGGAGGCCTGCGACCGCCACGGGCTGCCGCTCCTGGAGGTGCCGCCGCGGACCCCGTTCACGGCCGTGGCCCGCGCCGTCTGGCAGGCCATGGGCGAGGCGCGGACCCGTGAGCTGCGGCATGTGACCGAGGCGCAGCAGGCGCTCGCCGCGGCGGCCGCCCGCCCCGACCCCGTCCCGGCCGTGCTGCGCCGGCTGGCCGGGCGCCTCGGCGCCTGGGCGGCGCTCGTCGGGCCGGACGGGTCGGAGGTGTACGCGGCCGGTACCGCGCCGGAGGCCGGAATCCGCGCGGCGGCGCACCGGCTGGCCCACGTGGTCGGCGACGCCGGGCCCGCGGATGCCGCCCGGCCGCCGTCCTCGGCCACCGACACCCACGACGGGACGCGGCTGTCCGCGTACGCCCTGGCCGGCGGCGGCACAGGGGGGCGGCCGGCGCTCGTCCTCGCCTCCGCGCACCCCGACCCGGCCGACCACGCGGTGGCCAATGTGGCGGCCGTCCTGCTCTCCCTCCTCACCGGGCCGCACCTGGGGACGGCGGAGGCCGCGCGGTCGGCCGCACTGGTGCGGCTGCTGCTCGGCGCGGCCCCCGAGGAGGTCGCGCCCCTGCTGGGGCCGGACGGGCCGTGGCTCGTCGTGCACGCCCTGCGCCGCGGCGCCCCCACCGACCCGCGGGCCGCCGCCGCACTCGGTGCCGCCCTGGGCACAGCGCTGCTGGAGGCCGGGGAGGAGGCGGTGCGCCTGCTGCTCCCCGCGGACCGCGAGGTCCCGGCCCAGCCCGGCTGGACGCTCGGGGTGAGCGCGCCGGTGCCCGCCGCCGCGCTGGCCGACGGGGACCGCCAGGCGGCGGGAGCGGTGCGCCGGGCCGTCGCGGGCCGCGACGCGCTGGTACGGCACCGGAGCGGGCACGGCGGCATGGCGGACCTGGTCGCGCCCGACGACGCCAGAGCACGGGCCCACCAGGTGCTGGCTCCCGTCGCCGGCTCCCCCGCCCTGGTGGAGACCCTGCGCACCTGGATCGGGCTGCACGGCAGCTGGGACCGCACCGCCCTCGCGCTCGGCGTGCACCGCAACACCGTGCGGCAGCGGATCGCCCGCGCCGCCGCCGCACTGGACGTCGATCCGGACGACCCGGACGTGCGCATGGAGCTGTGGTTCGCGCTCCGCTGGCTGTGAGCGGGAGCCGGGGCGCGGCCGGACCTCCCGGCTTTCTGACGCCCCGGCAGGAGATCACGCCTCGGCGTCGATCCCGTCCCGGCCGCACGGACCTCCGGCGGCACGGGAGAATGGGGGCATGCTGCCCCATGTCACCGTGCCCTCCCGCCAGGAACTCGCCGACCACCTCGTCGCCACGCGCATAGCGGGCGACGTCGCCACTCCCCGCGAGAACAACCGCTCCCACTACGCCCGGCTCGCCGAGGGCGACCGCCACTACTGGCTCGGCCTGGAACTCGCGGACCGGTGGACGGACGAGGAGGCGGTGCTCGCGGTCATGGCCGAGCGCTGCGGCGTCGTGGCCGACCCCGGGTACCGCGTCGGGCAGGACACGATCGACCCCGAGCTCACGATCAGCGCTCTGGAGCGGGCCGCCCGCGTGCTCTGCAAGGCCGTGGAGGACGGGCAGCGGGTGCTGTTCGCCACCGGCCACCCCGGCGGCCTCCTGGACGTCCACCGCACCCTGGCCGCCGCCCTGCGCGCGGCGGGCTGCGAGGTCATGTCCGTCCCCGGCGGCCTGTCCACGGAGGAGGGCGGGGTCTTCCAGTTCTGCGACGTGACGATGCTGGAGCGCGGCGCCACCTTGTGGCACACCCACTCCCCCGCCCCCATGGCGGCGGTCCTGGACGCGCTGGAGGCGCAGGACCTGCCGCTGCCCGACCTGGTGGTCGCCGACCACGGCTGGGCCGGATGCGCGGGACAGCGCGGCATCACCGCGATCGGCTTCGCCGACTGCAACGACCCGGCGCTCTTCCTGGCCGAGGCGGAGGGCACGGTGTCCGTCACCGTCCCCCTCGACGACCACGTCACCGACCCGCGCTTCTACGACCCGATGACCGCCTTCCTGCTGGACGCCGCGGGGCTGAACCGCCCGGCGTGACCGGGGGTCCCCGTGGGCGGCGCGGTCAGGACGTGCGCGGGACCCGGACCAGGCCCTCCTGGATGACGGAGACGGCCAGCCGCCCGTCCTGGGTGTAGATGCGGGCGGTGCCGAGCCCGCGGCCGCCGGAGGCGGACGGGCTCTGCTGGTCGTAGAGCAGCCACTCGTCCGCGCGGAACGGCCGGTGGAACCACATGGCGTGGTCCAGGCTCGCGCCCACCACGTCGCCGAGCGCCCAGCCGCCGCGTCCGTGCGCGAGGAGGACGGAGTCCAGCAGCGTCATGTCCGACACATAGGTGGCCAGGCAGACGTGGAGCAGGGGGTCGTCGGCGAGCTTGCCGTTGGTGCGGAACCACACCTGGGAGCGGGCTTCGCGCGGGCCGCGCTCATGGGCGAGGAACGGCGGCTCGTCCACGTACCGCAGGTCGACGGCGGCCCGCGCCTCCAGGAGGCGGTCCACGACCGTGGGGTCGGGGAAGAGGCCCGCGTGCGGCCGCAGCAGTTCCTCGCCGGTGGGCAGGGACTCCGGGTCCGGGGCGGCCGGCATCGGCTCCTGGTGCTCGAGTCCCTCCTCGTACGTCTGGAAGGACGCGGAGAGGTGGAAGATCGGCTGCCCGTGCTGCACCGCCACCACGCGCCGGGTGGTGAAGGAGCGGCCGTCGCGGATCCGGTCGACCTGGTAGACGATCGGGGCGCCGGGGTCGCCCATGCGCAGGAAGTACGCGTGCAGGGAATGGGCGTCGCGCCCCTCGGGCACGGTCCGCCCGGCCGCCACCAGCGCCTGGGCGGCGACCTGGCCGCCGAAGACGCGGGGCACGACGGCCGAGCGGCTGGCGCCGCGGAAGATGTCCTGCTCGATCCGCTCGAGGTCGAGCAGATCGAGCAGGGACTGCAGGCTCGTGTTGGTCACAGCGCTCTCTCGGGCCGGGCGGCGGACCGCTCGGTCACAGGCCCATCGACTTGGCGATGATCGACTTCATGACCTCGCTGGTGCCGCCGTAGATGCGGTGCACGCGGTTGTCCGCGTACAGGCGGGCGATCGGGTACTCCAGCATGTAGCCGTAGCCGCCGTGCAGCTGGAGGCAGCGGTCGATGACCCTGGCCGCCGTCTCGGTGCAGAACAGCTTGGCGCGGGCGGCGTCGGCGGCGTTGAAGTCGCCCTGCTCGTGGGCCTCCAGCGCGCGGTCGACGACGGCCTGCATGGCGTCCACGTCCGAGGCGCACTCGGCGAGCACGAACTTGGTGTTCTGGAACTCGGCGACGGCCTTGCCGAACACCTTGCGGTCGCGCACGTACTGGCCGGCGAAGCGGACGGCCGCGTCGGCCTGCGCGTAGGAGCCCACCGCGATCGCGAGGCGCTCGACCGGCAGGTTGTGGGCCAGGTAGGAGAAGGCCTTGCCCTCCTCGCCGAGCAGGTCCTCGACGGGCACCTTGACGTCGCTGAAGGAGAGCTCCGCGGTGTCGGAGGTGCGCAGGCCGATCTTCTCCAGCTTGCGGCCGACCGCGTACCCCTCGCTCTTGGTGTCGACGACGAGGATCGACAGGCCGCCGCGGCGGTCCTCCGCGGTGGCGGGCGCGGTGCGGCAGACCACGAGCACGCGGTCGGCGACGACGCCGCCGGTGATGAAGGTCTTGGCGCCGTTGAGGACGTAGTGGGTGCCGTCCGCGGAGAGCTTGGCGTTGGTGGTCATGCCGGCCAGGTCGGAGCCGGTGCCGGGCTCGGTCATGGCGATGGCCGTCATCATGTCGCCGCTGATGAAGTCGGGCAGCCAGCGCTTCTTCTGCTCCTCGTTGGCGAACTCCAGCAGGTACGGGAGCACCAGGCCGGTGTGCACGCCGCTGCTGCCGAAGCTGACGCCGGCGCGGGCGCACTCCTCGGTCACCACGGCGCTGAACTTCCAGCCGGTGACGCCGGCGCCGCCGTACTCCTCCGGCACCTCGATGCCGAAGATGCCCAGTTCGCCGAGGCGGTTGTAGAACTCACGGGGCGGGTAGCCGGACTCCTCCCACTGCGGGTAGACAGGCACGACCTCGCGGGCGATGAAGTCCCGGACGGTCTCCCGGAACGCCTCGTGGTCCTCGTTGAACACCGTGCGCCGCACGTGGCGCCTCCTCTGCAGACCGAGCGGAATAAGCAAGCGCTCAGTAAGTTACTTCCCGGTCGCGCGGACTGTCCAGAGCGGCAAAGGCGCCCAGGGCCAGCCGGTGCAGCAGCACGGCGGTCGCCGCGCGCCCGGGCAGCCCGCCGTGCGGTCCGAGGTGCGGCGTGGAGTTGAGCAAGCCGAAGACGGCGTGCACGGCCGCCCGCGCCTCGGCCTCGGCGGCCCCCGGATGGACCTGCCGGACGACCGTGACCCACTGCTCGACGTACTGGCGCTGCAGCTGGCGGACCAGCTTGCGGTCGGACTCGCGCAGCCGGTCCAGCTCCCGGTCGTGGAGGATGATCAGCGCCCGGTCGTCCAGGGCGAAGTCGATGTGGCCCTGGACCAGCGCGTCCAGCGCGGCGGCGGGGTCGCCCGCCTCGGCGACGCGCATCCGGCCCGCCGCGTGCAGCCGGCCGCTGATGCCGACGAGCAGCTCGGCCAGCATCGCGTCCTTGCCCGCGAAGTGCCGGTACAGGCCCGGGCCGCTGATGCCGCAGGCCGCCCCTATCTCGTCCACACCGACGCCGTGGAACCCGCGTTCGGCGAAGAGCCGCGCGGCCTCCTGAAGGATCTGGTCGCGTCTGCCGCTTGCCGCCCTCGCGGCCGTCCTCGTGGGCTCCACACCGCACCTTTCCGGGCGGCGCCCGGCGTCCGGCCGCCCCCGCGATCTCGTGGTCCTCATATTCTAGACAGCCGTGTTAACGACCGCTAACGTAGGGGACATCACAGTTAACGACCGCTAACACCCGGGGGCCCGCGACATGGAAGCACCCGTCCTCGCCAGCGCCGCGGATCCGGCGGGCGAGGCCTTTCACGCCAACGCCAAGGCACACGAGGAGCTGTCCGCGCAGCTGCGCGAGAAGCTCGCCGCGGCCGCCCTCGGCGGCGGCGAGCGGGCCCGCGCCCGGCACACCGCGCGCGGCAAGCTGCTCCCCCGCGACCGCGTGGACGGACTGCTCGACCCCGGATCGCCCTTCCTCGAACTGGCACCGCTGGCCGCCGACGGGATGTACGACGGGCAGGCCCCGGCCGCCGGCGTCGTCGCCGGGATCGGCCGGGTCTCCGGCCGCGAGGTCGTGATCGTCGCCAATGACGCCACGGTCAAGGGCGGCACCTACTACCCGATGACGGTCAAGAAGCACCTGCGCGCGCAGGAGATCGCCCTCGACAACCGGCTGCCCTGCCTCTACCTCGTGGACTCCGGCGGCGCCTTCCTGCCGCGCCAGGACGAGGTCTTCCCCGACCGCGACCACTTCGGCCGGATCTTCTTCAACCAGGCCACCATGTCGGCGCGCGGCATCCCGCAGATCGCCGCCGTGCTCGGCTCGTGCACGGCGGGCGGCGCCTATGTGCCCGCGATGAGCGACGAGGCGGTCATCGTGCGCGGCCAGGGCACGATCTTCCTGGGCGGCCCGCCGCTGGTGAAGGCCGCCACCGGCGAGGTCGTGACCGCGGAGGAGCTGGGCGGCGGCGAGGTCCACTCCCGTGTCTCCGGTGTCACCGACCACCTGGCCGAGGACGACGCCCACGCCCTGCGCATCGTGCGGAACATCGTGGCGACCCTGCCCGCCCGCGGAGAGCTGCCCTGGACGGTCGCGCCCGTGGAGGAGCCCGCCGTCGACCCCGCGGGGCTCTACGGCGCGGTCCCGGTCGACCCGCGCACCCCGTACGACGTCCGCGAGGTGATCGCCCGCATCACCGACGGCAGCCGCTTCGCGGAGTTCAAGGCCGAGTACGGCACCACCTTGGTGACCGGCTTCGCCCGCATCCACGGCCACCCGGTCGGCATCGTCGCCAACAACGGCATCCTGTTCTCCGAGTCCGCCCAGAAGGGCGCGCACTTCATCGAACTGTGCGACCAGCGCGGCATCCCGCTGCTCTTCCTCCAGAACATCTCCGGCTTCATGGTGGGCCGCCAGTACGAGGCGGGCGGTATCGCCAAGCACGGCGCCAAGATGGTGACCGCGGTCGCCACGACCCGGGTGCCCAAGCTGACCGTGGTCATCGGCGGCTCCTACGGCGCGGGCAACTACTCGATGTGCGGGCGCGCCTATTCGCCGCGCTTCCTGTGGATGTGGCCCAACGCCAAGATCTCCGTCATGGGCGGCGAGCAGGCGGCCTCCGTGCTGGCCACGGTCAAGCGCGACCAGATCGAGGCGGCCGGCGACACCTGGGCGGCGGAGGACGAGGAGGGCTTCAAGTCCCCGATCCGCGCGCAGTACGAGGAGCAGGGCAACGCGTACTACGCGACGGCCCGGCTGTGGGACGACGGCGTCATCGACCCGCTCCAGACCCGCCAGGTGCTCGGGCTCGCCCTCACCGCCTGCGCCAACGCGCCCATTCCGCAACGCGATCCCGGGGCGCCCGGCTACGGCGTCTTCCGGATGTAGGGGGACGACCGTGACTCCGCAGATGTTCGACACCGTCCTGGTCGCCAACCGCGGCGAGATCGCGGTCCGGGTGATCCGCACCCTGCGGCGGCTCGGGGTGCGCTCGGTCGCCGTCTTCAGCGACGCGGACGCCGACGCCCGCCATGTGCGCGAGGCCGACACCGCCGTGCGCATCGGCCCGGCGGCCGCCGCCGAGAGCTACCTGTCCGCCGAGCGGCTGCTGGAGGCGGCCGCCCGCAGCGGCGCCCAGGCCGTCCACCCCGGTTACGGCTTCCTCGCCGAGAACGCCGCCTTCGCCCGCGCCTGCGAGGACGCCGGGCTCGTCTTCATCGGCCCGCCCGCCCGCGCCATCGAGCTGATGGGCGACAAGATCCGCGCCAAGGAGACCGTCCAGGCGGCCGGGGTGCCCGTGGTGCCGGGCAGCAGCGGCAGCGGCCTCACCGACGGGCAACTGACCGCCGCCGCGCTGGAGATCGGCACCCCTGTGCTGCTCAAGCCGTCGGCGGGCGGCGGCGGCAAGGGCATGCGCCTGGTGCGCGACAAGGCGCTGCTCGGCGAGGAGATCGCGGCCGCCCGGCGCGAGGCGCGGGGCTCCTTCGGCGACGACACCCTGCTGGTGGAGCGGTGGATCGACCGCCCCCGGCACATCGAGATCCAGGTGCTCGCCGACGGCCACGGGCATGTCGTCCACCTCGGCGAGCGCGAGTGCTCGCTGCAGCGCCGCCACCAGAAGGTGATCGAGGAGGCGCCCTCCGTCCTGCTGGACGAGGAGACCCGCGCCGCCATGGGCGCCGCCGCCGTGCAGGCGGCGCTGTCCTGCGGCTATGTCGGCGCGGGCACGGTGGAGTTCATCGTCCCCGGCGCCGACCCGGCCGCGTACTGCTTCATGGAGATGAACACCCGGCTCCAGGTCGAGCACCCGGTCACCGAACTCGTCACCGGGCTGGACCTGGTGGAGTGGCAGGTGCGGATCGCGGCCGGCGAACGGCTGCCCCTCGCGCAGGAGGACATCGCCCTCGACGGCCACGCCGTCGAGGCGCGGATCTGCGCGGAGGTCCCCTCCCGGGGCTTCCTGCCCTCGGCCGGCACGGTGCTGGCGCTGCGGGAGCCCGCGGGCGAGGGCGTCCGGGTCGACTCCGGCCTGACCGAGGGCAGCGAGATCGGCACGTCCTACGACCCGATGCTGGCCAAGGTCGTCGCGCACGGCCCGGACCGCGCCACCGCGCTGCGCCGGCTGCGGGCGGCGCTGGCCGGTACGAGCGTGCTGGGCCTGGAGACCAACACCGGCTTCCTGCGGCGCCTGCTGGCGCACCCCGACGTCGTCTCCGGCGAGCTGGACACCGGGCTGATCGACCGCGAACTGGCCGGGCTCGTACCGTCCGAGGTGCCCGAGGAGGTCTACGCGGCGGCCGCGCTGCTGCGGCACGCCGCCCTGGAGCCCGCGACCCCGCCGGCGGCGTGGACCGACCCCTTCTCGGTGCCGAGCGGCTGGCGGCTGGGCGGCGAGCCCGCGTGGACGCCGCACTGGCTGCGCGTCCCGGGGCGCGAGCCGGTCGCGCTGCGCGTGCGCGGCCGGGCGGGGGACGCCACGGTGCGCGTCGGCGACGGCCCCGCGGTGCGGGCCCGCCTGGTCGCCGGGGCCGGCCCGCGGGTCACGGTGGAGTGGGACGGCGTCATCCATGCCTTCGACCACGCCGGCGAGTGGCTCGGCCGGGACGGCGACGGCTGGCACGTGCAGGCGTACGACCCCGTCGAGGCGGCACTGCGCGGCGGCGCGGGCACCGGCGGGATGGACACCCTCGCCGCGCCCATGCCCGGCACGGTGACCGTGGTCAAGGTCGGCAAGGGCGACGAGGTCACGGCGGGCCAGAGCCTGCTGGTGGTCGAGGCGATGAAGATGGAGCACGTCATCACCGCCCCGCACGACGGCACGGTCACCGAGATCGACGTGAGCCCCGGCAGCACGGTCGCCATGGACCAGGTGCTCGCCGTCGTCGCGCCGCATCAGGACCCGCGTGAGGAGGAGGCGAAGTGACCGCCGGGGACGAACGTCTCGGACTGCCGCTGTCCGTGCCCCTGGACGGGCTCCCGCGCCGGGTGCGCATCCACGAGGTGGGCGCGCGCGACGGCCTGCAGAACGAGAAGACGACCGTGCCGACCGAGGTGAAGGCGGAGTTCGTGCACCGCCTGGCCGGCGCCGGGCTGACGACCATCGAGGCGACGAGTTTCGTGCACCCCAAGTGGGTGCCCCAACTGGCGGACGCCGAGCAGCTGATGCCGCTGCTGGGCGACCTCGGCGAGGGCGTGCGGCTGCCGGTCCTGGTGCCCAACGACCGTGGTCTGGAACGTGCGCTGGCCCTCGGCGTGCGTGAGGTCGCCGTCTTCGGCAGCGCCACGGAGTCCTTCGCCAAGGCGAACCTCAACCGCACGGTGGACGAGTCCCTGGCGATGTTCGCACCGGTGGTCGCCCGCGCCCGCGCGGCCGGCGCCCGGGTCCGCGGCTATCTGTCGATGTGCTTCGGCGACCCCTGGGAAGGCCCGGTGCCGGTGGCCCAGGCCGCCTCCGCCGCCCGCCGCCTGTACGAGCTGGGCTGCGACGAGCTGAGCCTCGGCGACACCATCGGTGTGGCGACCCCCGGCCATGTGGTGGCCCTGCTGGACGCCCTGACCGGTCTCGGTGTGCCGGTCGACCGGCTCGCCGTGCACTTCCACGACACCTACGGCCAGGCGCTGTCCAACACCCTGGCCGCCCTCCGGCACGGCGTCGGTGTCGTCGACGCCTCCGCCGGAGGACTCGGCGGCTGCCCGTACGCCAAGAGCGCCACCGGCAACCTCGCCACCGAAGACCTGGTCTGGATGCTCGACGGCCTCGGCGTCGAGACCGGGGTCGACATCGGCCGTCTCACCGCCACCAGCGTGTGGATGGCCGGGCACCTGGGCCGACCCAGCCCGTCCCGTACCGTCCGCGCCCTCTCCCACCAGGAGTGATCACTGCCATGACGACCGCCCACCGGCTCCCCGCCGAGTACGAGGAACTCCGCCGCACGGTCGAGGAGTTCGCGCACGACGTCGTAGCACCGAAGATCGGCGAGTTCTACGAGCAGGACGAGTTCCCCTACGAGATCGTCCGCGAGATGGGCCGCATGGGCCTGTTCGGGCTGCCCTTCCCCGAGGAGTACGGCGGCATGGGCGGCGACTACTTCGCCCTCTGCCTGGCCCTGGAGGAACTGGCCCGGGTGGACTCCTCGGTGGCGATCACCCTGGAGGCGGGGGTCTCCCTCGGCGCGATGCCGGTCTTCCGCTACGGCACCGAGGAGCAGAAGCGGGAGTGGCTGCCCCGCCTGACCGCGGGCGAGCAGCTGGGTGCCTTCGGCCTGACCGAGCCGGAGTGCGGCTCGGACGCGGGCGGCACGCGCACCACCGCGCGGCTGGACGAGGCGACCGGCGAGTGGGTGATCAACGGCACCAAGTGCTTCATCACCAACTCGGGCACGGACATCACCGCCCTGGTCACGGTCACCGCCGTCACCGGGCGCGGCGAGGACGGCCGCCCGGAGATCTCCTCGATCATCGTGCCGTCCGGCACGCCCGGCTTCACGGTGTCCAAGAAGTACAGCAAGGTCGGCTGGAACGCCTCGGACACCCGGGAGCTGTCCTTCGCCGACTGCCGGGTGCCCGCGGCCAACCTGCTGGGCGAGCGGGGCCGGGGCTACGCGCAGTTCCTGCGCACCCTGGACGAGGGCCGGATCGCGATCTCGGCGCTGGCCACGGGCCTGGCGCAGGGCTGTGTGGACGAATCGCTGGCGTACGCCAGGGAGCGGGTCGCCTTCGGCCGCCCGATCGGCACCAACCAGGCGATCCAGTTCAAGATCGCCGACATGGAGATGCGCGCCCACACCGCGCGGCTCGCCTGGCGGGACGCGGCCTCCCGGCTGGTGGCCGGCGAGCCGGTCAAGAAGGAGGCGGCGATGGCCAAGCTCTACTCCTCCGAGAGCGCGGTCACCAATGCCCGGGAGGCCACGCAGATCCACGGCGGCTACGGCTTCATGAACGAGTACCCGGTGGCCCGTATGTGGCGGGACTCCAAGATCCTGGAGATCGGGGAGGGCACGAGCGAAGTGCAGCGCATCCTGATCGCGCGCGAGCTCGGCCTTCCGGCGTAGTTTCCACCGCCCCCTGCCCGATATCGGGCAGGATTCTTGCAAACCCTCCCGCCCGTCCCTCAGTATCGAGCGGTGCTCGAACGCCGGACGCCGCATGACGACCTGGTGGACCACCTGGTGCGGACCACGCCGCTGAGCCGCGGCGAGGCCGCCCGGGTGGTCCTCGACGTCCTGGCGTACTTCGACGAGACGGCCGAGGACTTCGTACGGCGGCGTCACCGCGAGCTGCAGTCCAAGGGGCTGCAGAACGCGGAGATCTTCGAACGGATCACCGCCGAGCTGCCGCACCGCGCGGTGGCCCCGCCGGAGTTCTCGCTGCGGCAGCTGCGCCGCATCGTCTACGGCTGACGCACGGTCCGCGGGCGCCTCGCGTCCGGGGCCGGCCCGCCGCACCCCACGGCGTTCGGGCCGCACCACGATCGGGAGGGACAACCACCATGTGCGGAATCGTCGGATACATCGGCAGGCGCGATGTCGCGCCGCTGCTGCTGGAGGGCCTGCAGAGACTGGAGTACCGCGGGTACGACTCGGCGGGCATCGTCATCACGGGCAAGTCCGGCGGCCTGAAGGCCGTCAAGGCCAAGGGCCGGGTCCGCGAGCTGGAGGCCCGCGTACCCAAGCGCTTCGCGGGCACCACGGGCATCGCCCACACCCGCTGGGCCACCCACGGCGCCCCCAGCGACGAGAACGCCCACCCCCACCTGGACACCGAGGGCAAGGTCGCCGTCGTCCACAACGGCATCGTCGACAACGCCGCCGAACTGCGCGCCAAGCTGACCGCCGACGGCGTGGTCTTCGCCTCCGAGACCGACACCGAGGTGCTGGCCCACCTCATCGCGCGCTCCGAGGCGGAGACGCTGGAGGAGCGCGTCCAGCAGGCCCTGTCGCGTATCGAGGGCACCTACGGCATCGCCGTGCTGCACGCCGACTTCCCGGACCGGATCGTGGTCGCCCGCAACGGCTCGCCCGTCGTGCTCGGCATCGGCGAGCACGAGATGCTGGTCGCCTCCGACGTCGCCGCCCTGGTCCGCCACACCCGCCAGGTGGTCACCCTGGACGACGGCGAGATGGCCACCTTGAAGGCCGGCGACTACCGCACGTACACCACGGCCGGCAGCCGCACGTCGCCCGAGCCGACCACCATCGAGTGGGAGGCCGAGAACTACGACCTCGGCGGCCACGACACGTACATGCACAAGGAGATCGCCGAGCAGCCGGACGCGGTGGACCGCGTGCTGCGCGGCCGGATCGACGACCGCTTCTCCACCGTGCACCTGGGCGGGCTGAACCTCGACGCCCGCGAGGCGCGCGCGGTGCGCCGGGTGAAGATCCTCGGTTGCGGCTCCGCGTACCACGCGGGCCAGATCGGCGCCCAGATGATCGAGGAGCTGGCCCGCATCCCGGCGGACGCCGAGCCGGCCTCGGAGTTCCGCTACCGCAACCCGGTGGTGGACCCCGACACGCTCTACATCGCCGTCAGCCAGTCCGGCGAGACGTACGACACCCTCGCGGCCGTCCAGGAGCTCAAGCGCAAGGGCGCGCGCGTCCTGGGCGTGGTCAACGTGGTCGGCAGCGCCATCGCCCGGGAGACCGACGGCGGCATGTACGTGCACGCGGGCCCCGAGGTGTGTGTGGTGTCCACCAAGTGCTTCACCAATACCGCGGTGGCCTTCGCGCTGCTCGCGCTGCACCTCGGGCGGATCCGCGACCTGTCGGTCGCCGACGGCCGGCGGATCATCGAGGGCCTGCGGAAGCTGCCGGGCCAGATCGCGGAGGTCCTGGCCGGCGAGGACGAGATCAAGAGGCTGGCGGCGGAGTACGCGGACGCCAGGAGCATGATGTTCGTCGGCCGCGTGCGCGGCTACCCGGTCGCCCGTGAGGCCTCGCTGAAGCTCAAGGAGGTCTCCTACGTCCACGCGGAGGCCTACCCGGCGTCCGAGCTCAAGCACGGCCCGCTGGCGCTCATCGAGCCGTCGGTGCCGACCGTGGCGATCGTCCCGGACGACGAGCTGGTGGACAAGAACCGGGCGACGCTGGAGGAGATCAAGGCGCGCAGCGGCCGCATCCTGGCGGTGGCGCACCAGGTGGAGGCGAAGGCCGACCACACCATCGTCGTCCCGCGCAACGAGCCGGAGCTCGACCCGGTGCTGATGGGCATCCCGCTGCAACTGCTGGCCTACCACTCGGCGCTGGCGCTGGGCCGGGACATCGACAAGCCGCGCAACCTGGCGAAGTCGGTCACCGTGGAGTAGGTCCCCGCGCCCCCGTGCACAGGGAACGGCCCCCCGCGCCGCTGGGCGCGGGGGGCCGCTTCGTACCGGTGGGTCAGGCCGCGTGCCCGCGGTGCGGGACGCCGAGCCGCCAGCCGTCCGCCAGGGCCCTGCGGCCCCAGGCGGCGTTGGTGAGCAGTGCGGTGCCGCCGTACCAGGCGACCACGCCGGCCACCAGGCCGATCCAGCCGGCCACCTTGCCGAGTCCGCCGTTGGAGGCCAGGGCGGCGATGCCGGACAGTGCGGCGGAGACGGTCAGCAGCCCGAAGGCCGCCTGCGCCACGCCGCCCATCTGCCAGGCCGCCATCGTGAGGGTGAGTGCCAGCAGCGCCCACAGGAGCATGAACAGCCCGACGACCTCCTTGCTCGCACCCGCGCCGGACCCGCCGGACCAGGTCACCCAGAAGGCGCCCAGTGAGGCGAACGCGGTGCCGGTGAAGCCGTTGCCGCCGTAGAACTCCCACATGCCGGCGACGAATTGGGTGATGCCGCCGACGAAGAGCGCGAGCCGCGCGGCGTCGGCCGCCGCGGCGTTGTCGATGACGCCCGTGCTGAACAGCCCGTAGGCGATCAGTGTCAGGCCGAGTGCCAGATATCCCAGAGCCGCTGCGCCGACTCCTGCTGAACGTGCCGTGGAGACGTCGTTGTCCACCGCCGGCCCCCTTCGTGTTCGAGGGAAGAAACTGCAGGTGAGATACCCTTCACAAGGGCACAAGCAATCCCGCGGAGCCGACATTCACGGCAACTGGCGCCGAATCGTTATGGAATGACCACGACAGGCCGCTGGGCACGCCGGGCGAGCCGTCCGGCGACCGATCCGAAGATCTTGCCGATGATCCCGTGCGTCCCGCCCACCACGATGGCGTCGGCCTCGTACTCCCGGCCGACCTCCTCCAGCTCGTGGCAGATGTCCCCGCCGCGCTCGACGAGGATCCAGGGAACCTCCGACAGGTGGTCGGCGCAGGCGAGTTCGAGGCCGAGCACCTCGGTGCGGTGGTCGGGGACGTCGACGAAGACGGGCGGTTCGCAGCCGGCCCACACGGTGGCCGGCAGGCGGTTGGCGACATGCACGATGATCAGCGCGGAACCCGAACGGCGCGCCATGCCGATGGCGTACGCGAGCGCCCGCTCGCTGGACAGGGAGCCGTCGAAGCCGACCACCACCCCGTGCCTGAAGGCGGGGTCGCAGGCAGCGCGCGGCTCGGAGTCCGCCTGCGGCACCGCCGCCGATTCGGCGAGCGGCTTTCCGTCGGCGGGCTCGGGGAGCTCGTAACCGGCCATGATGCGGTTTCTCGGCAAGGTCGGCGCCGGTGGCACCGAGTGGGCGGACAACAACAGTGCGGGGGCCGCGGGACCGACCGGATTTCGACCGGTAAGGGGCTGCCCTTCCCGCTGACTCCAGAGTACGGCGACCCCGTGCCAGTGCCCAGAGGTGCGCGGACCCTCACAGCGTCCCCTTACCCCGGAGTTTCCAGGAGAATGCCGGAGCGAGGCGCCGAGCGCAACGCCACGTCGCCAACCGGACAAGTCGCCCCTCCGCCCCGCGCCGCGGCCTGTCCGCCACCGGCCATATCCGGAATCGTCCTCAGGTCTCCTTCGGGCCCTGGGGGCGCACTCGTTCATCGGCCACATGGGGGGCGCACGACGGGGCGCTGACCTGGGGCGCGTACACTGATTCCCCTCATTTTCAGCCAACTTCCTTGTGGCAAAGGCCACTTGGGACACACCACCGCCAACCGCCCTGTCGCCGGTGAGGAACCGGAATGAGGGGGCGCACAAGCCTTGTGCGCCTGTCCACCGCTTCAAGGCACACTTCACGAGCGGAACTCTTCGTGATCGAATGCTTCACGCCACGTGGTCATGTCGACATACCGGCAGGTGATGAACTTGCCATTGCGGATGCAACTGAGCCAGTAGATTCGATCTTGAGAGACAACGGCGGGGGATCCGTGCAGGACCGAGAGGACGAGTCGACCGAGGGGGGCCCCAGCTCCATGAACCAGGAGTCCAGGACCGGCACCATGGCGGAGATCCAGTCGGCCGCCGGCATGTCCACCGCACTGTCCGTGTCTTCGGGGGCCTTGGGTGCCCCGGGCGTCCCGGCCGCTGCCGCAACTCCGGCGGCTCCGGGTGCCCACGGCTTCCCGAGCCTCCCGGGGGTTCCCGCGGCACCGGCCGCCGGCGCTTCCGCGGCGGGCCCGTCGGTCGCCGCCGCGGCCGGCCGCTCGCCCCGCAAGCTGTCGGCGCGACGCCGTCAGGAGGTCGTGGCCGTCATGCTGTTCAGCGGCGGCCCCATCTTCGAGAGCTCGATTCCCCTCTCGGTGTTCGGCATCGACCGCCAGGACGCCGGGGTGCCCCGCTACCGGCTGCTGGTCTGCGCCGGCGAGGACGGCCCGCTGCGCACCACCGGCGGCCTCGAACTGTCCGCGCCCTACGGGCTGGAGGCCCTGTCGCGGGCCGGCACGGTCGTGGTGCCCGCCTGGCGCTCCATCTCGCAACCGCCGCCCCCCGAGGCGCTGGACGCGCTGCGCCGCGCCCACGAGGAGGGCGCGCGCATCATCGGCCTGTGCACCGGCGCCTTCGTGCTCGCCGCCGCCGGGCTGCTGGACGGCCGCCCCGCCACCACGCACTGGATGTACGCGCCGACGCTGGCCAAGCGCTACCCCTCGGTCCATGTCGACCCCCGCGAACTCTTCGTCGACGACGGCGACGTGCTCACCAGCGCCGGCACCGCCGCCGGGATCGACCTGTGCCTGCACGTGGTGCGCAGCGACCACGGCAGCGAGGCCGCCAACGCGCTGGCCCGCCGGCTGGTCGTACCGCCGCGCCGGGGCGAGTGGGGCGGCCAGCCACGGCATCTGGACCGCTCTTTACCGGAGGAGATCGGGGGCGATCCCCTCGCCGAGGTCGTCGCCTGGGCCCTGGAGCACCTGCACGAGCAGTTCGACGTGGAGACCCTCGCCGCGCGCGCCTACATGAGCCGCCGCACCTTCGACCGCCGCTTCCGCACCCTGACCGGCAGCGCGCCCCTTCAGTGGCTGATCACCCAGCGCGTCCTCCAGGCGCAGCGGCTGCTGGAGACCTCCGACTACTCCGTGGACGAGGTGGCCGCCCGCTGCGGCTTCCGGTCCCCCGTCGCCCTGCGCGGCCACTTCCGCCGCCAGCTGGGCTCCTCCCCCGCCTCCTACCGCACCGCCTTCCGTGCCCGGCGCCCCCACGACGAGGCCGACGCACCCGCGGCCGCCAAGGACCCGCGCGGCCACGAGCCGTCCGGCGGCCCCGTGCCCGCGCCGCGCCGCGGCTCCCCGCAGCAGGCCGAGCGCACCGGCGGCGTGCTCCCGATCCCGGGCCAGGGCGGTCCGCCGGCCGGCGCCGGCATCGTCAAGCAGGACCCCGACGGCTACGCGGCCCGCATCCCCGAGCAGGCCGGCAGCCGCTTCGACGCCCGCGAGGTGCACCCGCTGCGGCGGTCCCGCGACGGCCGGGACGGACGGAGCAGGAACGCGGCTATGCCTGCTCCACGGGATCGCCCCGTAGGGTGAGACGTATGAACGACCGGATGGTGTGGATCGACTGCGAGATGACCGGGCTCTCCCTGGCCCAGGACGCTCTGATCGAGGTGGCGGCGCTCGTCACCGACTCGGAGCTCAATGTGCTCGGGGAGGGGGTCGACATCGTCATCCGCCCTCCCGCGGAGGCGCTGGAGAGCATGCCCGACATCGTCCGCACGATGCACACCGCCTCGGGGCTGCTGCAGGAGCTGGACGGCGGCGTGACCCTGGAGGAGGCCGAGAAGCTCGTCCTGGACTATGTGCGCCAGTACGTGAGGGAGCCCCGCAAGGCGCCGCTGTGCGGCAACTCCGTCTCCACCGACCGGGGCTTCCTCGCCCGCGACATGCCGACGCTCGAGCAGCACCTGCACTACCGCATCGTGGACGTCTCCTCGATCAAGGAGCTGTCCCGCCGCTGGTACCCGCGGGCCTACTTCGCCAGCCCCGACAAGAACGGCAACCACCGCGCGCTCGCCGACATCCGCGAGTCCATCGCGGAGCTGCGCTACTACCGCGAGGCGGTCTTCGTCCCCCAGCCGGGACCCGACACGGAGACCGCCCGCACCATCGCCGCGAAGCACGTCCTGCCTGCGGAAACGGCGAAGTGACCGACCCGCGGAAAAGGTAGGCGCGAGCACCCTCCCGGACCCTGTACACTTTTCCTCGGCCGGTGCGAAGGAAACAAAGCGCCGGACATGGTGGGTGTAGCTCAGTTGGTAGAGCACCTGGTTGTGGTCCAGGTGGCCGCGGGTTCGAGTCCCGTCACTCACCCTGAACGATCAAGGGCTGACCTGGTAAAACAGGTCGGCCCTTTTTCGTGCCCCGACTTTGGGAACACAACGGGAACACAGACCCCCTGCCCCGGTCCTATCGTCGATCCATGGCGAGCATCGTGGAGCGACCCAAGGCAGACGGAACGATCACCTTCCAGGTGAAGTGGCGCGAGGGCGGCGGGCGCACCGACCCCGGCCAGACCGAGCGGTTCGGCGACCGCCCCAGCGCCGAGCAGTTCAAGAAACTGGTCGACGCCCACGGCCAGCACTGGCCCCCCGGCTGGGTACGCGGCGAGGGATTCGTCGAGCAGCCGGCCACCCCCGGGGACATGCCGTTCGAGCAGTGGGCCACCCGGTACGTCAGCCGCCTCACCGGGATCGACGACCGGACCCGCGACGACTACTACCGAGACGTCCGCCTGCACCTGTCCCTGCTCCAGCACACCGAGCCGTCCGGCCGGGTCGTACCGGCCACCATCTGCAACCTCGTGGCAGACGACATCCAGGACTGGGTGCGCCTCCAGGAGGACGGCCTCCCCGACCCGGAGAAGCCGGAGAAGTGGGAGCGCCGGCCCGCGGACCCGAAGTCCATCCGCAACAGGCACGGACTGCTGTACTGCGTCGTGCAGGCCGCGGTCGAGGCCGAGCCGCAGCTCCGCACGAAGAACTGCTGCAAGTCCACCCGCCTGCCGCGGGTCGACGACCACACCGACGAGGAGATGACGTTCCTCGAACACGACGAGTACGCCCGGATCCGGCTGGAGATCAAAGACCCCGCCGCGCGGGACCTCGCCGACTGGCTCGTTGGTACGGGCATGCGCTGGGGCGAGGCAACCGCCCTCATGGTGAAGGACATCAGCCTCACCGGGGCGACTCCGACCGCGAACGTCCAGAGGGCCTGGAAGCGGGCCAAGAAGGGGTCGACCAAGTCTTTCTACCTCGGGCCCCCGAAGACCCGCCGAGCGCGCCGCCTGGTGGCTCTGTCGCCCGATCAGGCGGACATGGTGCGACGGCTGGTGGCGGGCCAGCCGCCGGAGGCGTTCGTCTTCCGGGCCGCGCGCGGCGGGGAGTGGCGGCACGGGAACTACTACAACCGCAAGTGGGTGCCCGCGGTGAAGGCCGCGATCGAGAAGGGCCTGCCGAAGCGACCCAGGATCCACGACCTGCGGCACACGCACGTGTCATGGCTGATCGCGGCGCGGATCCCGCTGCCGGCGATCCAGATCCGCGTGGGGCACGAGTCGATCTCAACGACCGTCGACCGGTACGGGCACCTGGTGCGCGGGCTGGACGACGAGATCACGGCCGCCGTGCAGGCCGCGATGCGGGGAGGAGTGCCGCATCAGGGCCTGCACGCTGTGCGCGACGCGGGCTGAGAAGGGAGCGGCGCTCAGCGGCCGTTACGGCCGGTCCAGCGCTGCTCCCACAACCCCTGCTGGTTGAACACCCGGTCGAGATAGTCGTTGATCTCGTCGACCGCGGGCTGCTCGATGTGCCTGGGATGCAGGAGGGTAAGGATGAACCCCTCCTTGATGACGGGCGCGACGATAAGCCCGTCGGGCAGGGCCCCGTCGTGGTCGATGACGTAGCGGGCGATGAGCCTGCCCTTGCGGTCCGGGTGTTCACCAGCGTCCACCCCCCAGTGGCGCACGAGTCCGCCGTCGTTGAGCATGCTGGCGTACAGCGCGTTCAACTCGGCGCACAGTTTCTTGCTGATGAGTCCTTCGCGGACGCCCACGAACGCGCGGCCTGGTTCCTCCGCGATGATGCAGGCTCGGCCGTCGGCCATGTGGTGGCCGGGAATGGTGGTGAACCACGCCTCTGTTCGCTCGGCGAGGTCGTCTTCGTCTGGCATCTGGCCCCCTATCGGAGCTGGCGCTCACGCTCCAAACATACGACCGCATGTTCGAATAGCCGCGCAAGCGTTCCCAGTGATCACACGCCCCCCAGGCGGATCACCCATGATGCACAAACGGTCACTCTCTGACTAGAGCCGATCCCTAAACTCACGCTTTGGAGGGATGGTGCACGTGCCTCAGGCCTTGTCGTCATCGCTTCGACGCCGCCAGATCGTCTCCGCGAAGTCGAACAACATGGCCTGCTGCTCCTCCGTCATCTCCTCTGTCTGATGCACCAAGACGCGGATCTCGTCAGATGGATGCCAGTGCGTCTGCACGCCGAAGAACTGGGCGGCAGCTGCTTCACGTACACGGCCCAGTGGGATCTGGCCGGCGGCGGCGAGGCCGCGAAGCTCAGCCGGGGTGGGTGGGGTGACGTTCGGCTCCGCGTTCTCCAGGTTGCGGTAGCGGCCGAACTTCCAGGTGGGTCCGGCGTCCTGATCGTCCGGGTCGATGGTGAGGTCGGCGAAATCGCGCAGGCTCAGGCGCAGGGCGGCGCGCCGCTCCCTCACCAGGTCAGAGAGATCTGTCCTGACTTTCTGCTCAGCCATGCCGATCATCCTGCCACTCCGGTCTGCGTAATGGGCCGTGGGGTGTCCATGTAGGGGTTAGTACGCGGACCGGATCGGCCCAGCTCAACACACACCGATGTTCGTTGAGATGGACAGAGTGTCCATCCTCCGATACGGCGCACGCTAGGGCGCAAAGTAGCCATTTACCAAATCCACATACGCGGTCGCGTTCACTCCAAAAAACAGGATGTTCAACACGCTGGACACCGCGTCCATCCCCGCCTATGCTCGTGTTCACCACAAAGAACAACACGTTCTCCGAGGTGAACAGTGACACCAGGACCACCCATGTTCGCGCTGGTCAGCGCGGACCTGCTGCGGACCCTGATGGAGCGCACCGGCACCGGCCAGCCCATCAGCATCCGGCAGCTCGCCGACAGCGTCGGCGTCCCGCACGGCACGATCGGCAACCTCCTCACGGGTGAACAGAAGAGCGTCCCCCAGGACGTCGCCTACAGCATCTGCGAGCGCATCGGCGTAGACCTCCTCATCCTCTTCGCTCCCCTCGGCCGTCAGCGCTCCGTTGCCGCTCCGGTCATCGCGGCGGTGCCGGCATGACCGCGCGGCACACGTACGCCGAGGCCGCCGCGATCCTCCGGGTCGACGAGCGGTGGCTGCGCCGGAACATCGCCCGGCTGCCCCGCACGAAGAAGGGGCGCGTCGTCACCTTCTCTGATGACGACCTGGCACGGATCGACGCGATGTTCCACCGCGAGCCCGAGGCCGAGGCCGGGGCGATCACGACGACGGCCGGACCGCATCCGCTTGCTGCCCTGAAGCCGCTGCCTGCACGGCGCGCCGGCTGACCTACCCCGAGCACAACTGAGGGCCACTCCCGACTTCCCGGCCCGGAGCAGCCCTCTCGACGCTCACCCCGCCCAATCCAGAAAGCGAGGCGCACGCCTTGAGCACCATCATCCCATTCACCTTCCCGGAGACCGGACCGGCTATCTATGCCGTCCGATTCAGCAACGACGTGGTGAAGGTGGGTTACAGCGCACGCCCCCTCAGCCGCCTGCGAGTCCACGACAGGGCCGCCCGGCAGATGGGCATCCAGATCGTTCAGGCGTGGGCGTCTGAGCCGCACGAGAACGCGCGCAAGAACGAGCGCCTGCTCATCGACTTCTGTGCGGCCAACGCGCCACGTGTAACGGGAGAGGGGGCGGGAGAGTACTTCGCTGGAATCGACTTCGGTGACGTCGTGGAGTACGCATCCTCGCTCTGCTGCGAGCTCGTTGCGCCTGCCCACCCGCAGCCCGCGGTGAAGACCTGCGCAGCGTGCGACACCGTGCACGACCGTCCGCTCACGGCGCAGGGGCTCCTGCATCAGGTTGCCCACGGCGAGCTTCGGATCATCGACCGGTTCGGGCGGGACGTCAGCGCCGCGTGGGCTGGGGCTAAGCCCGCGACTTGCTCCGCCGCCCTTGAGGGCGGTGCGCGATGAGTGAGCGCATCACTGAGTTCCCCATCCCCAGGGACCGCACGGTCGTCGTGACCCGCATCCCCGAGCCCGAGGAGCCGTTCGCGGTCCGCTGGGCCCGCAAGCGGGACAACGAGACCACGTTCGAGGTCATGTGCAACCTGGCCGAACGCCGCCTTGTCCGTACCTGGCGCTACATCTCCGCGGACGGCGCGTTCGTGAACGTCCCGGACATCGACGACCTGGCCGACTGGCTCTACGAGTTCGGTGGCGATCTGAAGGTCAGCCGGCCGTTCGAGGGCTTCCGCCAGTACGTCCTGCACACCCGGTCGGAGGCCTTGTCGGACGGCTCGTTCCTGCGGGTGCGGGTGGCGTGTTCGGTGCCGGAGGACGTGGTCGTGCACGAGGACATCCGCTCGAAGGCGGTTGCGGCATGAGCGCCCCGCAGACCGTGACCCGCGCCTCGGCCGAGATCGTGGCCCGCGCCCAGGCCGCCGACGACGTGTTCGGCTGGGCCCGGGAAGTCCTCTTCGGCTACATCGACTTCGAGCACGCCAAGCCGTTTCTCCACGACGACGTAACCGCCGAGCAGTGGGCGGAAGCCGTGCCGGACCCGGCGAAGGTCCGCGACGAGGCGCACGCCTACTACGTGTTCACTCTCGGGAAGATCGAGGACGAGCGGGGGATCTCCGCCGAGCGGTCCGTGATCAAGCTGCGCGAGTACGCGTGGCTGATGGGCCTGGACGACGTGGTCGCAGCGATGGACGAGGCGGCGTACGCGCCGTATGGGGCGCCGAAGGTGGCTGCGTTCGCGGCCGGCCTCGGCTTCACGCCGGACGGTGCGCTGTGAACGTTCGGGCCATCAACGCAGCGGCGGGCGTGATCCTCGCGTCGATGCAGCGGAAGCGGACTGCGGCTGGGATCGCGGCGGACGTCGAGGCCGCGGGGTTGCTGATGTCGCCGGAGACCGCGGCCGAGCTGGCCGGGCTGCGGGCGCGCGTCGCCGAGCTGGACGCCGGGATCGCCTGGCGGGACGCGGAGCGCGAGCGCTGGGCGGACGTCCACTCTCTGGTGGAGCGGGCCATCGACAAGGGCTACAGCAGCGTCGACACGTACCAGTTGGAGGACGCGCTCGGCCCCGAGCCGGAGCCCGCCACCGTCGAGACCACCCAGCCGACTGAGCAGCCGCGTTGCGGCAACGCCAAGTGCGGCACGCCGATCACTCGGGGCGCGCAGTGGTGCAGCACGTGGTGCCACCAGGCCGACGACGCCGCGAAGGCGGAGCCCGGCGGTGCGTCGTGAGCGCATTCGTGAGGGCGTTCCTCTTCTGCGACAAGTGCGGATCGTCGCACGACAGCTCCGCTGTGCCTGCCGCAGAGAACATCGCCAAGGCCCGCAAGGCGGCCCGGGGGTACGGCTGGCACCGCACACGGGCTGGCCGCGACATCTGCCCCGACTGCTGGGCGGAGGGCCACCGATGAGCGACATCGTCTGGCTCGCCTGGCCCACCGGCCTCTACCTCGCCGTGCTCGCTGCGTTCGGCGTCCCGCACCTGATCTGGATCGCGAACGGGCGCCCGGCCGCGCCCGCGGTGACCGACCCCGGGGCCGACGCCCGCCGCGACCTCACCTCCCCTCAGCCCATGCCGACGGGTCGGCACCGACTTCCCTGGAGCTGCACGCGATGACTGGACCCGAGCACTACCAGCAGGCCGAGAACCTGATGACCGAATACGAAGCGATCGTCGAGAACGGCGGCGACCCGGGCGACATGCTCCAGGCCGCACAGATCCACGCGACGCTTGCGCTTGCTGCCGCCACCGCAATGGGCGCACCGGTCGACGGCGAAGCCGACAGCGGCCTCCCGCCGCGCGACGCCAAGGCCTGGTACGACGCGGCTGGCGTCAAGGCGGAGCAGCAGGCGGGCGGTGCGTCCGCGTGACCGACAACCGAACCCGCATCGACGGACCCCACCCCATCACCATCCAGGCCATCCCCGCCGGCGCCCGCATCGACATCTCCCGCACGCTGGAAACGTTCGTCCTCGCCCTGCTCCGCGACTACCGCGAGGAA
Organism: Streptomyces sp. NPDC046977; assembly: GCF_040644455.1. Classification (NCBI taxonomy): domain Bacteria; kingdom Bacillati; phylum Actinomycetota; class Actinomycetes; order Kitasatosporales; family Streptomycetaceae; genus Streptomyces; species Streptomyces sp. NPDC046977. Next base: position 138,726 of record NZ_JBEYWO010000008.1, read on the forward strand.
CTGGAGGACCTCGGCAAGATCGACGACGCCGCGGAACACCAGCGCTCGCACGGCAACACCGACTCCTACGCGGGCCACGAGCGGGACGCGAAGCTCCAGGCGCTCATCGAGGCCGTGGGCGGCGACATCGTCATCCATGGCGCGAAGGTCGGCGAGATGGCCGACGCGCTCGGTGAGATCGCCCGGCCGAAGCCGGTCCCGGGGCAGAGCCGGAGGGCGTCATGAGCGCCTACCACGAGCTGCTCGCGCACCTGCGCTGCGGCACCGACGAAGGCTCGCGCCGCGCCAAGGAGCTGATCGGCGACTACCGCGCCGAGGTCCTCGCCGAGACCAGCACGTGGCTGGTCAAGAAGGCCCGCGAGTTCCGCGCCGCCAGCCGGAAGCGCGAGCGGGAGCAGGGCGACACGTGCGCCATTCTCGCGTCACAGATCGCACGCGGTGCCGTCCGGCCGAACAACCTCCGGATGCTGCCCGACGCCGGGTTCTTCGAGGTCGACCGCGAGTACGTCAGCGACACCCAGAAGTTCCGGTGCGAGGCCATCACCCCCAGCCCGGCAACCGGCGAGCGCCGCGCCATCGGGTGGAAGTTCGCGCCGGTCTACGACGTCCACCACTGGCACGCCACCGCGCTCGACCCAGACGACTGGGCGCACGGCGGCTGGACCGAGGCCCCGAAGGCCGGTGAGCAGCGATGACCGAACAGCCCACCCGCCGCACCGTCCTCGCCGCCGCCATACAGCGCGAGACCGGCCCCTGGACCACCACCCACGCCATGGCCATCAACGCCGCCGCCGGATACAGCGGCCACCGCAACACCGCCCGCAAGGACATCCGTGCACTCGTCCGCGCCGGCGTCCTGGCCCCCGCGACGGGGACCGGCAACTGCACCTACGTACTCCCCGGAGGCGACGCATGACGACCACGACCGAGGCCGGGGCCGCCGCCCCGGCCCCGGGCCGCCGCGTCACACCGACCGGCCGCCTCATCCTCCCCGCCGACGCCGACCGCGCCGACTGGCTCACCGCCCGCCGCTCCGGTCTCGGCTCCAGTGACATCGCCGCGATCCTCGGCATCTCCCGCTTCGGAAACGCCCTCACGGTCTGGCACGACAAGTCGGGCGGACTCCCGCTGGAGGGCGACGACTCCGAGCCCGCCCTGTGGGGACGCCTCAACGAGGAGACCGTCGCCCGCGAGTGGGCACGCCGCAACCGCTCGCACGTCCGCCGCGTCGGCCTCGTCGCCAACGTCGACCGACCGTGGCAGATGTGCACCCTCGACCGCCGCGTCCTGGCCTGCCCCATCTCGCAGGACACCACGGAACGCTGCGCCGTCGAGATCAAGTGCCGCGACAAGATGAAGGCCGGCCAGTGGCGCAAGGGCACCCCGGACGACGTCCTCGCACAGACCCTGTGGCAAGCCGACGTCTGCGGCTTCGACCACATCCACGTCGCGTGCCTCATCGGCGGCAACGACTACCGGCAGTTCGTCGTCCGCGTCGCCGACCACACCGACGTCGTCGCCGACTTGCGGGCCGCCGGCGAGCAGGCGTGGCAGCAGATCGTCGCCCGCCGCCCGCCGCTGCTGACCGGCGAGGAGGAGCCCGGCCCGCTCCTCGACCTGTACGCGCAGCTCCACCCGGAGCGGTCCGGATACGTCGAGATCGACCGCGACGGCGACGCGCAGGACGACCTCACCGCGTACATCGAGCAGGCCGCCGCCGAGTCCGCCGCGAAGAAGGCGAAGGAGAAGGCGAAGGCCAAGCTCATCGGCCACCTCGGCGGTAAGCAGGCCGCGTTCTACCAGGACCGCCCGGCCTACTCCTACGACGAGGAGTCCCGCGAGTACGTCGACCGCGAGCGGCTCCGCGAGGAGTTCCCCGCCGCCTACGAGGCGTGCGTCGAGGACCGGGTGTCCCGCCGCCTCAACATCCCCCGCAACGTCCGTGAGGAGTTCACCTCGTGACGACCCTTGCCGATCGTGCGGCCGCTGCTGCTGGCCGCACCGACACCACCACATCGGACGAGGCGGCACCGGCCTACGAACCGCCGACCGTGACCGCTCTGGCACCCGACCTGTCCGCCTACGAGCCCGGCCCTGACGATCCGCCCATGGTGCCCGTGCACATGGCGTGGCTCCGCGTCCGCAAGGACATCCGCAGTATCGAGAAGGGCGAGGAGTACAACGACGGGTACTCGCGCTACAACTTCCGCGGCGTCGACGCCACCGTCACGGCCTTCGCCCCGGTCACCCTCCGGCACGGCGTCAACGTCATCCCGCGCCAGGTCGACGCCACCTACCGCGACACCAAGACCGCCAAGGGCAAGGCCACCCGCGAGTGCACCGTCTCCGTGACGTGGCACATCATCGGCCCGATGGGCGACGTCATCGTTGCCCAGTCGCAGGGCGAGGCCCTCGACTCCGGCGACAAGGGCACTGCCAAGGCACAGTCCGTCGCACTGCGCGTGCTCCTCCTCAACGGCGGCCTCGTGCCGACCGGCGACCCCGACCCCGGCAGCTCCACCATCGACCGCGGCGAGGCCAACGTCCGCTCCGCAGTCAGCTACCTCGACGAGATCACCGACCCGCAGACCAGCGCCGGTCGACTCCGGCAGATCCACCACGAGCTGAAGCAGTCGCAGCAGCTCGGTGCGCTCGTCACGAACGAGGTCGGCAATGAGGAAGCCGTGGGTGACATGGTCGTCCGCATCGGCAAGGAGCGCGCCGCCGGGGGTGGCCAGTGACCCCCTGGCACCTCGGCCGCATGGCCGCCCTTGACTTCGAGTCGAGCGACAAGATCCCCGAGACCGCGCGCATCGTGACCTGCGCCCTCATCCTCGTCGGCGGCGGACTGCCCACCGACACCCGCGAGTGGCTCCTCAACCCCGGCATCCCCATGGAGCCCGGCGCCATCGAGGTCCACGGCATCACCGACGAATACGCCGCCGAACACGGCCAGCCCGCCAAAGAAGGCGTCCACGACATCGCCCAGGCCATCGCCGAAGTCGTCACCGCCGGGATCCCGCTCGTTGGCCACAACCTCGGGGGCTACGACCTCAACCTCCTCAACCACGAGTGCGCCCGGCACCTCGGCGACACCCTCGAAGGGATCTGCCGGGCCCGCATCGACCGTGTCCTCGACACGATGGTCCTCGACCGGCACGTCGCCCCGTACCGGCGCCGCGTCTCGGAGACCCAGGGCCCGTACCAGATGCGTACGACCGCCGAGACGTACGGACTGGGCTGGGACGAGGACAAGGCGCACGGCGCCACCTACGACGCGCTGATGTCCGCCCGGGCCGCCTACAAGATGGGCGCCATTGCCCACGCGGCGCCCCAGGACCGCCCGGTGTGGGTGCACCAGCTGAGGACGCAGCGCTTCGACTCCCTGGCAGGTGTCTCGCTCGAGCACCTGCACCAGATGCAGATCGAGTGGGCCCGGAAGGACGCCGCCAGCTTCCAGGAGTGGCTGCGTACGAAGGCGCCCGCGGAGAAGCGGGATCCGAACGCGGTGATCGACGGCACGTGGCCGCTGCGCCCGGTCGCCGAGGAGGTGCTGGCATGAGCCTCTTCGGACGCCGAGAGAAGAGCCGCATCGCCGAGCTTCAGGCTCGCGACCTCGTCCGCCTCGACCGCATCAGTGACCTGGAGAAGGCCCTCGCCTCCGCCCAGCGCGACCCCTACCTGGCCAAGCGCCGCGAAGCCGACATGGCCGAGCGGATCGTCCGGCTGGAGAAGCAGGTCCGCGCGAAGGACGCCGCGATCACCCTCCTCGGCGAGCAGCTCGACAACGCGATCGGCACGAACAACGAGGGCGACCTCGACGCTGCCGGCCGCCGCGAGACCACCCGCCGCAGCGCGGCGAAGGCAGGTGGCCGGTGAACGTTCCGCTCGCCGTCGGCGGCCTGGTGCTGCTCCTCAGCCTCTCCCTGGCCGCCGTGACCTGCCGCTACCTCCCGCCGCCCCACCGCGGCCGCCACGCCCGCACCACCGGAGGCAACCCGTGACCGCACCGCCCACCGAAACCCCCGTCCCCGCGCTGACCACCCGCGCGGGGGCGGGCACCACCCCCGACCTCACCGTCATCGTCCACGACCACCGCCCGGCCCCGCAGGGCAGCAAGCGCCACGTCGGCCGCGGCCGGCTGCTGGAGCAGTCCAAGCGCGTCGCCCCCTGGCGCGTCGCCGTGGAAGCCGCCGCCAAGGACGCCATGAACGCCCGCTGGCTGGCCGGTGGTGGCGAGGACACCCTCGACGGCCCGCTGTCCGTCGAGGTCGCCTTCACCGTCCGCAAGCCCGCCAGCGCCCCCAAGCGGCGCATCACCTGGCCCGTCACCCGCGACAGCGGCGACATCGACAAGCTGCTCCGCAGCACGTTCGACGCCCTCACCACCGCGGGCGCCATCGTCGACGACTCCGCGATCGTCGAGGTCGTCGCCCGCAAAATGCACCCCGAGGAGGGCCTGGACGCCCTCACCGTCCCGGGCGCGGTCATCCGCGTGTGGCGCCTGGTCCCGGCGGTGACCCGGTGAACGTCCTCTCCCTGTTCTCCGGCATCGGCGGCATCGAACTCGGCCTCGAACGAGCCGGCATGACCACCGTCGGCCAAGTCGAGATCAACACGTTCTGCCGCCGCGTGCTGGCCCACCACTGGCCGGAGGTCCCCCGCCATGACGACGTCCGCACCGCCAACGCCTGGTGGGACTCCGAGCCCCGCCCCCGGGTCGACGTCGTTGCCGGCGGCTTCCCCTGCCAGCCCTTCTCCGTCTCCGGCAAGCAGCTCGGCATCGCTGACGAGCGGTGGATGTGGCCCGCAATGGCTGCCGTTGTGCGCCACGTACGACCCCGATACGTCTTTGTGGAAAACGTCGGAGACCTTGTTCGAGACGCCGACGCCTTCGGATGGCTCCTCGGTGACCTGGCCGCTATCGGGTTCGATGCGGAATGGGCAGTGCTTTCTGCGCTCCAGTTCGGAGCCCCCCACGCAGCCCGTAAACGGGTCTACCTCGTGGCCCACCCCCAGGGCGGCGATGGACACGCACGGGATCGCATGGGCCAGAGCGGAGAGCGGAGAGCACCGTTCGCTACTGGACGACTATCTGGCCTTCCTGTGGCTACGCGAAGGCAGGCCGCGCGTGAGTGGCTTGAAGCCGAACCCCGTGTGGATCGGCTGGTTGATGGGCTTCCCGGCCGGGTGGACGAGCTTGCCGCCTACGGCAACGCCGTCATCCCCGCCGCCGCCGAGCACATCGGCCACCTGATCGTCGCGGATGCTGCCGCTCGGGCGGTGGCCGCATGATCTCCGTCCTGGCGTGCCTGACCGGCACCCGCCACCCCGACACCTGGCACTCCACCAACCCGGCCGAACAAGCCGAAGCCCGAGCCGTCTGCCAGGCCTGCCCCGCCCGCGTCGCCTGCCGCACCCGCATCCTCGCCGCCGAAGCCGGACTGCCCGCCCTGGACCGGGCCGGGATCCACGCCGGCCTCGACCCCGAGGAGCGCGCCGCCCTCGACCCGACCATCCCCACCGCGCCCGTGCGCCAGCTGAAGGGGTGCGGCACCGAAGCCGCACAGCGCCGACACCAGCGCAAGGGCGAGACCTGCGACCGCTGCCACGTCGGCACCAAGGCGGTGGCCGCATGAAGTACAGCCACTACTCCCTCACCCTGCGCCGCTCCGCACCCGACAACCTCGACCCCCCCACCAACTGGCAGAAGAACGGCGCCTGCCGGAACGAGGAATTCGACCTGCACTTCCCCGCAGGCACGACGGGCATCCACTTCGTCCAGGCACAGGAAGCGAAGGCCGTGTGCCGCCGCTGCCCCGTCATGGAGCGCTGCGCCGCCTGGGCGCTCCAGAACCGCGAACCCTTCGGTATCTGGGGCGGGATCGACGAGGACGAGCGGCGCTCCATGCTCCGCCGGCTGGCCCGCGATCGGACGGCCGCCCGCAAGGAGGCTGCGGCGTGACCGGGGGGCCGGGGCAGCCGGTGTGTCTGGACTGGCGGGACTCCCGCCACTGGGGCGGAACCGACAAGCCCTGCCGGTACTGCGGCAAGCCCACACCGCTGCGCGACTCCAAGCGCTCACCCGCCCACAAGGTCTGCGCCGAGAAGCGACTCGTCGAGCAGGCCGCCGAAGCCACTGAGGCCTACGAGAGCGAACGCCTCCAAGGCCTCTGACCCCAACCAGCGCACCACCCACAGAGAAAGGCCACACCGTGCCCAAGCTCAACAGCTTCGACATCCCCAAGGTCAAGCTCGACGCCGCAGCCGCCGCCGTCGAAGCCTCCCTCACCACCGAACAACGCCGCGGCCTCTTCGAGAACCCCGGCACCACCGTCTACGTCATCGCAGCGCTCACCTCCAAGGCCTACACCGGCCACGCCGACGGCGAGGAGAAAGACCCCGAGGTCAAGGTCCGCGTGACCGAGTGCGAAGTCGCCGCCGACGAGGAGGAGGCCGCCGCCCTCGCCGACGCCAAGCGCGCCATGTGGAGGCGCCGCCGCATGGACGGAACCCTCGACGAGATCGGCAACGGCATGCGCAACGGCGGTGCTGTCCTCGACGCGGCGTTCGCCGGCTATCCCACCGAGGCCGAGTACCGGCAGCAGGAGATCGAGAAGGAAGCCGCACGCCGCGGCGACTTCGTTCGCTGACAGCGCTCCTGGCGGCCCGGGACGTGGCACCCCGGGCCGCCCTGGCACCGATCCCCCTTGATGACGAACAGAGGACAGCGTGACCGAGATCGTTAAAGCCTCGACGGCGGAGGAAGCCCGCACTCGCGCGGACCGCATCAGGTCCGGCATGCGAGTCCTCGCCGAGTGGCAGCAGGACGTCATCGCCGCCTACGCGGCCCGCGACTGGGACGCCCTCGGCTACGACACCTGGGACGGCTACCTCGACGGTGAGTACGGCGAGCACCGGGTCCGGCTCCCGCGCGAGCAGCGGCGGGAGATCGTCGCCGGGATGTCGGCCGCCGGGATGTCCACCCGGGCAATCGGCTCTGCCGTCGGGGCTGGCAACGCCACGGTGCACCGCGACATTCAGGCGACTGTTTCAGATGGAACAGACGGTCAGCCGCAGGCGGTGCTTTCCCTCGACGGCCGCGAGCGCCCCGCAACCCGACCGGCTTCCGAGCCGAACATCTGGGTCGAGCCCAGGGCGGACGAGGTAGTCGACGCCGAGGTGATCGACGAACCGCGCCCCGAACCGAAAACCAAACGGCGCCCACTCCCCGAAGCATTCACCGACGCCGGCCGCGACCTCACCCGAGCCGCCGAACGCCTCACCCGACTCACCGAAGACGACCGGTTCGCCAAAAACCGCGACACCACCCACCACCAGGTCCCCGAACTCATCGGCGCCCTGGAACACACCGCACGCCTCATCACGGCCATGAACCTCCCGGCCGCCCAGGCAAGCGAAGAGGCCCGCCGCTGGTGGGCGACGAGCCTCCACAAGATCAGCGACGCCCTCACCGACGTCGCCAACTCCATCGAACAGGAGCAGTAATGCCTAACCCCACCGTACCCGGTCAGAACCCGAACGGCCCCGTCTACAACATCGTCGACATCACACCCGACCTCGCCCGCAAGTGGCTCGCCCAGAACACCCACAACCGCAACCTCCGCGAACGCGTCGTCAACGGCTACGCCGCCGACATGCGCAACGGCAACTGGGTCGAGGACGGACAGAGCATCAAGTTCGCCCAGGGCGACACCGTGCTCCTCGACAACCCGCTCATCTTCGGAGGCCCGCTCCTCGACGGCCAGCACCGTCTCAGCGCCATCGTCACCGCCAACGTCGCCGTCCGCATGCTCATCGTCTCCAACCTCGACGACAGCACGCAGGAAACCATGGACACCGGCGCCAAGCGCAGCCTCGCCGACGTCCTCAAGCTCCGCGGAGAAGAACGGTACGTCCCCCTCGCCGCAGTCCTTCTCCGCGCCTACCTGTGGGAAGTGCAGGGGCAACGCCGCAGCATGAAGGGGGACCGCGCCCGGCCGACCCACCGCCAGCTCCTCCAGTTCCTCGCAGACCACGCCGAACTCCGCCGTGCCGCCGAGATCGGCTCCCGCGTACGAGGCGCCGTAAGCATCTCGGCCAGCACCGCGGGGCTGTGCCACTGGCTCTTCAACCAGATCGACAAGAGCGACTGCGCCTTCTTCTTCGCGCGCCTCACCGACGGCGCCGGCCTCGACACCGACGACCCCATCTACGCCCTCCGCCGGGTCGCAGACAACTTCGCCAAGGACAAGGGCCGGATCAGCGACGAGCACATGACTGCGCTGGTCATCAAGGGCTGGAACGCCTACCGCGAAGGCCGTTCGATCCGGCTCCTCACCTACAAGCCCGGCGGGGCCGCGCCCGAGGCGTACCCCGAGCCCAAGTAGCCGACCCCGCGGGCCCGTCCACCTCGGCGGGCCCGCCCCGGCCCTACCCGCACCCCGGAGAGAAGAGCACACGTGAGCAACGAAGAGCAGGAGCAACGCACCGGAAGCGTCGCCCACGCCTTCGGCCAGGCCCTCGCCACCCAATGGGCGCCCACCATGCCCACCGCGCTCAAGCGGACCGGCCTGCCCATCCTGCTCTACGCGATGCGCCAGCTCTCCAACGCCACCGGCGCCCTGCGCTACACCCGCGACGGGAAGCCCGTCCGCCTGAAGCAGATCGCGGCCGCCGCCTGCTGCGCCGAGAAGGACGCGCGCCGCTACGTGGAGGCCGCACTCCTCGCCGGTGTCGTCCAGATCGACGGGGAGCGGAAGCGTGGATCGATCACCGCCTACCAGCTGATCGTGAACCCGTTCCCGGATTGGGACGCCGCCGTCTCCTACCTGAGGGCGAATGCACGTAAGTCGGGCAAGGCGCGGACGGTGTGGCAGACCGCCAACACCCCCGAAAGTTCGGGTCACCGCGACCCCAACTCGGAAGAGCCGACCTCGGGTCACCGCGACCCCAACTTGAGGCCCGAAACCGACACCGAACCTCGGGTCACCGCGACCCATTGGAGTTCGGGTCACCGCGACCCATTGAGTTCGGGTCACCGCGACCCCAACAACCCATGGAATACCCATGAGGTCTCCCACGACGGGGCTGAGGTAGTTCCCCAACCTCAGGTAGTGGACGGCTGGGATCGCGAAGAACCCGAACCCGACGACCACGAACACGACCACGAGGACGACGAGGCCGCTCCGCGACCCGACACCGCTCAGACCGCCACCGGCTTCGCCCGCTGCGCGATCTGCCACCGCCCCCTCGTGCCCGACCCCAAGCGCCCCGCCCGCACCACCCACGCCCACTGCACCGCGCCTCACGCGAAGGCGAGCTGACCCATGCCCATCCGACCCGAGAACAGGAACCGCTACCCCGCGGACTGGAAGGCCATCAGCCTCCGCATCCGCACCATCCGAGCCGCCGACCGCTGCGAATGCATGGGCGAATGCGGCCGAGGCACCCACACCGGCCGCTGCCCCAACCGCCAAGACCAGCCCGCCTACGGCACCGGCTCGAAGGTGCAGCTGACCGTCGCCCACCTCGACCACACCCCCGAACACAGCAACGACGACAACCTCCGCGCCATGTGCCAGGGATGCCACCTCCACTACGACCGCGACCACCACCGCGAAACCGCAGCAGCCACCCGCCGAGCAGCCCGAGAAGCCTCCGGACAGACCGCCCTCGACATCACCTGACCGCCAACCGCAGACCGCCCCCGCCAACCCCGAAGGAGCCCCGCATGGGCATGCACCACTCCACCTACTTCGCCTACGGCATCCACGTCACCACCGACCGCTACGCCTGGGAGGAGTCCGAGCACGCCGACGAGGCGCTGTCCGAGATCCAGCAGAGCTGCCCGGACATCAGGACCCTCTCCGCCGGCGACTACGACCGCGACCACTTCTTCCTCGTCACCAAGTCGCACGAGGTCAAGCTCGGCACCTTCGAGCACGTCACGCCCAGCACCGCCACCCCCCAGCAGATCACCGACTGGGACCGCCAACTCCTCGCCGCCGCCATCGCCCTCGGCTACACCGACACCTCCGCACCCGGCTGGCTCGTCGTCCCCGATTGCAGCTGAAGCCCAACGCACGGCCGCACCAACGAGACCACCCGTCAACAAGGAGCAGCAGATGACCACCGAAACGGAACCGGTTCGTCCCGGCCGCGCGCACAGGCCCGCCCTCGGCCCGCGTGAGCGGCAGGTGCTGGAGGGCATGGCCCGGGGCCAGTCGAACGGGGAGATCGCCCGGGAGCTGTGCCTGTCCGTGGACACGGTGAAGACGTACGCCCGGGGCGTGTTCGATGCGCTGGGGCCTCGGACGCGGGCGGGCGCGGTGCGTGAGGGCCGGCGGTTGGGTCTGGTGGGCGGGCCGTGCCCGACGTGCGGACGGGACGGCCAGCGATGAGCCCGGCCCCCGCCAGTTGCGAGCAGTGCGGACGAACCGGCAGCCGAGGCTTCCGGACCCTCACCGCCCCCGACATCAAGCCGATCACCGTCTGCGCGAACAAGGCCGCCTGCCGCAAGCGCTGGCCCAAGCCCGCCATCGACGAAGCGTGATTGCCCGCCTGTACGCCGCCCACCCCACCACACACCGAAAGGACCAGCCGATGAACGACAAGCCCCCGCAGCCGCCCGGCGGCCATCTCGCCCGCACCTGCCGCCACTGCTGGACCTGGATCCGCTGGGTCGAAGGCGGCACCTGGACGCACGTCAACCGATCCGACGTCGGCCACACGCCCGAACCGCCCCCGCTTACAGCCGCCCCGTGACCACGCACGGACGCTGCCCCCGGGACCTAGCCGGGGGCAGCGCCGGACCAGCATCCCACCCCGACAAGGAGAACCCCGTGACCGACCTGCCGCCGCTGAACGGCCTCCGCGTTCTCGACGCCTACTGCTGCCAGGGCGGCGCCGGATGGGGCTACCGCCAAGCCGGGTTCGACGTCACCGGCCTCGACCTCGACCCGCAGCCCCGCTACCCGTTCGAGTTCATCCAGGGCGACGCGATCGCCTACATCGCCGAGCACGGCCACGAGTACGACTTCATCCACGCCAGCCCGCCATGCCAGGGCTACAGCGACGCCCAGGTCTTGCAGGGCCGCGACCACCCCATGCTGATCGCCCCCACCCGCGACGCCCTCAACGCGACCGGCCGGCCCTGGGTCATCGAGAACGTCCCCGGAGCCGTCGCCCACCTCCACGACCCGGTCGTCCTGTGCGGGCTCATGTTCGGACTGCGCACCTACCGCGACCGGTACTTCGAGTTCGGCGGCGGCGCCAGCCTGCCGCAGCCGCACCACCCCCGCCACGACAAGCCGATCACCAAGATGGGCCGGCCCCGCCGCGAAGGCGAGATGGCCCACTACGTCGGCAACTTCTCCGGCGTCGCCGAGGCCCGCGACGACCTCGGCGTGCCGTGGATGAACCGCGACGGCATCCGCGAATGCATCCCGCCGGCGTACACGCGCCACATCGGCCAGCACATCGCCGCCGCCCTGCCCGTTCCGGCCGGGGAGGTAGCTGCGTGACTGCCGACGCCTACCTGACCATCCGCTGTGACGACTCCGCCTGTGACGCCGAGGGGTCCTGGCCAGTCCGCCACGACCCGCATACCCATCGCGAACTCCGCCGGCTGCTGAAGGGGCACGGCTGGCGCCGGACCCGGGACGGCCGCGACCTCTGCCCCGACCACGCCCCCGCTCCGGCCGTGTCCGCGGCCTAGGAAGGACCCCCATGACCACGAGCCAGCCGACCTACCCGCACTCCGACGGTGACGTCACCGTCCTCGGCCCCGAGATCTTCGCCAGCCTCGACGGCCAAGTCATCTGCTGGAAGGGCCAGAACTACGTTCAGCAGGCCGAGCTCGACGGCACCGTGCGCCAGGCCGTCGAGTACTTCCTCCAGTCGCAGCAGCCCGACGGTACGTGGGAGTGCGCCAGCAGCTACACCGACGACCCGGAAGAGGCCGCCGGTCGTCTCGTCCGCCGCCGGGAACTGATGCCGGACTTCACGTTCCGGCTTGCCGTGCGCATCGCGATCGTCGCCGTCCAGCCGCTGCCCGAGCAGGACGCCAGCACGGCCGAGGAGGCGCAGCAGTGACCCGCCCGAACCCCTCCCCGGAACAGCAGCTCCTCGACCTCGTCACCCGCGCCGAACGCGGCGCGCTCCTCCCCGACGAGGCCGCACTCCTCCGTACCGCGATCCAGGCCGGCGCCGAGGCGCGTCGCAGCGCGGGCGGGTTGCAGCGTGCGTTGCAGACCGAGCGGGCCCGGGTCCGCGAACTGGAGCACGCGGCCCGGCTTGTGGCTGCGGTCGCCGAGATCGTCGAGGCGAACGGCCTCTGGTGGGCCGCTGACTCGGTACGCCGCGCCCTGACCGGGTCGCTGGCGCCGCAGGAGCCCGCTGGAGGCCCGCACGGCGCCCCGGACACCCAAAGCCCCACCCGAGCCGCGACAGGCGCCACACAGGCCGCAGGAGACCCGCGATGACCACACCCACGCCCGAACCCACCACCACCCACACCACCGCGTGGTTCATCGAAGCCAGCCGCAACGGCAAGTGGCGCGCCACCAGCCTCGACTACGACACCCGCGACGAAGCCCTCGAACGCCTCGCCATCACCCGCGAAGCCGTCCCCAGCCAGCAGTACCGCCTCGTCCGCAGCGAGACCACCGAGACCGTCGAGGAGGCGTAGCGATGACCCCGCAGCCGTACCGCATCCTCGTCACCGGCTCCCGCGACTGGAACCAGATGGACATCGTCCACGGCGCACTCGCAACCGCCTGTTTCCAGAACGTGCCCGCGGTCATCGTCCACGGCGCCTGCCCCTCTGGCGCCGACGCCATCGCCTCCTGGTGGGTCCGGGGCCACCGGATCATCGGCCTCACCGAGGAGCGCCACCCTGCCGATTGGCGCCCCGGCGGCCGCTTCGACCGGGCCGCCGGCTTCCGCCGCAACGCCCACATGGTCGCCCTCGGCGCCGACGTCTGCCTCGCGTTCATCCGCAACGGCAGCAACGGCGCCTCCCACACCGCGGCCCTCGCCGAGCAGGCCGGCATCGAGGTCAGGCGGTGGACCGCGTGAGCCAGTCCGTGGGCGTCCTCGTCGGCACCACCCTCGCCGGGATCGTCGTCGGCGGCTGCGTCCTCCTCGCACTGCTCTTCCTCGGCGCGGGCCTCCGCGACGCCTGGCAGTACCGGCCCCGGTTCCGGCGCGCCATGCCCGCGGTGATCGTCGCCCTCGCCATCGCGGCCGTGCTCGCGGCCGCCGCCTACATCGACTGAACGGACCACCGCCATGCCCAACATCACCCGCGTCTTCACCACCGACGAGCTGGAGGAGGTCGGCGTCCCCTTCGAACTCGACGGCGAAGGCTGCGCCACCGAGATCGTCAACGAGCCGTCCTCGTCCGGCCGCTGGCACGAGACCCGCCGCCTGATCTTCCGCGCGCCCGACGACGGCCACGCCTACCTCATCCGCTACCGCGTCGGCCTCACCGAGCAGCAGGACGTCGAGCCGTTCGACGGCGACACGGTGACCGCGACGCGAGTCGAGGAGCGCGAGGTCACCCTCACTCGCTGGGAACCCGTCCAGGCCTGACCCGGCCGCCCGACGACCGAAAGGACCACCCGCCATGGGCTGGAGCTCCGCCAACAGCATCTTCGACCCCGTCGCCCACGCCCTCATCGACGCCAAGGCCACCCCCGAGGCGAAGCGCAAGGTCCTCGGCGACCTCATCAAGGGCTTGCAGGAGGGCGACTGGGACACCGAGGACGAGTCCCTCGAACTGTTCCTCGGCGACCCGGCCATCGTCCAGGCCTTCGCCGACAACGAGGTCCACCTCTCCGATCGCCGCTGCTGCCGCGTCCTCCTCGCCGACGACCCCCGCGCGCAGCTGCACGCCATGCGGTCCACGGACGCCACCAAGTCCGAGATGGACCGCGCCCTCGACGCCTACGCCCACCAGCTCGCCGAGCTGCTGCGCAAGGACGCCGACCTGCGCCAGACCGAGGGCGAGCAGGACCTCGCGCGGTACGGCCGGGAGCTCGCGCACTACATCGATCCGACCGTCCAGAAGCCCTGACCTGCCCCGGCCCGGCCGCCACCGCGCGCGGCCGGGCCCCACACCCCGGAGCACCACATGACCCAGCCCAGCGCCCTCGACCTCCTCAAGCGCACCGAGCACTACCTCTCCGCCCTCCACACCAGCGTCGGCCGCCACGACAACCTCGCCGCCAACTACGGCTGCGCCGGCTGCGAACTCCGCGACCAGATCGAGGCCGCGCTACCAGCCCTCACCGCGCCCAGGAGCACCACATGACCCCGACCCTCGACCGCATCCTCGCCGCCCTCAACCGCGCCGTGAAGAACGCCGCAAACGCCGACCAGACCGACTACACACTCACGCCCGGGCCGGTGTGCGCTGCGCCCGAAGGCTGCCACCGCGTCGTGCCCTGCGACCCGGGGTGCGGCGCGCGGAAGCCCGTCCGGCCCGCAGCCCAGCAGCCGGTCCGCGACGACGAGGGCCAGCCGATCTGCACTTGCACCTACCGCGAACGCTGCCCCGGCTGCCTCGCCGACGCCATCGAACGCGTCCGGCAGCTCCACACCCGCGTCGAGCCCGAGTCCGGCAGCCCCGCCTACTGCGCCCACTGCGTCCAGTGCGAAGACCGCGCCCCGTGGCCCTGCGACACCATCCGCGCCCTCGACGGCATCCCCGACGCCAAGGAGGCCGAACCGGAACCGCTCACCACCGGCACCGACGACGACTACTGCGGCATCGACCCTCCCCAACGCGCCGACGACCCCGACAGCCAGTGGGGCGACTGCTGGTGCACCCGCCCGTCGGACCACGAAGGGGAGCACCGCTGCGAGCCGTGCACCTCGCGGCACGGCGCGCCGGGCTGGGACGAGAACGGAGCCGTCCGTGCGTGACCTCGCCCGCGCCGTACTCGCCGGCCTCACCACCGCACTCCTCGCCTTGGCCGTGGCCGCGCTCGCCATCGCCGTCGAAGCGCACCACGCGTACCGCGACGCCACCACCGCGCCCAGCCCGAGCCCGAACCAGGAGCCCACACCGTGACCGAACGCACCGTCCGCACGCCCTACGAACACACCCTCGCCGAGATCAACGAGACCAACGCGACGCTGAACGCCATCGGCACCAACCCCGACGGCACCTCGCGCGGCCTCGACGGGCCGACCGCCGTCGGCGCGCTCACCGTCCGCTCGAACCTCACGATCGCCTCGGCGCTGCTCGCCGTGGCCGACGCGCTCATCAACACCGCGAAGGAGCCCCGCCCGTGACCGGCCTCGACCTCGCCGCCGTGATCGCCCTGTGCATCACCGCGATCCTCTGCACCGCCCTCTGGGCCTCGACCAAGACCACCCGCAACCGGAAGGGTTCCTAACCATGCCGTCCCGCCCCCTCGCCGTCGGTGACGTCATCCACGGCTTCGCCCGCGGCATCTTCGGCCGCGACCACTACCACTGCGTTCGCGTCGAAGCCGTCGGCCCGGACTGGATCGTCGCCCGAGGCGGCAGCGACAGCGAGGACCACCCGAGCTTCGCCACCGGCCGCCGAAGCCTGGGCATGGCCATCCAGACCCGCGACGAGCCGTGCGACCGTGACGACCCGTGCCCGCTGGCTTCGAAGCCGCCGCTGACCACGGCAGCGCCCCGGATCGTCGTCGAGCTCAACGGCGGCGAGGACAGGTTCACCGAGTTCGTTCGCGAGTACGTCCGCCGCGAGGGCGGCCCGCTCACCTGACATGGCGAAGGGCGCGCCCAGACCTCCCCAGGACAGACGCGCCCCACAACACCGCAACGCTCCGAGCCTACGCCCCGCCAGCAACACCAGGAGCACGCGATGACCCGCACCCCCATCGACAACCTCACCACCGTGCTCCGGCACTGGGACGACCTCCACGACATGCTCACCACCACCCACGGCACCACCTGGCCCCCCGCCGGCCGCCTCCGCGACCACCTCGCAGCGCTCACCGCCGCCGAACGCGACGAACGAGCCCAACGCCGCGCCGACGAACGCGCCGACTCCACCCCCGACGCCCTCGGCGAATCACCCGCACCGATCCGCCTCCAGGTCCTCGACACCATGCGCGACGTCCAACAGGCCCTCGTCTACTGCGCCGACACCATCGCCGCCGCCGTCCAACGCCCGCCCATGCGCCCGGCCCCCCGCGGCGCCGGCTGGACCCCCGCCGAGATCGCGCAGCGGGATCAGCTCGCCGCGAACGACGCCGACGACCCCCGCCGCTGGACGTGGCCGACGCTCGCCCGCGGCGCCAACGGCGCTGTCACGCGCCCGTACCGCGACCGGCTCGGCGGCCCGCCGATGGCGAGGACCGCGCGGGAGGCCGCGAACTGGCTGATCCTGCGCCTCCAGGGCGAGCCGGGCCCGTTCGTGCCGCTGACCGCGCTCCACCGCGAGCAGATCGCGCAGGCCGCCCGCGCGTGCGCGGAGCAGGTGCAGCGCGCGATCGACCTCGTCCGCGACGCGCACCGCCTCACGGAGCCGTGCCCCGGGTGCCGCGGCCAGCTGCTGCTCCACTCCGGCGACGGGCAGCCGCCGGCCGTGCAGTGCGCGGACTGCGGGCGGACGTGGACCGAGACCGAGACAGCAGCCTGACCGAAGGAGAGAGCGATGACCGAGAACACCGAGCCCGAGTACCTCGCCCGCGTCCGACAGGCATGGGCCAACACCGACGACTCCGGCGAACGCCTCGCCGAACTCGACATGGACCCCCACCGCTTCAAAGCGATCATCGACGGCCAGCAGCGCGCCACCTCGCTGGACCTGGCCGTCATGGCCAGCGCCTTCCGTGTCACCGTCGACTGGCTCCTGGCGGGGGAGCGTCCACGCTTCGGGCTGCCCTGGGAGTCAGGCGTCCAGCACCGCTTCACCGCCTGCCCGGTGTCCGCCGACGAAGAGCGGGCCGCCACCGAACGCGCCCGCCAGGCCGCAGCCGAGGGCGAGAAGGCCACCGCGTGGTCCAGGGACAGCACCACCGAGCGCTACGCCTACGACCTACACCAGGCCCTTGGCCTCCCCGCACACGACGGCGTCCCGCACCAAGGCCACCCGTCCGCGGAAGCGTGGTGGACCGAACTCCTCGCCACCGCCCGCGCCCTCGCCACCCGCCCGACGCCGGCCGCGCGCGCCGACTGGGCCGAAGACCTCGACGACTGGGGCGACCGCGACACCTGCCGCGTCATCGACGTCGACGGGGAACCCATCCGCCTCCACGGCGCCAGCGCACTCACCGAGGACGGCATCGCAGCCGTGGGCCAGGTCATCGCAGCCGCCCGACGCCACGCGGACGCGCACCCGCCGGTCGTGCCAGACGACGACGGCACCGAGTCCGCACTGACCCGCCGTATCCGGGCGCAGCAGCGGGGCGCCATCGTTGCGCCGGACGTGCCAGACTGAGACCCGTTCGGCGTGCGCGAGCCCCAGGCAGGCTCCGGGTGCACCTCGCCGGACACGCGTGTTGGACAGGCAGATGGGCCCGCCCCCAAGCCCGGGGCGGGCCCATCGTCATGCCTGCTGGGGCTACGGGCGCCAGTCGTCGGCGCGGTAGTCCGGATGCCCGGCGTACGGCCGGGCGAGAGCTTCCACCGTGCGGCGCAGCGAGCTGACAGAGCCCGTCAGCCGGTCATAGCTCGACAACGCGGGCCCCGAGTCGTTGAATGCGGCGACGGCGTCCTCGTAGGCCTGCACAATCTGCCGCTTCGCGTCGACCTCGGCGAGCACCCGCCGAGGATCGTGTACCGCGACGTGCTTGCCGACGCCACCCAGTACGTCCGGGATCAGATCAGCGCCACGCGCGGACGCCACCTTGCCGCCGAGTTCGCCCTCCGGCCGGTACACCCAGTCCAGGTTCACCTTGCCGAGCGAGTCGTCCGCCGCGTAGGCGGTTCGCTCGTCCTCGTCGAGCCGGGCCCGCAGGAACTCCACCAGGCCATCAGCCATCTTGCTGCTCCTCGCTCTCCGCCGGGGGCTTGCCCCTCAGGTCCGTACGCCACCCAGGCCGCGTCACCCGATTCCGGAAGTACGGCGCAGCCAGTCGATAGTCCACGGCGTTCGAGCTGCCCACCTTCGAGATAGGCGGGAAGTCCGGATCCGCCTGGGCGATCTTCGACAGCCGCTGATGCGTGATCCGCTCCACGATCCCCTCAGCGACCAGTCTCCGCGCGAGTTCACGGAACGACACCATGTCCGGCCCTCCTTCGGCCTCGGCCATGGGCACCATCCTGTCTGACCCTGTTGCCACATGGCAACAAGGTCTGTACTTTGAAGCTGGCAACAAGACGGCCCTCGTCCCGGCGCCTGGCAGCAAACGGGACGAGGGCCAGACCTCCGAAGCCCGCGAAGACAGACGGAGATCCACGTGAAGCGTACCGACGCACGCCGTCCCCAGCCCAGTACCGCGCCCCAGCTCGGCAACGACGCCCCCGCCCTGCCCGACATCGTCACCAGGCCCCAGCCGCAGCCCCCCACGCCCGCCGTGCTCCAGCTGCTCGCCGACGCTGCCGAGGACTACGCCCAGGCGCAGCACCCCGTCGCCAAGATCGCCTACATCGAGCAGGGCATCGCCGCGCACGCCTCCCTCGTCGAAGCCCTCCACCTCCGGGAGCAGATCCGGAGCGCCAGCTGATGCGCTTCAAGCTGTTCGGCCGCGACGCCGAACTCGCCAAGACGAAGTACGCCGGCCGCGAGTCCGCCACGGACAAGGCCGCCCGCGAACGCCGCACCGGCCACCGCAACGGCGGCGCCGACCGTGCGGCCCGCGCCGGACAGGCCTGGACCGACCGCGAGTTCGACCGCCTCAGGTAACACCCCAGATCGGCCGCGCCCTCGGGTTTCCGTCCCCCACGGCCCGAGGGCGCGGTCTTGACCACCGGAGACCCACGCTCGTGAACCTGCACTGGTACGGCCTCGCCGTCGGCGCCCTCCTCGGCGCCAAACTCCTGCTGTCCATCCCCAGACCCCGCCGCACCCGCACCCAGGCGCAGCGGGCGCTCCCGAGCCTCACCGTCCACGGCGTCGTCACGGTCTACAACGAGGCACCGGCCATGCTCCGGCGCTGCCTCGAATCCCTCCTCGCCCAGACCCGCCGCCCCGCCTCCCTGACCGTCATCGACGACTGCTCCCGCACCCGCGACGCCGAGCACGTCGTCGACCAGCTGCGCCCCGCGTTCACCGAGGCCGGCATCGACCTCCAGCTCATCCGGTTCCCCGTGAACCGCGGCAAGCGCCACGGCCTCGCCGCCGGCTTCAGTGCACAACCGAAGGCGGACGTGTACCTGGCCGTCGACTCCGACACCGTCCTGGCCCCGCATGCCTGCGCCGAACTGCTGCGCCCCTTCGCCCGCCGCCGCGTCCACTCCGTCACCGGCCTCGTCCTCGCCCACAACCGCGCGAGGAACCTCCTCACCCGCCTCATCGACATGCGGTACGTCAACGCGTTCCTCGGCGAACGCGTCGCCTACTCCCGCCTCGGCTCCGTCCTCTGCGCCTGCGGCAGCCTCGCCATGTACCGCGGCTGGGTCATGCGCAAGCACCTCGACGACTTCCTGCAGCAGCGCTTCCTCGGCCAGCCCGCCACGTTCGGCGACGACCGCCGCCTCACCTACTACGCCCTGGCAGAGGGTCAGTCCCTGATCCAGCCCACCGCCGTCGGCTGGACCGACGTCCCCGAGACCCTCAGCCATTACGTCCGCCAGCAGATCCGCTGGGGCAAGTCCTTCATCCGCGAAGGCGCGATCCTCGTCCCGAAGCTCCGGTTCATCACCCGGGCGTTCTGGTGGTTGAACCTTGTCGAGCTCCTCACCTGGCTCGGCTTCACCGCCGGCCTGTTGACCGCGCTCGGCCTCACCGCCGTCCACCCGGCCGGCCTGCAGATCCTCGGCGGGTACGCGGTGTGGGTCTGCGCCATGGCCTGGCTGCGGTCGGTGCACTACCTGCGCTCCGCCCCCGGCGTGCCGCTCGGCGACCGGCTCGGCACGTTCGCCGCGGCCCCGCTGTACGCGCTCCTCAACCTGTGCCTCCTCCTGCCGCTGCGCCTCTACTCCCTCGCGACGCTGCGCCGGAACGGCTGGGGCACCCGCGGCGCCGTCGAGATCGGCGCCCCCGCCGAGCAGCTGGCCGACGACGACACCCTCCGCATCCCCGTCGCCAAGCTCTACGACCCCGACAGCGAGACCACCCTCACCCTCGCCATCCCCGGGCGCCCCGCATGATCCGCCGCCTCATCCGCGACTGCCAGCACGCATTCGTCCTCGGCGCGGCCGTGAGCACCGCCGTCACCGTCCCCGCCCTCATCGCCTACCTCGCCTGCCGCTGACCGACCGCCCCGACGCCTGGAGCCCTCGTGAAGAACCCGACCGCCGCACTCGCAGCGGGCGCCGCCCTCGTCACCATCGCCCTCACCGGCGCCGCCTTCTGGCTCTCCTACGAGCACCTCCACGACATCGCCAGCGGGAATGGCCTCGACGGAGTCCGCGCCTGGGCCTGGCCCGCAACCGTCGACCTGTTCATCGTGGCCGGCGAACTCCTCGTCCTCCGCGCCTCGCTGCGCGGCGTAGTCGACCCGTGGGCGTACGCACTCGCCGCAATCGGCTCCCTCGGCTCCATCGCACTCAACGTGTTCGGCGTCGGCGCCACCGCGCAGCCGATGGAGTACGTCGTAGCCGCCGTCCCGCCGTCGGCTGCACTCGTCGCATTCGGCGCACTCATGCGGCAGGTCCACGACGCGCTGCACCGCATCCAGGACGCAGCCGCCCCCGCTGACGGCGACTTCGAGCGCGCAGCCGAACAGGCCGTCGAGGTCGCCGACGACACCCGCACCGGCCTGGTCCTCGACCTCGCGCCGATGTGGCCGCAGCCGCATCCCGACGTGTGCGCAGCCGCATCCCTCGCAGGCCACGCCCCGTACGCCGTGGCGGAACTCCCGACCGCGGATGCGGACGCGGCGCTGCTGCAGGATGCGCGACGCGTCAACGCAGCCGCACTCGCCGAGACCGGCCGCCCGGCTTCGCTCCGGCGGCTGCAGGCCGATCTCGGCATCGGGCAGCGGCGGGCGCAGCGCATCCAGGCGCAGCTGGCAAGGAGCGCGTGATGCCCCTCGGACTGATCGTCTTCCCGATGCTGACCGTCCTCGCAGCCGCCTGCCTGGCTGCACTCGCGCCCGGCCAGCCGTGGCGGTGGCTACTCCCGGCCGCGCGCACCGCATTCGTCCTCAGCGCCGCCGCCGCCTACATCGTGATCCTGTTCTCCCTGGGGCACTCATGAACCTGTCCGACATCCTGACCACGCCCTACGTGACCCTCGGCGCCCCCACCCTCGGCACGATCGTCTTGCTCCTCGTCCACCTGCGCTGGTGGAAGAAGAGCGGCGGGAAGAAGACCGACGACGGCGGGGGAGGCCGCAGCGTCCTCGCACTGCTGCCGTTCTGGCTGTCCTGGTGCTACGGCATGATCGCCGTCCTCGCCTCGCCCGGCATCAGCGTCCTCGGTATCACCACCCGCGCCGTCCTGTGGAGCGGCAACGGCCTCGGCTACGCCTACCTGGTCTGGGGCATCGGCGGCGACTCGCCCACCGCCACCCGCGCCGCGCCCGTCGTCCTCACCGCCGGCGGCTACGCCGTCTTCGCGATCTGGACCGCCATGGTCATCGGTCATCACCTGTGGTCCAAGCGCATCCCCCGCCAGATGAGCCTGTTCGGGGTCCTGTCCGGCATCTTCATGGGCATGGCCGCCGGTATCGCCGGCGTCGCCGCCGTGCCCCTCGCGAGCGCCATCAACATGGGCGGCGCCTGGTACACGGGAGTCATGCAATGAGCAGCCCTGCCCCCTTCACCACCGTGCACCAGGTCGCCCACGGCGCCGGCATCCTGCTCCGCCAGGCCGGGCCCGCGCTGCGGGCGGGGGAGTGGCGCGAGACCGCCGCCCGCTGGGTCGTCGCGATCATCGTCGGCTCGCTGCTGATCAGCGCCGTCTACCAATACCCCCTGGCCTGGTGGGTCCTCGCTGCTGCGTTCGTGCTGGCCGCACGCGCCGCGGGCAAACCGGAGGAGACCGAGGAGGAGCAGGAGGAGACCCTCGCCGAGGTGGAGCCGCTCACCCCCGAGGGCGTCCTCGAAGTCGTCTGGGACGTCGTCGGCGACCAGCGCGGCGCGCTCCTCACCCTGCTCGCCGCCGAGCTGGGCGCCGCGGACACGAAGGCTGCGCGCGAGCTGCTGGCCGAGGCCGGCATCCCCGTGCGCGCCGGCGTCCGTACACCCGCCGGCAACGGCCCGGGCGTTCACCGCCTGGACCTCCCCTCCCCTGACTCTGGCCGGGCCCCTGTTGGCGTTGTTGCCGCAGGTGAGGCCCCCAACGCCAACGCCAACAACACGTCGGTGGAGGAGGTCGCGGACGGGGTTCGGATCGTGAAGCACGGGCCGTCGCGGCGGCAGGAGGCGGTCCGATGATCCGTCGACTCCTCGTGCGCCTGGTCCCGACGTACTGCGCCAAGTGCGGCTGGTGGACGGAGAACTGCGGGCACTGATCTGCCACACTCGACCCGAGGCCCCGTCGTCACCCCCGTGCGGCGGGGCTTCGTCGTGCACGCCCTCTGTGCAAGTGGATCATTCCGGCGCATACTGGCGGTCCGCTTCACGCCCGGTAGAGGGGCCTCTGCGCGCCTGTTGGTGCGTACCCGAGTTCACGGGACCAGCCGGGCGTGGAGCGCTCCCCGTGCCACACTGGACACGCGCGACCAACGCACCGGGCCGTCACGGCGGCCCTCGTCTGCCGGATCAGGTCGGGCGGCGGCAACGCCAGTCCCTCCCGCAAGCGGTGCCCGAATCAGCGGGACTACATCGCGCGGGGCAGAGGCCCCCGGAGACGTTCGCCCTCGCCCCTCTCGGCCTCTTGCCGTGAGGGGCGTCGTACGCCAGGCTCCTCCCCTCGATGGGACACACGAGGGGGACCGATGCCGCCTTACCAGTCGTCCGACCTGACGCCCGAGCGCCGTTCAGCCCTGGAAGCCGAACTCGTCTTGTACCAATCGTTGGCCAAGCGCGCCGAGATGGACCTGAAGAAGCACGTGGCCAAGGCGAGTGCCGAGGGCTTGACGCTGCGAGACATCGCCAGGGTTCTGAAACTCCAGAGTCCGACCACAGCGTCCCGATGGCGGGACGAGGCGCAGCAGGAGTAGCCGCGCCCACTCCGTCACGAAACCGTCACAACGCCCACAACCCCCGCCGCACCCCGCCACCCTGGGCGCACCCACACGCATCACTACACCGGGGGACAAGCCCATGTACCAGCCGCCGCAACCCCAGCGCCAGGTCATCGAGCAGGGCGCGAACCACACGCTGCACATCATCTTGAGCATCTTCACATGCGGCCTGTGGCTGCCGATCTGGGCCATCGCCGCGGCCATGGGACGCAAGAAGACCATCACGTCGTACGGGCCGCCGGTACAGCAGTCGTACCCCTCGCAGTACCCGCCGCAGGGCCAGTACGGGCCGCCACCCGGCCAACTCCCGCCCGGGCAGACCCCGCCGCCCGGCTACGGCTACCCGCCGCCCCAGCCACAGCAGAACTGGCAGCAGCCGCCCCCCGGGGCGTGACGATCGTCTGCACCTAGTTGCAAAACTGGTGATCGTCCGTCATCCTGGCCTCACGTCCGGCGTGCCCGGACCCATACGACTCCCAACGGCCCCCCGCCACCAGGCAGGGGGCCGTTCTGCATGCCCAGGAGGTGACCGCCATGTCCTACCGCGACAAGGTTGATCCCCTCCCAGAGGAAGAGCGCGACGAGATCCGCGCCCTGCATGCACAAGGTCTCGGCCGCAACGAGATCGCCCGCCGCCTCGGACGCTCCGGCCGTACCATCACCGTCGTCGCCCAGGACATGGGACTGACCTTCGACCGCACCGCCACCGAGGAAGCCACCCGCGCCCGTGTCGCCGACCTCGCCGAGAAGCGCACCATCCTCGCCGAAGCCCTCACCGACGACGCCCTGCGCCTCACCGAACAGCTCTGGCAGCCCGCCGTCGTCTTCAACATCGGCGGCAAGGACAACAAGTACACCGAGAAGCACGTTGACCAGCCCCCCGCGGACGCCAAGAAGAACCTCGTCGCGGCAGCAGGCATGGCCATCGACCGCTCGCTGCGCCTTGTCCCGCCCGCCAACAGCGACGGCGGAGACGACGCCCGATCCGTGCTCGGCCGCATGATGGTCGGCCTCGCCGAGGTCTACCAGCAGAGCCAGGCCGCGCAGGAGAGCGAGGCCGGTGATGCTCCGTGACCTGCCCGTCCCGCTCTCGCACCGGCAACTCGACTACATCGTCAACAGCAACGCGTTCGTCAACCTGTCCGAAGGCAGCATCCGGTCCGGCAAGACGTTCTCCTCGCTCCTGCGCTGGCTCGTCTACGTAGCCACCGCCCCCCGCGGCGGGGAACTCGCCGTCGTCGGCCGCACCCGCGACTCCATCAACCGCAACGTGTTCGGCCCGCTCATGGACCCGTCCCTGTTCGGCTCCCTGGCCAAGCACGTCCACTACACCAACGGCGCCAGCACCGCGACGATCCTCGGCCGCACCATCCACATCCTCGGCGCATCCGACGCCAAGGCCGAGAAGGTCCTCCGAGGCCTCACCTGCGCGGGCGCCTACATCGACGAGCTCACCGTCATCTCCGAGGACTTCTTCCAGCAGCTCCTCGGCCGCTGCTCCGTCGATGGCGCCCAGATCTTCGCCACGACCAACCCCGACTCCCCGGCCCACTGGGTACGGCGCCGCTTCCTGGACCGGCTGGGCAAGCTGGAGGACTGGCGGGTCTGGCACTTCCAGCTCGACGACAACCCGGCCCTGTCGGAGAAGGTCAAGAACCGCTACAAGCGGATGTATACCGGCCTGTGGTTCCGTCGGTTCATCCTCGGCGAATGGGTTGCCGCCGAGGGCGCGGTCTTCGACATGTGGGACCCGGCCCGGCACGTCGTCCCCTGGCAGCGCCTGCCGGCGATGCAGCGGATGCTCGCGCTCGGCTCCGACTACGGCACCACCAACGCGTCCACGGGCCTGCTCCTGGGCCTCGGCGCGGACCGCCGCCTGTATCTGGTCGACGAATGGCGGCATGACCCGCTGCACGCCCAGGCTCGTCTCACCGACGGCCAGCTGTCGGCATCGCTGCGGGACTGGATGACCGAGCCGCACCTGCCGAACGGCGGCCCGGCGTGGCCGGAGTGGGTGGCTGTCGACCCGGCCGCGGCGAGCTTCCGCCTCCAGTTGTTCCGGGACGGCTTGACCTCGCACGAGGCCGACAACGACGTGCTGCGCGGCATCACGATGCTCGCCACGCTCCTTGCCGAGGGCCAGCTCCTGGTGTCCGACCGGTGCGAGGGCTTCATCCGCGAAGCCCCGGGCTACTCGTGGGACCCCAAGGCCACCGAAGAGGGCAAGGACAAGCCGCTGAAGATGGCCGACCACTCGCTGGACGGCGGCCGGTACGCGGTCGCGACGACCGAGGCCCTGTGGCGGCCGCACCTGATCACCCCCGAAGAGCTGGAGATGGCCGCGTAGCAGGCCGCGAGGAGGCGACACCGTATGGCCCTGCCTACCGGCAACATCGAGTGGCCGCCGCCCCGCCTCCGCCCCGCGCTCACCGCCATGAACTGCTGGGACGCCTGGTACGGCGGCGACCCCGAACGCCTCACCGCGCTCTACGGCGGAGGCAGCGCCGGGCCCGACCCCAAGCCCCTCCAGTACAGCACCGGCGTCATGGGCCGCTTCGCCCGCTGGTGGTGGGGCACCCCTCCCGCACCCGGCGAGCAGCGCACCAAGCTCCACGTCCCCATCGCAGGCGACATCTGCGGCGCATCCTCCGACCTCCTCTTCTCGGAGGCCCCGGTGCTGCGAGCCGGCGACGACACCACACAGAAACGCCTCGACGCCATCTCCGACGAGGGCATGCACGCCTCACTGCAGACCGCGGCCGAAGTCGCCGCAGCCCTCGGCGGCGTGTACCTGCGCCCCGTGTACGACCCGAAGCTCCGCGACCGGCCGTGGCTCGACGCCGTCCACCACGACCGCGCCGTCCCCGAGTTCACCTGGGGCCAACTGTCCGCGGTCACGTTCTGGCGGATCCTCGCCCAGGACAACGGCGAAGTGTGGCGGCACCTGGAGCGCCACGAGCCCGGCGCCACCCTCCACGGCCTGTACAAGGGCACCAGCGACAAGCTCGGCATGCTGATGCCGTTGGAGGAACACCCGGCCACCGCCGGATTCGCTTCCCTCGTCGACGAGCAGGGCGCCATCCCCACCGCCTACAAGGGCCTCGACACCGCGTACATCCCTAACCAGAACTCCCGTCGCTGGCGCGGCATCCCCGCCCTCACCGACCTCGGCCGCTCCGACCTGGAATCCACCGAGCCACTCATGGACGCCCTCGACGAGGCCTACGCCTCGTGGATGCGTGACGTCCGCCTCGCCAAGGGCCGCATCGTCGTGCCCAACGCGTTCCTGCAGAACAACGGGCCGGGCAAGGGTGCTTCGTTCAATCCCGATCAAGAGGCGTACGCGGGCCTGGACATGCTGACCAAGGGCAGCGACGGGGCGCAGCTCACCGTGGTGCAGTTCGCGATCCGCGTGAAGGAGCACCAGGACACCGTCAACGACCTCATCGACCAGATCCTGCGCACCGCCGGCTACTCGGGTCAGACGTTCGGGCGCGGCGGCGACGTTGCTGTCACGGCGACGGAGGTGACCGCGCGGGAGCGCCGGTCGATGACGACGCGCGGGCGGAAGACGCTGCGCTGGCAGGACGGGCTCGCGCACGCGCTGGACGCTCTGCTGGCTGTGGACGCGGAGGTGTTCCGGTCCGGGGTGACGCCGCAGCGGCCCGTGGTGGAGTTCGGCGACAGCGTGTCGGAGGACCCGCTGACGCTGGCGAACACGATCGAGGCACTGGCGCGGGCCGAGGCCGCGTCGGCTGAGACGAAAGTTCGGATGCTCAACCCGGACTGGGACGACACGCTTGTCCGTGCGGAGACCGACCGGATCATGAAGGAGTCCGGGCGGCTGGTGGGCGACCCGACGATGCCAGGAGCCGGAGGTATGGCCGGTGGCGGTTTCCCCGGGTGACGCCGAGCACCTTGCCGCCGCTGTAGCAGCCGAGTTCGGAGTCGCCGAGCAGACCGTGGTGCAGCTGCTCCGCGACATGCTCACCCCCGGCATCACCCGGCCCGGCTGGGCGCGCGCCCGCACCGCCGCATCCGGGCTGCTCCGCCGCGCCCTGCAACGCCTCATCCCCGGCCTCCGCCAGCGCGCGGCCGCCGCCGCCGAGCACGCGGTCACCGAAGCCCACCACATCGGCGACCGGGCCGCCCGCGCCGAACTCGACCACCACCGCCTGCCGCCCGGCCCCGACGACCTCGACACCACGCCCGTCGACCGGCTCTTCCGCGCCCTGCATCAGGACTTCGAACCGGTCTACGCCCGCATCCTGCGCCAGCCCGAGGACGTGTACCGCGACGTCATCGCTCGCGCCTCCGCAGGCGTGCTGGAGGGCCAGATCACCCGACGGCAGGCGGCGCAGCGAGCGCTCGATGATTTCGCGAACCGCGGCGTTTCGGGCTTCGTCGACTCCCGCGGCCGGAACTGGGAGATGGCCGCGTACGTGTCGATGGCCGTCCGCACCGTCTGCGGCCGCGCTGCCGTCCAGGCTCACGCCGACCGGCTCACCGCCGCCGGCCACTCCCTCGTGTACGTGGGTGCCCCCGGCGGGTCGTGCCCGCTGTGCGCACCGTGGGAGGGCAAGGTCCTCGCCCTCACGGGCCCGCCCGGCGCCCGCGACGTGCGGCTGCCGCACACCACCGAGCGCCGCCGTACGGTCACCGTGCACGTTGCCGGGTCGCTGATGGAGGCGCGCGCGGCCGGGTTCCAGCACCCCAACTGCCGCCACTCCGTCAGCCTCTATCTGCCGGGTGTGACCGAGCTGCCGACCGCCCCGCCGGCCGCGTACCGCTATGAGGACCTGCAGCAGCAGCGCTACCTGGAGCGGCAG
This sequence comes from Streptomyces sp. NPDC046977, assembly GCF_040644455.1. Lineage (NCBI taxonomy): Bacteria > Bacillati > Actinomycetota > Actinomycetes > Kitasatosporales > Streptomycetaceae > Streptomyces > Streptomyces sp. NPDC046977. Next base: position 166,797 of record NZ_JBEYWO010000008.1, read on the forward strand.
GTCCGCCGGTGGAAGCGCCGCGAGCTGGCCGCGATGGACCAGCAGGGCCGGGACGCGGCACGTCTGCGGATCCGCGGCTATCAGGCGCGCCTGCGCGACCTCACGCGGGAGACCGGGCAGCGGCGCAAGCCGGAGCGCGAGCAGATCGACTACGCCCACTAGGCCATCGGCGACGGACCCTCGCCCGTCAGCTCGATCTCCCACAGAGAGCCGTCCAACGTGACGCTCTGGATGTACGCGCGGCCGGTGCCGACCTCCGGCACGCGGACCTCGACCGGCCCGGGGAGCAGTGCCCAGTCCGAGTTGACCGCGGGGACTTCGCTCCGGGCCGCCTTGGCGGCGCCGTCCCAACTCCTCACGACCCATCCGTCGCCGCCTTCGGCGTGCTCACCGATGCGCACCCGGGCGAACTCGACACCGTTGATCATGGCCGGTCCGTCGTACCTGCTGAGGCTGATCTCGATTGCCGACATGCCTCCAGTGTGACTGCCGCGCCGCACGCCCGGCACACAAAGACTTCGGCCCGCCAGGTGTGGGCCGGGAACCACGGCACCCGCCAGGCGCGGGGCCACCCTCAGCCGTCCGCCAGGCGCGGGCGCAGCACGCCCGGGAGGGCACCCATGAGCAAGAAGACCCTCGCCCGCCAGCGCCGGGACATCGCCTGGTCGCACCCCTACGGCCACGGCCCTTTCTCCCCGTTCCTGTACGCGGACGGCGGGGACGACGACGGCTCCGATTCCAGCAGCAGCGACAGCGGTGACGACCGCGGGACCGACGACACCAGCAGCGACACGGGCGGAGACGACAGCCAGGAAGACGACAGCACGTCGGACTCCGGCGATGACGAGGCAGGCAAGGGCAGCAAGAAGCCCACGGCGAAGGACAGCGGAGGGGAAGACCCCGCCGCGAAGATCGCCCGCCTGGAGAAGCAGCTCAAGGACGCCAACGCGGAAGCGGGCAAGGCCCGCACCACCGCGAAGCAGCAGGCTGCGGACGAGGCCCGCACCTCGCTGGTGCAGGAACTCGGCAAGGCCCTCGGCCTCGTCAAGGACGAGAAGGAGACCCCGCCCGACCCCGCGCAGCTCCAGGCGCACATCGAGCGGGCCACCGCGGCGCACCGCGAGACCGCGATCGAGCTGGCCGTGTTCAAGGGCGCGTCCAAGCACAGCGCGGACCCGACAGCGCTCACCGACAGCCGGGCGTTCATGACCAAGCTCGGCAAGCTCGACCCGTCGGCGGACGACTTCGGCAAGAAGGTCAACGAGGCCATCAAGCAGGCCGTCGCCGACAACCCCAAGCTCAAGGCCGCAGGCCAGGCGCCCGCGTCCTCATCCGGCGATTTCACCGGCGGGACCGGTGAGCCGGACAACACCGACACCGGTTCCGATATCGACAAAGCCCGCGCCGAGCGCCGCAAGCGCCGCGCCGGATAAGGAGGGCCCACCGTGGCTAACACCCTGCTCACCCCGAGCGTCATCGCCAACCAGGCGCTCGCCACCCTGTACGAGTCCACCGTCATGGCGAACCTCGTACACCGCGACTACGAGAACGAGTTCGCACGCAAGATCGGCGACGCGATCACCATCCGCAAGCCCGCCGTCTTCACCGCGAACGAGTACACCCGCTCGTCCGGCATCACCGTTCAGGACGTCACCGAGACCTCGGTCAACCTCACCCTGAACCACATGGCCGACGTGTCGTTCGCCGTCACCGCCGAAGACCTCACCCTCAAGATCGAGGACTTCGACGAGCAGCTCCTCGGGCCGGCCATGGAGGCCATCGCCCAGAAGATCGACCGCGACCTCCTCGCGCTGCGCGACGACATCACCGCCGAGGTCGGCGACATCGCGGCCGCCGGGCCGCCCGCCACCTACCTGTGGTCCGACCCGCGCGTCCTCGTCGAGGCCGGCATGACCCTCGACGTCAAGAAGGTCCCCACCACGGACCGGCGTGTCGTCACCGGCCCGGTCACGGCCGCGCAGTGGATCGCCGACCCCACGTTCCACCAGGCCGACAAGCGCGGATCCACCGAGGGCCTCACCGAGGCCAGCCTCGGGCGCCGCGTCTTCGGCTTCGACCCGTACATGACGCAGAACATCGCCGTGCCCTCCCCGCAGGGCTCCGGCATCTCCACCACCGAGGTCGGCATCGCCTTCCACCGCACCGCCCTCGCGCTGGCCTTCCGCCCGCTGGCCCTCCCCAAGGGCAACCCGAACGCCGCGATCGCGAACTACAAGGGCTTCGGCCTGCGCGTCATCTACGGCTACGACATGGACAAGAAGCAGGACGTCGTCAGCATCGACTGCCTGTACGGCACCAAGGTCCTCGACGCCAACCGGGCCGTGCTCATCAAGGGCGTCGACGGCTGATCCCCGGGGGCGCGCATGCGCCACCCGCCCTGAGGCCCGCCCGAGTGCGGGCCTTTCGCATGCCCACCCTCAGGAAGGGAGCCCCCCATGGGGTACAAGGTCCACAGCGTGGACGGCAAGGCCGGCGAGGTCGACCTCAGCGCCGCCCGCACCTACAGCCAGTCCATCCGCGTCCCGTCCGGCACCGCCGGCACGTACCAGCTCGCCAAGGTCCCGGCCGCGGCCGCCATCATCGCCGTGCGCGCCTACCGCACCGGCGGCTCCGCGGGCACCGTGCAGGTCAAGAAGGGCGCCAGCGACATCCTCGCCTCGGCGCTGGCCACCACCACCGACTCGTGGGCGGGCAGCACCACCGTGCAGAACGCCAGCTGCGCGGCCGGCGACAACATCTCCGTTGTCCTGGCCTCCACGGCCGGGTCACCGACGGAGATCCTGGTACAGGTCGACTACCGGACGGCGGTCCCGGCATGACCGTCCGGTACCACAACGAGAACACGGGCGACGTCGTCGAGTACGACGAGCCCAGTGCCCGCCTGGACGCGCTGTCGAACTGGCGGCGCGTCGATGACGGGCAGGCGCTGCCGCCGCTCGTGGAGGACGGTGTCCTGTCCCGCGGCGCCTCGACCGAGCCCGTACCGAGCCCCGCTCCGCCTGTGGAGCCCGCTTCGGCGACCCCGCCGGAGAACACCAGCCCGCCGGAGCGCTCGGCGCTGAAGGCGGAGTGGGTCGCGTACGCGCTGTCGCAGGCGCAGGACTCCGATGAGGAGGCCGCGATCGGCGACCTGACCAAGGAGCAGCTCATCGAGGCCTACGGCCGGACGGGAGACGAGTGATGGCACTCACCAGCGGCATGTCCGTCGCCGTCAACGGCGACCTCACCTCCGGTCTCGATCTCGGCTCGGCCACGGCGACCATCGCGGCCCGCAAGGCACTCGCGCTGGCGTCCGGCACGGGGGCCGGGAAGGCCGACCGGATCTTCCAGGACCGGCGCACCCTGGCCGCGTCCGCGTCGGAGGATCTCGACCTCGCCGGGGTCCTGGTCGACGCCTTCGGGGCGACGATCAGCTTCGCCCGGGTCAAGGGCCTGTACATCGCGGCCGCGACCGGCAACACCAACAACGTGGTCGTCGGCGGCGCCTCGTCCAACGGCTTCATCTCCTGGGTCGGCGGCGCCACGCACACCGTGACCGTCCGCCCGGGCGGCGTCCTGGCCCTGATGACGGGCGCGGCCGACGCGACCGGCTACGCGGTCACCGCAACCACGGCCGACCTCCTGCACATCGCCAACTCCGGGGGCACCACGGGCGTCACGTACGACGTGGTCATCCTCGGGGCATCGGCGTAGTTGCCCTCCTCGGCGAGGGGGTCAGCGGGATGCCCTGCGAGCGCAGGGCCGAGAGCAGTACAGGCCGCGGTTCGGGCGCGGGTCCGGGTAGGCGACGAACTCGGCCCGGCAGGTGCGGCACTCCCTGCGCTCACCGCGCAGGCGGGTCCCCTTCTTGATGACCTTGTACGTCTCGTCATCGCGGACCGTGCGATCGGCGTTCAGCACGTTGCAGGTCTGGCACGAGGGGGCGAGGTTCCCCAGGGCATCGTTCATCGGGTCCCGGTCGAGGTGGTCAACCACCAAGACACCGGGCGCGGTCTGGTCACCCGGACGCCACGTCACCGGTTCCTTGCAGTGGTGGCAGGGATGGGTGCCGGGGCCGATCGCCTCGTACAACAGGACGCGGGACGCAGGCAGGTAGGGGCTGGTCACCACCAACGGGTGTCCGGGCGCGTGCACCATGCGTCGGCCCGCCTGATCGGGCTTGCGCTGTGCTGCGTAACGGCACTGCGATGAGCAGTACTTGCCGATGTGGGCGGGCACTCGGCTGTACTCGCTGCCGCAGTGATCGCAGTTCCTTGTCGCCGTGCGGCGCAGGGTGTCCGCAGCGCATGCCGGGGAGCAGTACTTCCTGCTCTCGCGCGGCTTGTGTGTGAACGAGGTGCCGCACTGCTGGCAGTTGCTTGCGACGTCCCGCTGCTTCGACTTCGCGTAGCAGGCCCGCGAGCAGTACTTCCCCGCCTCGCTGGCCTTCCGGGTGTACGAGGTGCCGCAGGTACCGCACTCCCGAGTAATTGGCGTCATGCCTGAGTTTATCGCGCCCGGAGGTGCGCCAAATGGCAAATATTGTGTTCAACATTGCGTTGGGCAGGCTGGCGTACTATGCGTCGCTGCCCGCCACGAACGACGCACTGATCATGGTGCCGATCGAGACCAGCGGCATCGTCCTGGATTCGGTCATGCGGGACTACGACGACCTCGGCACGCTGCTCGCCGGAGCCTCCAACGAGCAGACGACCATGGGCCGCAAGACCCTCGCCAGCGTCACCTCGGCGGTCGACGACACCAACGACCGCTGGAACATCGACGCCGCCGACGTCACATGGACCGCAGCCACCGGCAACGCGATCAGCGCGGTGGTCATCTGCTATGACCCGGACACCACGACCGGCACCGATGCGGACCTGGTCCCGCTGACCAAGCACGACGTCAGCATGACCCCCGACGGGTCGGATTTCACGCTGACGATCGCGGACTTCGTGCGCATCTCGTCCGCAGCCTGACCCACGGGGAGGCGTCGTGGCACGGATGTGGACCTGCGGCTTCGAGCTGCAGACCGCTACTGCCGACATCGAGTGGCAGATCACCAACGGCAACGCCGCGATCAACACCACCACTCACCGGGCCGGGGCGGCCTCACTGCGGGTCGCCCCGTCCGGAGCCACGTCGTACATCGAGCACCAGCTCACCAGCGGTGTGGTCATGCGGACGTTCCACCGCTTCTACCTGCGGATCGCCGCGCTGCCCGCCGCCGCGACGAACATCTACGGCATCGGGCAGAACGGGTTCTTTCCCGGCCTCATCCGCCTCCAGACGAACGGGACGCTCATCCTGCGGGACGGGCAGACCAACGTCGACCTCGGCTCCGCCACGTCCGCGCTCAACCTGAACCAGTGGTACCGGATCGAAGCGGACTTCGACGACGTCTCCGGCACCCTCACCTCCGGCGTCTCCGCCTTCAAGCTGTACATCGACGGCACGCTCGCCAGCTCCCAGATGTGCACGAACATCAACGGGTTCTCCCGGCTCCGCGCAGGCGCCCTCAACTCAGCGACCACGCTCGACATCTACATCGACGACATCGCCGTCAACGACAACACCGGCAGCGTGCAGAACGCGCTCCCCGGGCCCGGCTCCGTCGTCCACCTCCAGCCCGCCGGCCAGGGCGACAACAACGGATTCGCGACCGTCGTGGGCGGCACCGCGGGCTCCGCCAACAACTGGACGCGCGTCTCCGAGATCGCCCCGGACGACGCCACGTCCTACAACGCGACCACCGCAACAGGTACAACGACCACCGACGACTTCACCGTGTCCTCGCCGACCACCGCCGGGATCGGCGCCTCCGACACCATCACGCTCGTGTCGGTCGGCGCCCGCGTCGGCTCGACCGCGACGACCACGGCGAGCATCGTCACCCGCCTCAAGGGCCAGGCTTCCGGCACGGTCACGGAGTCCGCGTCCACCTCGGTCGCGGTCAACGGCTGGACCAGCCACAAGAGCGCCGTCCCGAAGCTCTACGGCATCACCGCGTACACCAACCCGCAGGGCAGCATCGCCTGGACCCGTACGGCGCTGGCCACCAGCCAGATCGGCTACCGCTCCAACGTCTCCCAGTCGACGACCCGCCGCGTGACCACGCTGTGGGCGCTGGTCGAGTTCAACCCGCCCAACGTCACCACCATCGCCCTCGGCACCGCAGCAGAGACCGACACCGGCCAGGCTCCCGGCAAGACCAAGACGAAGCCGGCCACCGCGGCGGCCGAGACGGACACCGGCCAGGCCTTGGCCCGCCGCAAGACCCGCGCGGGCACCCCAGCGGCCGAGAGCGCCACGGCGCAGCCGCTGGGACGCCGCAAGACGCTGGCGCTGGGCACCGCCACCGAGACCGATGCCGCACTGACCCCCGGCCGCACGCGGGCGCGCGCCCTGACCCCCGCCGGCGCGACCGGCATAGGACAGGCGCTCGGGCGCACGCGGGCCCGCCCGATCCCGCAGGCTGCTGAGACGACCACCGGGCAGGCTCTGACCCGCGCGAAGCGCAAGGCACTCCCGCTGGCCCAGGCGGGCGAGGCAGCCCAGCCGCTGGCCGGACGGAAGACACAAGCTCTCGCCCGGGCCGCCGAGACCGGTACGGCGCAGGCCGCAGGCCGACGGAAGTCCGCGGCTCTTGCACCCGCGGCGGAGAGCAGCACGGCGCAGGCGACCAGCAGGGGGAAGCGGTTCGCGCTCGCCCCGGCCGTAGAGATCAGCGCGGCTCTGGCGGTCGCCCCGGCCTCCGGCCTCCGGGCCGCCGACGAGGTCAGCACAGCCCGGACCGTGGGCCGCCTGAAGACCCTGACGCTGGGGGTCGCAGCCGAGGCTGTGGCAGCACTGCCCCTGCTCCCGGCGTCCGGGCTGCAGACCGCGCAGGAGACCGGCACAGCCCGGCCGTTGGGCAGCGCGAAGGCGCGCCCGCTCGGCACGGCCGACGCGGTGGACGCGGCCCGGCCACTCACCCGGGCCAAGCTCGGACAGTCCAGCCCGGCCGCGGAGGCCGCCGCCGCGCGGCCGCTGAGCACCGGCAAGCGCGTCAGCCTGCCAACTGCTGCGGAGACCGAGACGGCCAGCTCGCTGACCGGGGCGGCGGCCCAACAGTTGGGCGCCGCAGTCGAGACGGCCCAGGCGCTCGGCCTGACGCCTATCTCCGCGGGCGCGCTGACGCTCACGAGCGAGACGGATACGGCCCGACCGGCCGCCGGCCGCAAGACGAAGCCCCAGGCCACAGCCGCGGCGGTCGAGACCGCGCAGCCACTGACCGGCCGCAAGACCGCCTTGCTGGGAGTGGCCGTGGAGGCCGCCGCCGGGCGCCCGATCGGCCGGGCCAAGCGGGCCGCGGTAGCTACGGCCACCGAGACGAGCACGGCACAGCGCCTCCTCGTCCCGGGCGCCGTCGCACCCGCCGAGGAGACCGCGACCGCACGCCCCCTCACGGGGAGCAAGCGGGCGCCCCTGCCTCCCGCCGCTGGCATCGACACGGCGCGGCCGTTCGGCCAACAGGCCACCCTCCAGCTCGGGCGCGCCGAACAGTCCGACAGCGCCCTGCCCGCCGGCCAGCGCAAGACCCGCTCGCTGACAGCCGCCGCGGTATCGACGCTCGCCCGGCCACTCGCCACAGGCAAGACCCGGGCGCTGGGTGTCGCACTGGAGACGGACCGGGCGCTCATCGGCCCGGCGATCCGCCTCACATGGGCCACCGACCGCGCCCAGGCACAGGCCCTCACCGGCCGCCGCCAGCAGCCCGCCGACCACCTCGACGCAACCGCGGCCGGGCCAGTGCTCACCCCGAGCGCGGCCGGGCCGGTCCTGGCCCCGGGCACCACCGCCCCGGCACTCTCCGCCGCCGTGCGCGTCCCGGCGCTGACGGCATCGGCCGGCGGGCCACGGCTCACCGCCACCACTACATCAGGAGGCTGACGATGCCCGACGTGGGAGACCTGGTCACCGCACGCCTCGCGGTCGACCCGGCCGACGGGACCACCGCGGCCACGCTCACGGTGACCCGGCCGGACGGCACCACCGTCTCTCCGGTGGTCACAGGCGCGGACGCGGGCGCCACGTGGACGGCCCCGGTGACGTACACGCTCGCCGGCGTGTGGGTCCTGGACTGGACCGTCACGGGGACCGGCGCCGGCCGCGAGGTCCAGCGTGTTGGCGTGGCCCCGGGCATCGTCACGGAGACTGGCCGGGTCTACGCGAACAGCACGCAGCTCGCGAACTACCTGCACACCGCTCCGCCGTTGGATGCGGACCGGCTCCTGGCCCGCGCGTCGGAGCTGCTGGACTCCGAGGTGCTCCTCACCGCGGTGTACGACACCGACGACGACGGCCTGCCCACCGACCCGGACGTGGCGAAGGCGTTCGCCCTCGCGGCTTGCGCGCAGGTGGAGTTCTGGGGCGAGGTCGGCGAGGACACCGACACCGCCGGGCCGATCCAGGGCGTGTCCATCGGGTCGGCGCAGATCCAGTACGGCGCCGGGGACAACCGGGTCAGCCCTACGACCAGTGGCGCCCGGGTGTACCGCGCGTTCGCGGCGCTCCCGGCCGACAAGTTTTTGCGGGGCGTGACCACCGGCTCTTGCGGGTGGCGGTGATGGACCTCGACGACTACTGCCCCCGCTGCGGATGCGCCTTCCGCATCCCCGGAGCTCGGGCGTCCGAGCTGTGCACGCCGGACAAGTGCTGGTGCGAGGGGAACCCCGCCAGCTCCACATGGCATGCCACAGAGGAGGACTGATGGGCCGCCTGCCCCGTCGCTTCATGCGGCGCGAGGTCACCGTCGAGCCCTACCTCGGCGACGGCTCCCACGGCCCCCTCTACGGACCGCCCACGACCGTGCGCTGCTTCCTCGAAGAGCGCACCCGCCGAGTCCGAGACGCCGAAGGCCGCGAGGTCACCAGCAGCAGCACGGTCTACAGCGACCTCGCCGCCAACTGCCCGCCGGAGTCCCGCGTGACCCTCCCCGGCGGCCGGCAGACCACCGTCATCGCCGCGCTCCGGCACGACGGCGGCGGCCTCCCGACACCTGACCACCTCGAAGTCCAACTGCAGTAGGAGGCGGCGATGGTGCAGCGCGTCACCATGCAGTGGGAGGGCAGGCGGCTGTGGTTCGGACGCGGCCAACAGGCTGCGGCGCGGGGCCTGCGGAACGCTCTGGAGCACACGCTCGGCAAGGCGAAGGAAATCGTGCCCCTCGACGAGGGCCCGCTGATGAACTCCGGCAAGGTCAACATCGACGGCCTCAACGGGGACATCACCTTCGACACGCCGTATGCCGTGGTCCAGCACGAGGACCTGACTTTCCGGCACGCCCCGGGACGACAGGCGAAATACCTGGAGCAGCCGATGCTGAACGAGCGCGAGGCGATGCTCCGCATCATGGCAATCCCGTTGCGTGCGCTTTTCCGCAGCTGACCTATTCCGCCCCGAGCCCCGGCAATTCCTGCCGGGGCTTTTCGCATGCCCCGAAGGCGGTGACCGGTGGGCTACACCAGCGACCTCACAGCGGGCCTCGCCCAGCTCCTCGACGACGAGAACATCGGCGCCTACCGGCCGAACGGCCCGCCGTTCACCAGCGCGGACACCGCGATCGTGCTCGGCAACATGCCCAGCAGCCCGGACCGGGTGATCTGCCTGAACCCCTACCCGGTCGAGGACACCGGCCTGAGCAACGCCATTACGGCCGTGCAATTCCGCTTCCGCGCGGGCGCCGATCCGGCCGCCGTCCTCGATATGGCCGACGCCGTATTCGACGCGCTCGACAACCGAGAGCACTTCACCCTCGGCACGGTCCCCGTGGACCTGGCCTGGAGGTTCTCGCAACTCCCCTGGGGCGCCGACACGCTCGGCCGCGAGGAGCTCACCGCGAATTACTACCTGCGGACCATCCGGGCCGCGACCTACGCCTACGAATAGGAGATGGGCCATGTCCACACCCACGGAGACCGCACTCGCTCGCCGGTGGCGCCTCGACGTCAACATGGGCTCGCCGGACTACCAGCTGTGCCCCGCCATCACGAACTTCCAGTGGGAGGCCCCGCCCAACATCGAGGACAGCAGCACCTACGACGACGAGGGCTGGAGCGACAGCGAGAAGACCGGCCAGTCCTGGTCCGCGACGGCCACGTTCAACCGCAAGGCGAGCCCGGACTCCACCACCTACAGCCCGGTGCACGAGGCGCTGCGCCAGGCCGCGTTCGGCTGGGGCGACGACGCCAAGGTCGACGTCCGCTTCTACGACCGCAACGGCCTGCCGGAGGCCTACCAGGGCTACGCCCTTGTCACGTGGGCGCCGTCCGGCGGCGAGCGCACCGCCCTGGACCAGGTCGAGGTCACTCTCACCGGCAAGGGCCCCCTCACCCCCATCACGAACCCGGTGACCCCCTGATGGCGGCCCGCTTCGACGCCCTGGACGAACTGTTCGACGACTCTCTCGAACTGCCCGTCGGCGGCAAGACCTACCGCATCCCCTCTCCGTCCGCCGAGGACGGCCTCAAGGTCCAGAAGATCGCCAACCTCGCCGTGCGCCTCATGGCAGGCGGAGAAGTCTCCGAGGACACCGAACTCCTCGACGACGACGGCGAACTCGACCTGATCAAGCTCTGCCTCGGCCCCGTCTACGACGAACTCACCGCCGACGGCGTCTCCTGGGCGTGGGTCCGGCACCTCGGCATGACATCCATGCTGTGGATCACGCAGGGCATCGACACCGCCCGCAACTACTGGAAGGCAGGCGGCGACCCTTCTCAGATGGCCCCGAACCGGGAAGCCCGTCGCGCGGCCAAGAAGAGTGGATCGGCCGCGGCGAGCAAGACCCGGTCACGGGGCTCTACGAGTGGTACGAGCGCCCGCCCGGCTGGCAAGAGAAGCCCGCAGGTCGCGAAGGCCTGACGTGGGCCGCGCTGCTGGAGCAGTGGCTGCTCATCGAGGCGGACCTCCACCAGACCTACGGGGTCGACGTGGGGACGCCAGGGCTGCTCCAGCAGCGCACCTGGCCCTGGCTGCGCACCCGCATCCTCGGCCTGCTCTCCACTGACACCCGCCTGAACCGGCACTTCACACCCCCAGCAACACCCCGAGGAGGTGCCCGGTAATGGCCGTGTCCGTTGGCGAGCTCGTCGCCCACATCAACGCCGACCCCTCCGGCATGACCAGCGGCCTGGCCCGCGCCGAACTCGCCATGCGCGGCTTCCAGGTCGACACCGAAGGCCGACTCCGTCACCTGAACGGCCGGTTCGCCTCCACGGCCGAGCAGGTCTCGCTCGGCCTCGGGCACGTCGGGCAATCCGCGCGCCATGCAAGTCGCGCAGTGGGCGACATCGATCGCGACAGCAACCGGGCCCGGGCCGCTCTCGCGCGGATCGGAAGTGCCGCGGGCGCGCTCGCCGGAGTCGCCGGGCAGGCAGGGCTCATTGCACTCAAGCTGGCTGCAGTGATCCCGGTCGCAGCCGGCCTGGCGGCCGCGCTGGTGAACATCGCGCCGGCGGCCGCGGTCGGCGCCTCGGCTGTGTTCGCGCTGGGCTCGGCTCTGGGCGCACTGAAGGTGGGCACCTCCGGCGTGGGTGCGGCCCTGTCTGCGGTGTTCGCTGGCAAGGGCGGCGGCGGAGGAGGGGGCGGTGGCGGCGGGGCCACCGGTGCCGCAAAGGCCCACAAGGCCGCACTGGAGGCTGTGAAGGACGCCACCGAGCAGGCCGCACTCGCCAACCAGCGCGCGGCCCGCCAGGTCGAGGACGCCGAGCGAGGAGTCGCCGACGCCCAGAAGGCCGCCAAGCGCGCGCAGGAGCAGCTCACGCAGGCCCGCGAGGACGCCACCCGCGAGCTCGAAGACATGAACAACTCCCTCGACGACGCCCGCCTCAGCCAGCGGCAGGCCGTCCTCGACCTCCACGACGCCGAGAAGGAGCTGGCGCGCGTCCGCGCCATGGGCGCCGAGGCGTCCGCGGACGAGATCGAGGCCGCACAGCTCGGCTACGACAAGGCCGTCGAGGCCCTGGACCAGCAGCAGACCGAGACCAAGCGCCTGGAGAAGGACACCAAGAAGGCGAACGACGCCGGCGTTGAGGGGTCGAAGACCTACACCGACGCGCAGCAGGACGTCGCCGACGCCCAGCGCGACGTTGCTGACGCCGTCCGCGCTCTGAAGGACGCGCAGGAAGAACAGTCCCGCACCGCGGCCGAGGGGCTGAAGAACATCAAGCGGGCACAGGACGCCCTCAACGATGCGACGTCGGGGGGCGGCGGCGGTGGCGGAGGCGGCTTGGACCCGCTCGCCGAAGCCCTCAAGAAGCTCAGCCCGAACGCGCGGGCGTTCGTGCAGGAGATCATCCGGCTGAAGCCCGCACTCGACGCCTTGAAGCTGAAGGTGCAGGACGCCCTCTTCAAGGGTCTCGCGGGCGAGCTGCGGACTACCGCGTCCGCGGTCCTGCCGATCCTGGAGAAGAACCTCGTCAGCAGCGCGGGTGCCCTGAACAAGATGGCCAAGGGCGTCGGGGCCAGTGCGCGCGAGCTGGCTTCCAACGGCACGCTTGGGCAGGCCCTGTCGGCCGCGTCGCAGGGGCTGCACAACCTGTCGGGCATCCCCGGCATGGTTCTCAAGTCGTTCACCCAGTTCGCGGCCGCGGCCGGCCCCAGCTTCGAGCGGCTGACGTCCGCGCTGGGCCAGGGGGCGGAGAGGCTCGGCGACAAGCTGAGCAAGTCGTTCGCGTCGGGGCGGATGCAGGAGTCCATCGAGCGCGCCATTGACCTCATTGGCCAGCTCATGGCCATCGGTGTCAACGTCGGGCGCATCCTGGGCGGCATCTTCGACGCGGCCGACGAGTCCGGCGGCAGCTTCCTCGACACGCTCCAGACCATCACCGGCGCGATCGCGGACGCGGTCAACAGCCCCGAAGTGCAGGGCGGCCTCAAGGCCCTGTTCGGTACGTTCGGCGCGCTGGCCAAGGAGGCCGCGCCCCTGCTCATCGAGGCGCTCAAGCAGCTCGCCCCGGTCTTTACTGCGCTGGGCCCCCCGGCAAAGATCCTGATCAGCGCTTTGGGGGACGCCCTCAAGCCGATCATCAAGGCGCTCGGCCCGGTCTTGGTTGCCGCGGCCACGGCGGTCGGTGACCTGGTGGAGGCCTTCGCGCCGCTGCTCCCGGTCCTCGGCGAGCTCATCGCCGACCTGCTGCCCCCGTTGACGCCGGTCTTCAAGACGATCAGCCAGGTCGCCAAGCAACTGGCCCCCGTCATCGCACAGCTCGCTGCCGCGCTCGGCCCGACGCTGACGCCGATCATCGAGGGCCTGGCGGACGTCATCGTTGAGCTGGTCACCAACAACGGCGACCTGATCGTCCAACTGGTCCAGGAGCTCGCGCCGGCCATCCCGCAGCTCGTGCCCCTGCTCATCGAGATGGGCAAAAGCTTCGGGAAGATCCTGGAGGCGCTGGCCCCGCTCCTCCCGGACCTGACCGAGCTGGCCACGATGTTCATCCTGCAGCTGCTGCCAGCGCTGCTGCCGCTGCTGCCGCCGCTCATCGAGCTGGCAACCAAGTTCCTGAACATCAGCACGATGATCACCGTGCACGTGCTGACGGCCCTGGACTCGCTGATCGACTGGTTCAAGGAGATGGAGCGGAAACTCCAGCCCGCGATCGATGCGGTGAAGAAGGTCACCGAGTGGATCCGCGACAAGTTCCAGTGGCTGTACGACGTGCTGGTCGGGCACAGCATCGTCCCCGACATGATCAACAAGATCGTCGGCTGGTTCGCGGGCCTCCCGCGCCGCGCCTACGACGCCCTGGCCTCGCTCGGCTCGAACATCGCCGGGCGGGCCTCCGCCGCAGGCACCTCCATGGTCAACGCGATCAAGAGCCGCCTCGACTCCGCAGTCTCGTGGATCCGCGGCCTCCCCAGCCGTGCCAGCAAGGCCCTCGGAAACCTCGGCAGCGTCCTCTACAACAGCGGCCGCGCCCTGATCCGAGGGTTCATCGACGGCATGGGCTCCATGTGGTCCGGCGTCACCAGCACCGCATCGAGCCTGATGCGTGCCGCCCGCGACTACTTCCCGTTCAGCCCCGCCAAGAAGGGACCCTTCAGCGGCAAGGGATGGGTCTCCTACTCGGGTGAGGCCATCGGCAAGACCCTCGCCGCCAGCATGGCCCAGCAGCAGGGCCTCGTCGGCGCCTCCGCCAACGCGCTCATGACCGCGGCGCAGCAGGGCCTCGCTGCGGACGGCACCCCGATGGGCAACCTCACCGCCTCCCCGGCCGCGGCCGGCGCGACGGGCTACGGCCCAGGCGGCAGCGCTGCGGGCGCCGGTCGGTCGGGCAAGCCTCCGCGGATGATCGTCGAATTCCGCGGTGGCCAGGACAAGTTCACCCAGTTCGTCAAGGAGCTCGTCCGCGTCGACTTCGGCGGCGATGTTCAATCCGCTTTCGGGCAGTAGGAGGGTCCATGCCGTTTCCCACCGACCCGCTCGGCACGCTCATCGAGTTCAACCTCGGCGGCACCTGGACGGACGTCACACCCAAGTGCCGGCTGACAGACCCGGTCACGATCACACGCGGGCGGGGCGACGAATCCGCCCGCGTGGACGTGTCCAAGTGCCGCTTCACCATCAACAACAAGGACGGCCAGTTCAGCCCCGACAACCCGATGTCGCCCTACTACGGGCAGATCGGCACCAACACGCCTGTCAGGGTGTCCGTCCACGCCGGCAGCAACCTGCTGTGGCTCACCGGCGGCACCGACCGGGCCCGCGCCACCGACACCGCGGCGCTCCGCCTCACCGGCGACCTCGACATCCGCTTCGAGGCCCAGCTCGACGACTGGTCCGGCGTCCCGTTCGCGCTGGACCTCGTCGGCCGGTGGGGCACCCCGAGCAACAAGTCGTGGCGGGTCATCGTCTTCCAAGGGCGGGTCTGGTTCTACTGGACCACCGACGGCAGCACCGACATCCTCAAGCAGTCCACCGCGCCACTGATGGTCCCGCCGTCCGGCCGGATCGCGATCCGCGTCACCCTCGACGTCAACAACGGCGCCAGCGGCAACACCGTGACGTTCTACACCTCGGACAGCATCAACGGGACCTGGACGCAGCTCGGCAACCCCGTCGTCACCGCGGGCACCACCAGCGTGTTCGCCGGGACCGCCCTCACCGACGTCGGCGCCATCTCGAACAGCAACTTCATCGACCCGTCCGGGTCCTTCTACGCCTTCCAGCTCCGCAACGGCATCAACGGCCCGGCCGTCGCCAACATCGACTTCACCGCGCAGACCAAGGGCGCCACCTCCTTCGTCGACACCTCCGGCATCACCTGGACGCTCGACGGCGGAGCCCTGCTGACGAACCGGCGGCGCCGCTTCGTCGGCGAGATCCCGTCCTGGCCGTCGGAGTGGGCGCCGAACGGCGGGAACGCCTACGTGGTCCTGGAGGCCACCGGTATCCAACGCCGCCTCGGCCAAGGCGCCAAGCCCCTCGACTCCACGCTGCGCCGTCGCATCCCCAGCGAGCCCACCCTCGTGGCCTACTGGCCCATGGAGGAAGGCGCCACCGCGACGCAGGCCTACTCGCCGATGCCGGGCGTGCGCCCCCTCAAGACCAGCGGCATCACATACGGCCAGGACGACTCCCTCGCGGGCTCCTCCGCGCTCGCCTCGGTATCCGGGCTGGGCAGCCTCACCGGCACCGTCCCCGCCCCGGCGAGCCCCCAGACGTCCTGGCAGGGCGAGTTCATCTTCTTCCTCCAGGCCGGGCCCTCCACCGCGCGCACCGTCATGTACTACGAGACCACCGGCACCATCCGGACATGGCGCCTCATGGTCGACTCCGGCGGCGCCCAGATCCACGCCTACGACTCCGACGGCACCGAGATCCTCAACCAGGGTGTCTTGACCACCACCATCTACAACCGATGGACCCGCTGGCGGTTCACCGCAACCCAGAACGGCTCCAACGTCGACTGGCTGTCGCTGTGGATCCCGATCGGAGGATCCGGTGGCCAGGTCAACGGCAGCCTCGCCGGAACCGCAGGCCGCGTCACCGGCGTCCACGGCCCGCCCGGCGGCGGCTACTCCGCGGACCTCGACGGCATGCGCCTCGGCCACATCAGCGTGTGCAGCCCCGCCGGATCGCTGATCTACAACTCGGCGAACACCGGCTTCAACGGCGACACCGCGGGCGGCCGCATGTCCCGCCTGTCCAGCGAACAGAAGATCCCCGTCACCGTGTACGGCGACACCAGCCTGCAAGAGAAGGTGGGCCCGCAGCGCCCCGACGTGTTCCTGACGCTGCTCCAGGACGCGGCCGACGTCGACGGCGGCATCCTGTACGAGCCCCGCAGAACCCTCGGCCTCGCGTACCGCGACCGACGGAGCCTGTACAACCAGCCCGTCAAACTGGCCCTCGACTACAAGGGCACGGGGCACATCGCCCCGCCGCTACGCCCGAAGCCGGACGACCAGGGCGTCCGCAACGACATCACCGTCCAGCGCACCGGCGGCAGCAGCGGCCGCGCGACCCTCGACACCGGGCCGCTGTCCACCCAGGACCCGCCCGCGGGCATCGGCCTGTACGACGACTCGATCCAGCTCAACCTGTTCTCCGACGACCAGCCCGACCAGCACGCCGGATGGCGGCTGCACCTCGCAACCTCCGGCAAGCCGCGCTTCCCCGAGGTCACCCTGCTCCTGCACAAGGCCACCGACCTCATCGACGCGGCCTCGGGCATGGACATCGGGGACCGCTTCACCATCGCCAACCCGCCGCCGTTCATCCCGCCCGGCACGATCGACCAGCTCATGCAGAGCTACACCGAAGTCCTGCACGAGCGGTCCTGGAAGATGACGCTCAACGGCACGCGAGCCGCGCCATGGGACGTGGCCGTCACCGACGACCCGGTGCGCGCCCGCGTGAACACAGCGGGGTCGCAGCTCGCGTCGTCGGTCACCTCGTCGGCCACGGCGCTCAGCGTGGCCACCACGTCCGGGCCGGCGTGGACCCTCGACCCCGCGCACGTTCCGTTCGACGTGCAGGTGGGCGGCGAGGTCATGACGGTGACCCGCGTCATGGGCGCCGTCCACGACACGTACGGGCGGACCGTGTCCGGCGGCTGGGGCACCACCGACACCGGGCAGGCCTGGACCACCAACGGCGGCTCCGGGTCCGACTACTCGGTCACGAGCGGCACCGGCCGCGCCTCCATGGGCAGCGTCAACGTCTCCAGGTGGACAACCGTGCCGTGGGCGTCGGCCGACCTGGACACCATCGCCAGCATGGCCACCGACAAGCTCGCGACCGGCGGGTCGCACTTCCTGCACCTGGTCGGGCGGTTCGCCGACGTGAACAACTGCTATCTCGCCCGGCTCGACTTCAGCACCACGCAGACCGTGACCCTGACCCTGCGCAAGCGGGTCGGCGGGACCGAGACGCTGCTGGCGACCGCTCCCGATGTCGGCCTGGTCCACGCGGCCGGACGGCAGTTCTGGGTGCGCCTCACTATCACCGGCAGCACGCTGTCCGCGAAGACATGGCAGGACGGCACCCCCGAGCCATACATGCCGTGGCAGGTCACCGTGACCGACACCAGCCTGACCGCGGCCGGAGCGATCGGCACCCGCTCGATCCTGTCCACCAGCAACACCAACACGCTGCCCGTCGTCGCGTCGTACGACGGCTTCCAGCAGTTCGCGCCGCAGACCATGACCGTCGTCCGCTCCGTCAACGGCGTCGTCAAGGCCCAGACCTCCGGCACGCCCGTCACGGTCGCCACGGCCGCGACCGCCGCCCTGTAGGAGGAGCCCCGTGCCCTACCCCGCATACGCCGCCGGTGCGGAGCTCACCGGCGCCGACCTCTCCCTGTCCGACCTGATCGGCCGGACCGTGTTCTCCGCAACCCGCGACACCGCGCAGTCCATCGCCACCAACACGAACCCCGTGGTCGGCAACGCCATCTCGTGGGAGACGGTCGAGGCCGACCTCTTCGGCGCGTGGGCCGCCGGCAACCCGACCAGGTGGACTGCGCCGTTCGCGGGCTGGTGGACGCTGATGGGCGCCACCGCCATCAACGCGGTCGCCAGCAGTGCCGGCCTCGCGCGTTTCAACGCGTGGTTCATCAACGGGAGCCTGGCTGTCGCCGGGTCGAACCGGATCGCGGCCGCGCCCAGCAACGCGACGGCAACGACGAACGCCCGCACGAGGGCGTACCTGCTGGCGGCCGGTGACTATGTGGAGCTGATCGCCGGTCAGGATTCGTCCGGCGCGGTGAACAGCTCCACGGGCAGCCTGCGCCCCTACATCCAGGTCCAGTTCAGCGGCAACTGATCCTCGTTCCGTCCGTACGCCCCCGCCGAGGGGCGTTTTTTCATGCCTGGAGGCGCAGCATGACCACTCGCACAGGCCCGCAGAGATACCCCGGGGCCGACCAGACCCACCGGTACCAGGACGACTACCCGGGCGACCCGATGGAGGTCAACGCGGTCGTCCTCCACACCACCGAGGGCCGCACCCTCCCCGACTACGAGGGCGGCGCCACCGCGCCGAACCTGACCGCGAAGCCCGACTGCAAGGCGCAGAAGCTGGGCTGGTACCAGCACTTCGACATCGACATCTCCTCCCGCGCCCTGGAGAACCGGCCCGGCGGCGTGCAGACGAACACGCTGAACGTCGTACAGGTGGAGCTCGTCGGCACCTGCGACCCCGAGACCCGCAACCGCTGGATCAAGGCCGGGGACAAGCAGAACGAGGACTTCGTGTTCTGGCCCGAGGCCCCCGAGTGGGCGCTCCGCGAACTGGCGAAGTTCCTCGCCTGGGCCCACACCGAGCACGACGTGCCGCTGACCGGCCCGTCCCTGTGGCTGCCCTACCCCAAGAGCTACGGCGCCACCTCGGCCCGCATGAGCTTCCCGCAGTGGAACGCCTTCGAGGGCATCTGCGGCCACCAGCACGCCGCCGAGAACTCCCACGGCGACCCGGGCGCGATCAACTTCGCCAAGCTCCTCGGCTACGCCCGTGCCCTCGTCGGCACGCCCGTCTCCGGCACCCCGACGAAGCCCCCGGTCAAGAAGCCCCCGGCCAAGCCGAAGTACGAGCCCTTCCCGGGCGCGGGCTGGTTCACCGTCGGCCGCAAGTCGCCGATCGTCACCGCAATGCGCAAGCGCCTCGTCGCCGTCGGCTGCAACAAGTACAAGTCCACGGCCAACCAGGACGTCATCGGCTCCGGCGACATCGCCTCCTACGAAGCCTGGCAGCGCGCCTGCGGCTATACCGGCGCCGACGCCAAGTGGCCCCCCGGCAAAGCCACGTGGGACCGGCTCCGCGTCCCCAACGTCTGACCCCGCGGGCGCGCCCGCGCCCCGCGGCACTTCCCGCAGAAGGAACCGTCATGCCCCTGCGCATCTTCGGCCGCGAACCCGCGGTCATCCTCGGCATCATCTCCGCCGCGCTCTCCCTCCTCGTCACCTTCAACGTCGGCCTCAGCCCCGAGCAGGCCGGCGCGATCGTCGCGGTCATCTCCGGAGTGTTCGCCGCGATCACCGCCGCCCTCACCCGCCCGATCGCCCCGTCCGCGTTCACCGGCCTCGTCACCGTGGTCGTCGCGCTCCTCGCCGCGTTCCACTTCGATGTGGCGCCCGCGACCGTCGGCGCGATCAATGCCCTCGTCCTCGCCCTCCTGGTGTTCCTCACCCGCGGCCAGGTCTCCCCGGCCGCACCCGCCGGCGCCCGCGCGGGGTCGGTCTGATGTGCCGTGCGGCCCGGCAGGTCTCGCGCATGCTGGGCCGCCGCGGCGCGATCCTGTCCTGCTACGGCGCCGTGTGGGCCGTGTACGGGTGGGCGCAGCTCATCTCCCCCCAGCCTGACCAGCGCGGTCTCCGGCCCCTGCTGGCGACGATGCCACTGACCGCGTGGGCGTGGCTGTGGGTGGCGTCCGGCCTGATAGCCGCGGTCTGTGCCTGGCTCCCACAGGGCCGGGACTGGCCCGGGTTCCTGGCGCTACCGCTGATCGTCCTGCCGTGGACGGTGTCCTACCTCGTGTCGTGGATCATCGGGGACTTCCCGAGGGGGTGGGTATCCGCCGTCGTCTGGGCCGCGATCGCGGCGCCCGTCCTGGTGGTAGCGGGGTGGGGAGAGTCGCCCCGGAGCAAGATTGGGGTGGTCCGGTGACCGCGGACATCTGGATTCAGGGTGCAATCGGGCTGGTCAGCGCGGCCGGGGGTGTCGTCGCCGCACGAGCCGCGCGCCGGACTCGCAGGCAGGAGAAGCGGGATGACTTCACTGCGATCGTGAAGGAGCTCCGCACCAGCATCAGGGAGCTGAAGACGGACCTCGCGGAGCAGAAGGCGGAGGCCGAAGAGCAGAAGGTCGAGGCCGAGGCCCAGAAGGCCCGCATCACCGCCCAGGACTACACGATCAGGTACCTCGCAGGCTGGGTCCGGGGTCTGGTCGGGCACATCCGCGCCTCGGGTCTGGAGCCTCCGGCACCTCCGCAGCCGGTGCCGGATGAGGTCAAGCCCTACCTGCACGACGTCGGTGTCTGAACACGTACAACGCCCCCGTGTCTGGCCTTCGGGCCGGGCGCGGGGGCGTTTTCGTCATGCCCGCGGTCAGGCGCCTGGCCGGATCATGCGCATGGCCGCGGAGTCCCACCAGTACCCGCGGACCAGCCACACCCAGCCGACCTCGCTCGGCAGGTACACGTCGCACAGCACGCGGATCCGCCCGTCCGGCCAGTCCTGCCGCTGCATCACCTGCGCGTCCCGCCAGGTTCCGTCGACCCGGATCCGCATCCGCGGCCGCTCGCTGTACCGCCGGACACGCGGGCCGGGCCGCTGCGCGGGATCCCACGGCGGCGCCTCGACCGCGTCGGCCTCCGGGAGTGGCTGGTCAGACATGCCTTTGACCCTAGGCCGTGGCCACCAGCTCGGCGCGGCGGGCCCGCAGCCACTCGCCCTGCAGCGCGACCAGCTCGTCGAGCTCCGCGGCCGTCCACCCCGACCGCCCCGCCAGAAGAGCCCTGATCGCGTCGTTCACCACCGCGGCAGAGCGCGCAGGCGCAGCCGAAGACGGCAGGTCAGAGGGCATAGTCCAAGCGTAGCGGGGCTCACTCCGGCTGCTCTATACCGATCTCGTAGGCGATCTCCCACCGCACGTCAGGCACGGTGATGTCGGCGGTCTCCACCGGCCGCCCGTCGGCGTCGTAGTACGTCCGCTCGATGCGCATCAGCAGGTCACCCACGCTGATCCCCAGCATGTTGGCCTCCTCCTGGGTGGCCCGGCCCGGCCGCGGCACCTCGACGGCCGTGTCGATGACCACGCCGATCGTCCGCATCCGCTCGACCACGCCCATGCCCGCCAGCGGCCCCAACTCGGGGAGCACGATCGGCGTGCCGTCCGTGATGGCCATCGGCTCCCAGCTCGTCGACAGCTGCACCGGCATGCCGTCCGCGAGGAACTCGTAGGCCGTGCGGACGCAGTGGTCGCCTGGCTGAATGGCGAGCCGGTGGGCGATGCCGTCGGGCGCCGGCACCCGGGCCTGGCTGTGCGACTCCCAGGTGCCGCGCTTGCCCTGCTCGGCCATGTCGGAGCGGAACGGACTGCCGCCGCGGCGCTCGCGGTGACGGGAGCGGACCATGCGCAGGCGCTCGCGCGGGGTGCGCACGTAGGTTCCGGAGCCGGCGCGGCCTTCGAGGAGGCCTTCGATGATGAGGCGCTCGACGGCGCGTTGCATCGTCATCGGGCTGACGTCGTACTCGGCGGCGAGGTGTGCGCGGGACGGCAGGCGTTCGCCGACCGGCCAGTCGCCGGCCCGGATCCGTGTGCGCAGGGCGTCGGCAATCGGCAGGAATGAGGCCGGTTGACGTGGCATTCGCTCTCCCGTTGCGCGTTTGGCCCGGAGGCCTTGCTATGTCCGTTGACAAATCTAATCGATCAGGTCCAAGCTAAGCGATTAGAAATACGTTATGTGACATCGCGCTCACCTGGGGATACCCATGCGTCCACGAATCGAGAGCATCGCCGCACGGCTTCTCGCAGCCACGGGGACCGAGGTCGAGCGCGCCGAGGACGCCGACGGCGTACGCCTCACCGTCCCCGTCCCCGCCGACATCGACGACACGCAGCGGGCGTTCCTCCTCGCCGCCCTGGCCGACGCCGACGGCTACGGCCACGAGCAGACCGCCGACGGCACCGAACGGGCGTGGGCCCTGATCGCGCGAGACCTTCGCTTGGGCGGATTCGACGCCGCCGCGTCGGTCAGCGTTCCCGTAGTCAAGACCCTCCCGGGCGGTGAGCAGGAGGTTGTTGAGGCCCGCGTCGTCGGCCCCGCCGAGCTGCTGCCGATCCCCGGCCGCACGGCCTTCCCCTGCACCTGCCCGAAGTGCGCCGAGAACGGGGTGACGTCGTGACGCTGGGCCCCCGGCCGTGTGAGTTCTGCGCGCTGGCCGAGCAGCATCCGCAGTGGTACGCCGGCGAGCACCGGAACTGCCGCGGCTCGGAGACGGTTCGCCTGCCGAGCGCCCAACCGGGTGAGGCCCCGCTGTTCTCGTCCGTGTGCTCGTGCAAGTGCGGCGAGCGTCGCTGACACACCCCGCTTCTAGACTGGTCCGGCCGCGACGGAAGGAAAGATCACAAATGCGACCCCAGCGTTTCGAGGACACCCTCAAGGCCCTGCTCCAGCAGTCGGGTGGCCAGGTCAAAAAGGTTGCCCCCGCGAGGGACGCCGGCTGGGACCGGAACCCCTTCGGCCTTGCGGTGACCTACCAGACCGGCGCCCGGGTCCTCCTCCAGATCATCGCCACGAGCGCGGACGGCGAGAAGTACGACCAGCCGGAAGGCGCGCCCGCCGAGGGCGAGACCGCCCTCGCCCCCGTACCGGTGCCCGACGTCTTCGACAGCGGCAAGGTCCAACTCGGCCTCGTCGACCAGCACCTGGCCGCGCTCCTGGTGAACTCCGGCAGCCGGGAGCTCGCCCGGGTCGAGGCGTACAGCAGCGAGCCCGAGGCGCACAACGCCATCAAGTACGGCGTCCGCGCGACCTACCACGACGGCAGCCGGATCAACGTCTACGTCGTCCACGCACTCCCCGCAGGCCGCAGCGACTGGCCGCGCGGCGGAGAGTTCAGCGTCCCGTTCGCCGTCTGACCGGCGGCCGGGCACAGCACCACCAGAAGAGCACCACACCGACTCACCTGGAGGTACGCGTGAACATCGACCCCGGCAAGACCGAAGGATCCTGCGGGCACTGCGGCGCCAACACATCCGCGCCTTCTGGCAGCCCCGTCCCGCCGCACCAGCCGCTCGGCGGCAACCGCGGCATGTGCCCGGGAGCAGGCACCCCGGCCCAGTGATCTGAGCACGTCCTCGGCCCCCGTCGCTTCGCTGCGGCGGGGGCCTCCTTGTGCGGCGGCTACTCCCGGACGAGGTCGGCGAGCGGCATGTCGAGTCCGTCCGCGATGGCGAGGAGGGTGTCCAGGAGCGGGCTGGCGTGGCCGTTCTCGATGATGCTGATGGCCTGGCGGTCGACGCCGGCGCGTTCCGCTAAGGCCTCTTGGGTGAGGTTGGCGGCGCGGCGCGCCTCGCGGATGTGGTGGCCGATGGCCCGTCTGCGGGCGAGGACCCGGTCGGACGGGTTGCTGATCGGCGGCACCCGACCAAGGTCGTTCGCGCATAGTTGAAAGTCTGTACATTCAACCGTACATTTTTCGATCATGAGTGGGGGCGAGACTCCACTGACCCCGCGAGCGGCCCTCCCCCAGACCTGCCCCCCAGGCGGTCGGGGCGAGCGGCCAGAGCTGAGCCCCGACGGACGCGTCGGGGCTCAGTGCGTTCCGGGAAAGGTCTTTTGCACTCACCCCCTGCAGCGCCCGCCGGGGTGTTCCCGCGCCGTGTTCCCGCGGGAGCACGCAGCCGTCAGCGAGTGGTCTGCCGACGTGCCGAGTGGTACTGAGTGGCGTCGAATACCGCCCGAATGTCCGGGTATTCGGCATCACCGCAGGTCACAACTAGGTATCAGATCTGGTTCGAGTCCCGTCACTCACCCTGAACGATCAAGGCCCGGTCTGCGCGAGCAGGCCGGGCCTTCTTCGTACCGTGCCGGGCCGTACCGGACCAAGGAGGGCCCCCGCGGCGCAGGGGCCCTCTCCCGGTCGTCCGGCCGGACGCCTAGGCCTTGCGGGCCACGCCGCCGTAGAAGCCGATCTCGCCGGAGCGCGGCGAGGGCTCGGTGTCCGGGTGCCAGAACGGGACCTGGACCAGACCGGGCGCGACCGGCTCGAAGCCGTCGAAGAAGCTCTCGACCTCGGACCGGGAGCGCAGGTTCAGCGAGGCGGTGGCCTTGTTGTAGACGGCCTGGGCGTCGCTGCGGTCCGCGAAGTCGCCCGTGGCGTGCGACAGCACCAGGAAGCTGCCGGCCGGGAGCGCGTCGCGCAGGTCGGCGACGACCTGCCCGGGCCGCTCCGCGTCGGTGAGGAAGTGCAGGACGGCGACGAGCAGCAGGGCGACCGGCTCGTCGAAGTCGATGACCTTGCGGACGTCGGGGTGGTCCACGATCCCCCGCGGGTCGCGCAGGTCGGCGAGGACGACGCTGGTGGCGCCGGAGCGGCTGAGCAGCGTGCTGGCGTAGGTGTTCACGATCGGGTCGTTGTCGACGTACGCGATGCGCACGTCCGGCGCGGTCTCCTGCGCGATCTCGTGCACGTTCGGCGAGGTGGGCAGCCCGGTGCCGATGTCGAGGATCTGGCGGACGCCGCTGCCGACGACGTACCGGACGGCGCGCTGCAGGAAGCCCCGGTTGGCCTGTACGCCGATCCTCACCTCGGGTGCCGCGACGGCGAGTTCGTCGCCCGCGTGGCGGTCCACCTCGTAGTTGTCCTTGCCGCCCAGCAGGTAGTCGTAGATCCGCGCGGGGTGCGGCCTGCTGGTGTCTATCTCCTCGGCGCGGAAGCCGTCCTGTCTCACGCTGCGCTCCTCTCGACGACCGTCCGGGCTCCCGGCCCGCGGACGGCAGACGACAGCTTCGCACATCAACATCGCAGGGCACGGCCCTGGTTGATCACTGTGCGGCACAGCGTGAGAAAGCGCCGATCACGGCTTCCAGTGGTACTTGGCGCCACCGACCCAGCGCACGACGGCCGGGTCGTCGAGGTCCACATGGTCGATCCCGGCCTTGTGGCAGATACGGACGACGTCGAGGAGGTCATGGGCGATGCCCACGGTCTCCCCGCCGATCTGGACGATCCGGAACGGCGGGTCCCCCTCGTGGACGAGGGAGACGACGATGGGGGTGTCGGTCACCCTTCCAGCTTGCGGCAGACCCGCGCCGGGCGCACCCGCCAGGTGGCCCACCGGAACGGGCCGCGATTGGACCGGGCGGCGGGGTGGCGGCCCGCCTACGGTGAGCCCATGAGCACCCCGGACTCCTCCCCCGCGCGGCTCGCCGACCGCCTGCGCGCACTGCACGTCCCCGGCCGGCCGCTGATCCTGCCCAACGTGTGGGACGCCGCCTCGGCCCGCGTGGTGGCCGAGGCGGGGTTCCCCGCCGTCGCCACCGGCAGCGCGCCCGTCGCGGCGT
Source organism: Streptomyces sp. NPDC046977 (assembly GCF_040644455.1). Taxonomy (NCBI): domain Bacteria; kingdom Bacillati; phylum Actinomycetota; class Actinomycetes; order Kitasatosporales; family Streptomycetaceae; genus Streptomyces; species Streptomyces sp. NPDC046977. The sequence continues at coordinate 192,353 of NZ_JBEYWO010000008.1, forward strand.
CCCTGGGCCACCCCGACGGGGAGGTCGTGCCGCCGGCGGAGATGCTGGCCGCCGTCACACGCGTCGTGCGGGCCGCCGGGGTCCCGGTGACGGCCGACATGGAGCGGGGCTACGGATTGGCCCCGGCGGAGTTCGCCGAGCGGCTGGCCGCGACCGGGGCCGTCGGCTGCAACCTGGAGGACACCGATCCGCGCACGGGCCGCCTGGTGGACGCCGGTGAGCAGGCCGACTTCCTCGCCGCCCTCCGCGCGGCCGATCCGGACCTGGTGATCAACGCCCGCACCGATGCCCTGGTGCGGGAGCCGGCGCCGGCGCACGAGCGGCCCGCGGAGGCCGCCCGGCGGATCCGGCTGTACCTGGAGGCGGGGGCGGACTGCGTGTACCCCTTCGGCCCGCTGGACGAGGAGGCCACGGCGGCCCTGGTCGCCGCCGCCGGCGGACGCCCCGTCAACGTCATTGCCCGGCCGGGCGGTCTCACGACATCCCGGCTGGCGGAGCTGGGGGTCGCCCGGATCAGCTACGGCCACCAGCTCCACACCGCGGTCCTGCGGCACCTGGCGGACCTTGTCGCGGTCGTGCGCGACGGCGGCAGCCCCTTCGCGGCGGGCTGACCCGGGCTCAGTCCCCCTCGCGCGGGGGTTCGTCGCCGGCGCCGCGCCGCAGAGTGCGCACGGGAAGTCCCGGCCGCCAGACCTGGAGCACGATGTCGGGGTCGTCGACGTACGTCCGCACGACCTCGCCCAGGTCGGCGGCGAAGAGGTGGAACGGGCCCTCCGGCACGGTCACCTCGCCGGTGAAGCGGGCGACGGCCGCGGGGTCGGTGACCTCCACGGCACGGCCGCTGATCCTGATGTCGCCGCCGTCCATCGAGGTGCCGGGACCGGGGTTCACATGGAGGGAGAAGCGCGGGTCGCGACGCAGGTCGAGGGCCTTGCGCGAGTTCGGCATCATGCCGAACCACAGCTCCCCGAGCCGGAACTCGGCCTCGATGCCGGTCACCCGCGGGGAGCCGTCGGCCCGCAGCGTGGCGAGCACATGGTGCTTGTAAGGGCTGAATCGTGTGGTCACGGCCTGCGCGAGACCGGGTTCCGCGGCCTCGAAGTCCGCCCAGCGTGTTGTCATACGACGATGCTCCCCGGCATACCCGACATCTTGTGTCGGCATTGCCGGGGAGTTCCTACTCCTCGCCCTTGCGGCCCTGCGTACGGCCGCGGCCGTGGCCCTGACGGGCGGCCTGCCAGATCGCGCGCAGGCGGTCCAGCTCGGCCAGTTCGGCGCGCGACCAGGTACGCCGGCCCGCCACATACCGCCGTATGGCCTCGTTGGCGGCCTCGACGGATCGGCGGTCCAGAACGGTCGGTGACATACCCGTGATGTTATCGGCCGGGTCCGACAGCGACCCCCGGCCGAACCCCCCGCCGGGCGATATCACACCGTGACCCTTCTCACTGTGGCGGGGGTCACTTCCGGGGAACCGGCCCCGGCGTCACGCCGATTCGCGCCGCACCAGCTCGGTGGCGAGGACGACGTGCCGCCGGGTCGGGGTGTCCGCCCCGATCTCCTCCAGCAGCACCCGGGCCATGGTGCGGCCCATCTCCTCGATGGGCTGGCGCACGCTCGTCAGCGGCGGATCGGTGTGCCGGGCCACCGCGGAGTCGTCGAAACCGATCAGCGCCACGTCGTCCGGCACCCGGCGGCCGGACTCGCGCAGCACCTGCAACGCGCCGCTCGCCATGACGTCCGAGGCGGCGAAGACCGCGTCGACGTCCGGCCGCCGCTCCAGCAGGGCGCGCATCGCGGCGCGGCCGCCCTCCTCGGTGAAGTCGCCACGGGCGACCAGCGCGTCGTCCGGGACCAGCCCGGCGTCCCCGATCGCCTGGCGGTAGCCGTCGAGTCGGCAGCGGGCGACATACATGTCCAGCGGCCCGGTGATGGTGGCGACCGCCCGGCAGCCGCGGCCCAGCAGATGCGCCACCGCCGAGCGGGCGCCGCCGACGTTGTCGGAGTCGACGTACGCCACCGACTCCCGGTCCGAGCGGCGGCCGCTGAGCACCGTGGGCATCGCCATCTGCTCCAGCAGGTCGGGCAGCGGGTCGTTCTCGTGGACCGAGACCAGCAGGACGCCGTCCACCCGGTGCGCCCCGAGGTACTGGGAGAAGCGCTGCCGCTCCTTGGGGGTCCGCAGCAGCGTCAGCAGCAGTTGCATGTCGGTGTCGGCCAGTGCGGCGCCCACGCCGCGGATGATGTCGGAGAAGTACGGCTCCGCGAACAGGCGGGTCTCCTCCTCCGGGATGACCAGCGCGATGGCGTCGGTGCGGTTGGCCGCCAGGGCACGGGCCGCCCGGTTGGGCACATAGCCGAGCTCGGCGATGGCGGCCTCGACGGCGGCCTTGGTGTGCTCGCTGACCCGCGGCGACCCGTTGATCACCCGGGAGACCGTGCCGCGGCCCACACCGGCCCGCGCGGCGACCTCCTCCAGCGTCGGCCTGCCGCTGCGCCGTCCGCCCATCACCATGCGGTCTCCCCATCACAAGTGGTAACGGCGCCACCTTAGAGCGTCGACCCCCTCAGGCGCGGTCCGGCAGCCCGATCCCGGCGAAGCGGCGCTCCGCCGCGACGGCGGCGACGAACTCCGCCCACGCGGCGGGCACGAACGCGAGCGTGGGACCCTGCGGGTCCTTGGAGTCCCGGACGTGCACGGCGTCGACGGCCGGTGCGACCTCGACGCAGTCGCTGCCCTCGGTGTCGCTGTAGGTGGACGTGCGCCAGGACAGGGCGACCTCGACGCAGTTGCCGCCCTGGTCGTCGCTGTAGCTGGACTTGAACCACACCGACTGTGCGCTCATATCGTCTCCGCCACTCGCCCGATGAACTGCGCGGACTCCTCGACCCCAAGGGCCTGCATGCGGATGATGCCATGACGCTGAGTCAATGTGCTGACCCGTGCGGGATCCGAGTAGAGCGCACTGGTCTCCTGACCTTCGACATAGGCATAGCGCTCGTGATCCCCCGTCTCCAGCAGGACCAGTGAACCGCCGAGCGCGGGACAGGGGGCGCGGTCGGCCGGCAGCACCTGGACAGCGACATTGCGCAGGGATCCCACGTCGACCAGGTGGCGCAGCTGACTGCGCATCACGGCAGCACCACCCACCCGGGAATGCAGCGCCGCCTCATAGATGACAAAGCCGAACAGCACCGTCGGCTTTCGCCAAAGCCTCTCCTGGCGCGCTATACGAGCCGTGACGCGCTCCTCGATGGTCTCGTCGTCGAGAGGCGGACAGCTGTTGCCGATGAGTGCGCGGGCATACGCCTCGGTCTGCAGGAGACCAGGAATCAGCAGCGGCTCATAGCCGTACAGCGCGATGGCCTCTGACTCCGCCTGCATGAACTCCCGCGTCCGCTCAGGGAACCTCTCCGGCTTCAAGAACTCCTGCGCCGCCAACAACTTGCCGCCCGCGCCGCACAAGTGGTCGGCCACTTGAAGCAGTCGCAGCATCGGGCGCCTGCGCCCGAGCTCCATCGAGCGGACCGTCTCGACGCCGTAGCCCGCCTCGTCGGCCAGCCGCTCGCGCGTGACGCCCGCCTGCTCACGCCAGAGCTTGACCTGATTGCCGCAGTACCGCCACGCCATCGGCGGCTGGGTCGCCTCGCCGGTCATCCGCACACACCCCCGCACGCTCCGTAGTCCCCAGAGTACGGACGGGCACTGTCAGTCGCGGGCGAAGCTGTGGAAACGGCCGATGACGGTGAAGCCGCGGCGGCCGTACCAGTACCGCGGCCAGTCGTCGGCGTCGGCGATGAGGAAGCGCGTGGCGCAGCCCGCGTCGACGGCGCGGCGCAGGGCGGTGGACAGCACGGCGTCGGCGTAGCCGCGGCCGAGGTGGTCCTCGGCGGTGATCAGGTCCTCGATCTGGGCGATGCCCGCCACCGGGTCCATGTAGAGATCGGCCCAGGACGCGACGTCCCCCTCCGCCGTCCGGGCGCCGATGAAGGCGACGGAGTCCGCGCCGCGGCGCCGGGTCTCGCGGCGGTCCACGAGCTGACGGACGGCGTCGTCGCCGGCCCGCGGGAGGAAGCCGCGCCAGCGCCGCGCGAGGGGGAGACGGAAGGCGTCGAGTTCGACGTCCTCCGCCGGGCCGCCGTCCGGTACGGGGCCTGTGTGCAGCATCACGAGTTCGGAGGAGTGGCGGTAGCCGGCGCGGGTCAGGGGTCCGGCGCAGGCCGTGCCGGTCGCGTCGTCGAGCACGGTGATCGCGCGGTGCTTCAGGTGGACCAGCGCCTGGTCGGCGAGGGCGGGCAGTGCCTCGGGGTCGACGTCGCCGGGCACGCTGTTGACGACCACGCGGTTGTTGCCGTGGGAGTACGCGAACGCGTCGTCCAGTACGGCGAAGCCGCCGGGCAGCTCGACGGTGCGGACCGCCTGGCGGCGGGCGAAGGCGGTGAGAAAGGCGCGGATCTGCCGCAGTTCCGGTCCTGACATGGCATCAGCCTAGGCGGGGCCGCCGCGTTCGCGTGGGGAAACGGCACAACTGTGCGATACCGGGTCATCACGTCGGCCCCAGGGGCGAGTTCGCCCTCCCGGGCGCCGTAGGCAGATGCCCCCGCGCTCCACAACAAGGCACCGGGCGCGGCCCTCAGGCCGTGCGGGATTCCGCCTGCCGGCGCAGGAAGCTCGCGACGTCCGGGCGGCGGGCGTACGGCTGGAGGGTCTGGGCGGCCGAGGCGAGCATGCCTCGTACGCGCGGGGACTGGACGCGGCCCAGCAGGTCCAGGACGCGGGCGCCCGTGGCGGCGGCCTCGTCGACGCGACGCGCGCAGGCCAGGTTGCCGGCGAGTTCCGCGGTGTAGAGCGCGATGTTGCGGGTGAAGTGGGGGGCCTGGAGCCCGACGGCGCGGCGGGCGTGCTCCACCGCGCGGTGGTGGTCGCCGAGCGCGGCCCACGACTGGGCCTCCAGGCCCGCGAGTTCGGCCTCGCCGTAGAAGGTCATCCACTGCGGGTCGGCGTCGCGGGAGCCGCGGCCGAAGAGCGACTGGGCGCGCAGCAGGGCGCGTTCGCAGCCGGAGCGGTCGCCGAGCCCGGCCCGGCCGCCGGCCTCGCGCAGGGCCAGCAGGGAGAGCAGCCGGGGCGATCCCAGACCGCGGGCGGCTTCCTGGGCGGCCTGGGCGGCGCGGACGGCCTCGCGGGGGCGGCCGGCGTCGCGGGCGAGGAAGGAGGCGTTGCAGAAGGCGTGCGCCTCCAGGGCCTGGTCGCTGGCCATGCGGGCGGTGGCGAGGGCCTCGCCGTAGTACGAGCGGGCCTCGGCGTGACGGCCGGAGTCGTGGGCGAGCCAGCCGACGGAGATGGCCAGTTCGCCGGCGCCCGCGTGCAGGTCGTCGGCGACGGCCTGGCCGTAACGGCCCTCGTCCAGCAGGCGGTAGGCGGCGCCGAGCGAGTGGCCGGCCTGCCGGTAGAGCGCGCCGGCGCCGTGCCGGTCGTCGTGCAGCCGGATCTCGCGAACGGCGTCCTGCACCGCGCGGACCTGGGATCTGCCGACCCGCTGCACCGGCTCCGCCGCGGCCGGCGGCCCCAGCACCCACGTGGTGGCGATGGCGGCCGGGCCGCCGGTCATGAACGCGCGACGCAGCACGTCGCTCTCCTCATCGGGTTCGGGCTCACGGGGGCCGGCCGCCACCGTGAGCTGTGGTGCCGGGGCGCCGGCCGCACGCCGGCCGCGGACGGACTCGCGGGGCTCGAAGCCCAGGTCGGCGAGGCCGAGTCCGGGGAACATGTGCCGGAAGACCCGTTCGTACGCGTAGTTGGGGCAGCGGATCTCCCCCGACTCCACGCGTCCGATGTAGCGGGCGTCGCAGCTGACCTGCTCGCCGATCTCCCGGGCCGCGCGGCGGACGGCGGCGGCGAACTCACCGGGCGACCGGTCCGCGCGCAGCAGCCGGAAGGCGGCGTTGGGTGTGGTGGGGGTGGAAGGTGACGAGGGCATCGCCTGACTCCCGGGAGCGGTCGGTGCGGAGCGGTGCTTGTCGCGGTGCGCCGCCGGGCGGCAGCGGAGCGTAGCGGCAGGGGCGACCGTACTCGGTACCGGGAGGGGCAGAGCGCCGGTTTGGCTACAAAAGGGATATCTCACCCACCATCCGCCATGAAACGCCACCCTCCAGGCGTCACACGGGCGTTGCCGTTGACGCGGTGGGCGCGTTGGACAACAGGCAACCAACCGTGCGTCCGACTCCTAGGAGGACCCGCCTTGTTGGACGAGCCATGGGACCTGGTGACCGTCCCGGCCCGCCAGGGACTGGAAGCCGTGGACATCCTGCGCCTGCGGACCGGCCCGGTGCCGGGCCTGGGGCCCGTGCTGCACGACAGCTCGGGCGACAGCCTCGGCTTCCTCGTGCCGCCGGGCACGGCGGCCGGCTGGGACGTGCCGGGCAGCGCCTGCACCCAGACCTCGGGACGCGGCTTCGCGATCCCCGGGGAGCTGCGTGAGCCGCCGGTGACGGGCACCGACTGGCTGGTGCCTCCCCAGAACGACGCCCCCGTCACGGACCCGGCGGTGCTGCGCGCCGCGCTGGGCGAGGCGGCCCGGATGATCGAGCTCGCGGACCGGTTCTGACCGGCGGCGGCGCCGCGCCCATACTGGGTGCATGGCGCAGCGCAGGACGAAGGACCCGGAAGGGATACGCGAGCAGGTCGGCGGAGGTCTCGCCGAACTCGTACCGGACCGGGACCGGCCGCGCGGCCGCTCGCTGCTGATCGACGGCGCCCCGCAGTCGCACGTCGACCTGGACGACCCGGGCCACCTGGACTTCGCGTACCAGCGCCGGCTGGGCCATGTGATCGATCTCGCCGCGCCGCCCGGCCGCCCGCTCAAGGTGCTGCACCTCGGCGGCGGCGCGCTGACGCTGGCCCGCTACACCGCCGCCACCCGGCCGCGCTCGACCCAGCAGGTCGTGGAGGTGGACACCGCCCTGGTCGACTTCGTCCGGCGGGAGTTGCCCTGGGACCGCACGTGGCGCATCAAGGTGCGCGGCGGGGACGCCCGCGCGGGTCTGGCGAAGGTGGCCGAGGGCTGGGCCGACCTGGTCGTCGCGGACGTCTTCAGCGGCGCGCGCACCCCGGCCCACCTCACCAGCACCGAGTTCCTCGCCGAGGTGCGCCGCACGCTGGCACCCGGCGGGCTGTACGCGGCCAACGCGGCCGACGGCGGCCGGCTGGAGTTCCTGCGCGGGCAGATCGCCACCGTCAGGGCCTGTTTCCCGCACGCCTGCCTGGCCGCGGATCCGGCGGTGCTGCGCGGGCGGCGGTTCGGAAACGTGATCCTGGTGGCGGGCGACGGGGAGCTGCCCGTCGCGGAGTTCACCCGCCGGGTGGCCTCGGACCCGCATCCGGGGCGGGTGGAGCACGGGCGGGAACTGGACGCCTTCGCGGGCGGCGCGGTACCGGTCACGGACGCGACGGCGGCGGCGTCGCCGGCTCCCCCGGAGTCCGTGTTCCGTTGATGACGGCGCCGGGTCCTACGGGCCCCCGGCCGTGTACGTCTCGACGGTCGGCGGGTGCCCGTTCCAGGTGCAGAACAGCGAGGACGTGGTGCCGCCGGAGGTGAAGTCGACGCGGATCCAGGCGGACGCGGACTCGTTCCAGACCTTCATCTCCCAACCGGCCTCGGGGGTCGCGGAGACCAGGGTGGCCGAGGTGTCGCCCAGGTCGAGCACGACCCGGCCGCCCTCGACCGGGTAGCTGTGGACGTTGCCGGTGGCGCCGGTGGCGGAGGACGCGGGCGTCGGGGTGCCCGGCGGCCGGGCGGGCGCGGAGACCGACGGCTTCACGGCGGGCGACGTGCCCGGAGCGGTGGCGGTCGGTGTGCGGGCCGGGCTCTCGCGGCGCCGGGAGGCGGAGGCGGAGGGCGCGGACGGCGGCGGGGACGAGGGCGGCGGAGGCGCCGACGCGGCCGCCGGCTCCGCGAGGGGCAGCGCGCGCGGCGGGTCGTACGCGGTGCCCGCGAGCACATGGTGGACGCCGAACCAGGACATCGCGACGGCGGCGCTCGTCGCCAGTGTCCACGCTCCGGCGTGCGCCAGTGCTCTTCGCATGCGCCCATACTGCCGGACGCGCCCCTTCCGGGGAGTTGAGGGTTGCGCACGCGGCCCGGACGTGCTCGGACCCGCCCGGGGCGTCCCCCGGATGGGCTAAGTTGCGGGCCATGGCAAGTGTGCTCGTCGTCGAGGACGACCAGTTCGTGCGCTCCGCCCTCATCCGGCACCTCACCGACGCCACGCACTCCGTACGGAGCGTGGGCACCGCCCTGGAGGCGCTGCGCGAGGTCGCGCAGGTCGGCTTCGACGTGGTGATCCTCGACCTCGGCCTGCCGGACCTCGACGGGGCCGAGGCGCTGAAGATGCTGCGCGGCATCACGGACGTACCGGTGATCATCGCGACCGCGCGGGACGACGAGTCGGAGATCGTCCGGCTGCTCAACGCCGGTGCCGACGACTACCTGATCAAGCCGTTCTCGGTCGAGCACCTGTCGGCCCGCATGGCGGCCGTGCTGCGCCGCTCGCGTGCCCGCGAGGCCGCGGAGGTGATGCGCGTCGGCGGGCTGCAGATCGACGTCCTGCGCCGGCAGGCCGTCCTCGACGGCACGCCGCTGGACCTGACACGGCGTGAGTTCGACCTGCTGTCCTTCCTGGCGGCCCGGCCCGGGGTGGTGGTGGCGCGGCGCGAACTGCTGTCGGAGGTCTGGCAGCAGTCGTACGGCGACGACCAGACCATCGACGTCCATCTGTCCTGGCTGCGCAGGAAACTGGGCGAGACCGCCGCCCGCCCCCGGTACCTGCACACCCTGCGCGGGGTGGGCGTGAAACTGGAGCCGCCGCTGTGAGATGGGCCCTGGTCAAGGTCTGCGTCGCGGTCACGGCGATGGTCGTGGTGGCCTTCGCGGTGCCGCTGGGACTGACGGTCAAGGAGATGGCGCGCGACCGCGCGATCGGCAACGCCGAACGCCAGGCCGCGGCCATAGGCCCGGCACTGGCGATCACCACGGACCGGGTCCAGCTGGAGCGCGCCGTCGCCTCCACGCAGGCGGGCGCCGACGGCCGGATCGCGGTGAGCGTGCCGGCCACGGAGGGCACCGACGGCGTGCGGATCGGCCGCCCGCACGCCCCGGGCGCCGACGTGGAGCGGGCCTCCCGGCTGGGCCGGGCCGCCACGGTGCCGGTCCCCGGCGGGTACGCGCTGCTCCAGCCGACCGCCGTCGGCTCCGGATCCGTGGCGGTGGTCGAGGTCTACGTCCCGGACGGCGAGGTGACCCGCGGGGTCACCACCGCCTGGGCGGTGCTCGCGGCCGTCGGCGTGGGGCTGATCATCGGGGCCGTCGCGGTCGCCGACCGGCTGGGGACCCGGATGGTCGGCCCGGCCAAACGGCTCGCGGACGCGGCCAACGGACTCGGCCGCGGGGACCTGACGGTGCGCGTCCCGGAGGACGGCCCGCCCGAACTGCGCTCGGCCGCCGTCGCGTTCAACGCCATGGCCGACCAGGTCGTGCAACTGCTCGCCAACGAGCGGGAACTGGCCGCCGACCTCTCCCACCGCCTGCGCACCCCGCTCACCGTGCTGCGGCTCAACGCCGCCTCGCTCGGCGACGGCCCGGCCGGCGAGCAGACCCGGCACGCGGTCGCCCAGCTGGAGCGCGAGGTCGACCAGATCATCCGCACCGCGCGCGCCCAGCAGGCGCAGGACAAACCGGTGGCGGTGGGCTGCGACGCGGCCGCCGTGATCCGCGAGCGGATGGCCTTCTGGTCGGCGCTCGCCGAGGACCAGGGCCGCGAGGCCCGCACGGCCGGCGTCGACCGCCCGGTACGGGTCCCGGTGGCCCGCGCCGACCTGGTCGCCTCGCTCGACGCGATGCTCGGCAACGTCTTCCGCCACACCCCGGAGGGAACCGCCTTCGCGGTGGACGTGCACAGCGGTGAGGACGCGGTGATCGTCCTCGTCTCCGACGCGGGCCCCGGCATCAACGACCCCTCCGCCGCGATGCGTCGCGGCCAGGGCGCGGGCGGCGACGGCTCCACGGGACTCGGCCTGGACATCGTGCGCCGCCTCGCGGAGTCCACCGGCGGCGACGTCCGCATCGGCTCCTCGGTGCTGGGCGGCGCCGAGATCCGCGTCTGGATAGCCCTGCGCCCCTACGCGTCGGGCGGCAAGCGCACCCACCGCGTCGTCCGCCGCCGCCGCGGCCGCCGCCCGGCGGGCGCACGGCCCGCCGGCTGAGCCGGTGGAGGGGCACATGGAGATCTGGTCGGTCGTGGAACGACGCCGACCGTGCGCGGTGGACGCTCGTGCCCTTCAGAAGCGTCGGACCGCTCCGGTTCGGGATGAGCCCCGAGGACGCGACCGAGGTGATGGACGCAGGCGGCTTCGAGGCCGAACCGGACAACCCGTTCCGGCACGGGCCCCTGACACAGCGGGTCCACTACCGCGTGAGGGGCGGGCAGCTCCATCAGCTCGCGGTCACGGCCTACTTCAGGCAGTCGGGTGAACTGGCGTCCGTCGCGGTCGACGCCCTTCGCGGGCCGCAGGTGAGCTTCGACGGCATGTAATCCGCCCCCAGCGGGCCCGCGACCGCCTTCTGACGCGGGCGTTCTTCACCGCCGGGTACGACGACTGGGCGGACACCCTGTTCGACACCGTCCCGGCGCAGGAGTGGGGCTTCCGCTGACGCCGCCACCGCGGCCACCGCGGCCACCCCAGGGACCTGGTGCCTCAGGCGTCGCTTAGCCGCACCTTAAGTGCGTCATAAGAAATCGAACGCACGCCCGGCTCGGGGCGTTTGTCCGAATACCCCTCGGTAGCGTGCCGGTTCATGAGGAACTCACATCGTCGTCGCCCCACGCGCAAGGCCGCCCTTCTCGGTGGCCTCACCGCGGGCGCGGTCGTCGCGGCCGGCGCCTTCGCTCTCGCGGGGTCGGCGCAGGCCGCCACCGTCGGTGCCGCGTACAGCAGGACCAGCGACTGGACCACGGGCTACACCGGCCAGTACGAGATCAGCAACTCCTCGGCATCGACGCTGTCCGACTGGACGCTGACGTTCGACCTCCCGGCGGGCACCAGCATCAGCTCGCTGTGGAACGCGACCTGGACGGCGTCGGGTCAGCACGTGACCGTGCGGCCCGCGAACTGGAACAAGGACATCGCCGCCGGGCAGTCGGCGCAGGTGGGCTTCGTCACGAAGTCCTCCGCGACGGCGGGCAACCCCCTCAACTGCCGGATCAACGGCGCGAAGTGCTCCGTGGACGACGGCGCGCCCGCCTCCCCCTCCGGCCGCCCCACCGCGTCCGCCACTCCGACGGCAACGCCCTCCCCCTCCCCCACCCGGACCGCGACGGCGACGCCGACCCCGACCCGGACCGCGACCCCCACGGCCACCCCCACCGCGACCGCGCCCCCGGCCTCCGGCACGACCGCCCGCTTCGCCCCGTACGTCGACACCTCGCTGTACCCGGCGTTCGACCTGCTCGCGCACTCCAGGTCGACCGGTGTGAAGCAGTACAACCTGGCGTTCGTCACGGACGGCGGCGGCTGCACCCCCAAGTGGGGCGGTGTGACGGACGTGGCGGCCGACGCGGTGGCCGCCCAGATCGGCGACCTCCGCAAGGCGGGCGGCGACGTCCGCGTCTCCTTCGGCGGCGCGTCCGGCTCCGAACTGGCGACCACCTGCTCCTCGCCCGCGGCGCTGGCCGCCGCCTACGGCAAGGTCGTCGACACCTTCGGGCTCACCAAGGTGGACTTCGACGTCGAGGGCGGCGCCATCGCCAACGCCAACGCCAACTCCCGGCGTGCCAAGGCGATCGCGCAGCTCCAGGCGGGCCACAGCGGCCTGGAGGTCTCCTACACCCTGCCCGTCATGCCGACCGGCCTCACCCAGGACGGCGTCAACCTGCTCGCGGACGCCAAGGCCAACGGGGTGCGCATCGCCGCCGTCAACATCATGGCGATGGACTACGGCGCCTCTTTCAGCGGCGACATGGGCGGTTACGCCATCGACGCCGCGACGGCCACCCAGGCGCAGGTCAAGAGCGTGCTCGGGCTGTCGGACGCGGCCGCCTGGAAGGCGGTCGCCGTGACGCCGATGATCGGCGTGAACGACGTCAGCAGCGAGGTCTTCAGGGTCGACGACGCCTCGCAGCTGGTGGCCTTCGCCAAGTCCAAGGGGCTGGGCTGGCTGTCGATGTGGTCCGCGACCCGCGACCGGCAGTGCCCCGGCGGCGCGAAGAACTCCGCCGACGCCACGTGCAGTTCGGTCGTCCAGGACGCGAGCGCGTTCTCGAGGGCCTTCGCCGCCTACAACGGCTGATCCCGCGGGATCACGCCGGCTCCTCCGGGGGTCACCGCCCCCTCACCAGCCATCTCCCGATCCCCCCACACGAGCGCCCCGGCCGGCAGTTCACATCCGCCCCGGCCGGGGCGCTCTTCTTCATGTGCGGGGCCGCACGGGCCCGTTCAGCAGTCCGTCCAGGAGCGCGGCGAGCCCGGCCTCGTACTGCGCGCGGCCCGACTCCTGCGCGGCGCTGAGCTCGGGGGCCAGGCCGGTCAGCGACGGGTAGCTCTCCGCGGGGAGTTCGGCGAGGCGCTCGCGGATCTGCTCGCGCAGATTGACCTCCTCGTCGCACAGGGCGCGCTTGCGGCGCACGGCCCACATGGCGGAGCCGACCGTGTACTGCATGAGCGCGACCTGCCCGGCGGCGGCCGCGGCGGGCTCCAGGCCGGCGGAGCGCAGCAGGCTGAGCATGCGGTCGATGACGGACAGCGCCTCGTCGCCGCGCAGCGGACGGCTCGCCAGCAGCTGGAGGGCGGCGGGATGTTCGCTGAAGAGGCGGTACACCCCCACGCAGAGCTCGATGAGCTGCTCGCGGGGCGCGCCGGTGTCCGGGGGGATCTCGATCTCGCCGAGCAGCCGCTCGTTGACGGCGTCGCTGATCTCCTCCTTTCCCTTGAAGTGCGAGTAGACGGCCATCGTGCCCACGCCCAGCTCCTGGGCGAGCGCGCGCATGGTGAAGGCCTCGGGCCCGTCACGGTCGAGCAGCGCGACGGCCGCGTCGAGGATGCGGTCGGGGTTGAGCGTGTTGCGGGGGACGCGGCGCCGTGGGGAGCGGGCCGGCGGGGTGACAGTCATGAGGGATGCGTGTCCGGTCATGGGGAGCGGTCGGTGAGCGGTTTCCTTGATTCTCCCGCGTTCACAGGCAACCCATGACGGTCGCGCGGCGTCTTTTCGCACGCGTTCACGAGCACACATAGTTGAACCTCGGACGAACCAGGAGTTACCGGAATAGGCGGGGGTGGTGTTCAGGTTGCCTAGCGTACGTCGTACGGTATTCCGCATGACCTCTCACAAGGAGAGAACGGGGAGAACGGCCCGATGACCATGACCACCACCGCGCCACGAGCCGCCGCCTACCGGGGCGGCCTGCGCTGGTGGACCGAGCTGCCGCTGATCGCGGTGGTGTACGGCCTCTACACGACGGGACGCCTCCTGGTCCGCGGGGACGTGGCGCGGGCGGTGGACCACGGCATCGCCATACTCCACCTGGAGACGGCGCTGACCCTGGACCCCGAACGCTGGCTCAACACCCTCTTCAGCCGTTACCGGGCGCTCGGCATTCCCGCCGACTTCTGGTACGCCTCCCTGCACTACGTGGTCACCCCCACCGTGCTGGTCTGGCTCTGGCGGCGACGGCCGACCGTCTACCGCTTCGCCCGCACCTGGCTGATGACCTCCACCCTCATCGGGCTGATCGGCTTCACCCTGGCGCCGACCGCCCCGCCCCGGCTGCTGGCCGGGGGGCACGGCTTCGTCGACACCATGGCGCAGTACGGCTCCTACGGCTGGTGGGGCGGCGACGCGAGCGCCCCGCGCGGCCTCGGCGGGCTCACCAACCAGTACGCGGCCATGCCCAGCCTGCACGTCGGCTGGTCCCTGTGGTGCGGCATCGTCCTTTGGCGCCACGGGCGCACCCGCTTCGTGCGCGCGCTCGGCATCGCCTACCCGCTCGGCACGGTGCTCGTCGTCATGGGCACCGCCAACCACTACTTCCTCGACGCCGTCGCCGGCGCGGCCGTCATGGGCCTGGGCTACCTGCTCACGCGGCCCTTCCTGCGCGCCGTGGACGGCCTGCGGGACGCGGTCACCGCACGGTTCGCCGGTCCGGCGCGGCCCGTCACCTCCACCGTCGTCGCCTCCTCTCGCGCCACCGCCCCGGCGGAGCCCGCGGCGGAGCGCCCGGCCGGTCACGCGGCCGTCCCGGCCCAGCGCGCGGCCCGCCCACCCGCACGGGAATCCCACGGCTGAACCGCGGTGGCCCCCGTTGTCGGTGGGGAGTGCGAGACTTGCGCGGGTGAGCACTACGCACGATCTGCGAGAGCGGTTGGCGGGGCTGCGCGGCCCGGGTACCGACCCGCGCCCGTTGGACGCACGGGCACTGGCGGCGCTGGCGGCGAACCCGGGCTGCCGGCGCCGGGCCCTGCTGGACGCCGCGGGGGTGGACAAGGCGGCCGTGGCCGGCGTGCTGGGCAATCCCGCGCCGTTCGGGCAGTCGCAGTTCGCGTTCATCCGCGGCCACGCCTTCGAGGCCCGGGTCAAGGGGAACGGCTGCGCCGAACTGCTGCGCCTGCTGGGCGCGCCCGAGGACACCGAGGTCGCGCTGCCCGACCTCACCGCACCCGGCCCCGAGGGCCGCGTGGCGCGCACCCGCCTCGCCCTCAAGGAGGCCACCGCGGCGGCCCGGTGGACGGTGCTCGACCATCCGCTGCTGGCCCTCGAGGTCGCCGACTCGCCCGTCTACCTGGAGCCGGACGCGATCGCCGTGCGCCCCGACGGGTCGTGGACGGTGATCGAGGTCAAGTCCTTCCCGATCCTGGACGGTTCGGCGGACGCGGTGAAGGTCGGCGCCGCCGCCCGGCAGGCCGCGGTCTACGTCCTGGCCCTGGAACGGCTCGGTTTCGGCACCCCGGACCACCGGGTGCTGCTGGTGTGCCCCAAGGACTTCTCCAACCTCCCGGTCGCCGAGGTCGTCGACGTCCGCAAGCAGCTGTCGGTCACCCGGCGGCAGCTCGCCCGGCTCACCCGGATCGAGGAGATCGCCGACACCCTGCCCGAGGGCACGAGCTTCGACCTGCGGCTCGCCGACGACCGGCGCACCCCCACCCGCTCCGCGGCGGAACTGCGCGCCGCGGTGGAACTGCTGCCGGCGGCGTACGCCCCCGAGTGCCTGGCCAGTTGCGAGCTGTCCTTCCACTGCCGCGACCAGGCCCGGGCCTGCGGCGCCGTGGAGGCGCTGGGCCGCGGGGTCCGCGCGGAACTGGGCTCGCTCACCGACGTCGAGCAGGTGCTGGCGGCCGCTCTCGGCGACAGCGGCGCCGAAGCCGGACCCGACGACCCCGCCGTGGCCGCGCTGCGTCGCGCCGCCGCCCTCCGTGCGGAGGCGCTGGGATGTCGCTGATCTCCGTACTGGCCAGGGCGGAGGCGATGGCGACCGGGCGGGCGACCCCGCTCGCGACGGTGCGCCACCGCCATCTGTCGGACCGGCCGCTGGTCCTGGTGCCGCTGACGACCGCCGGCGAGGTCGGCGCGCCGCTGGGCGCACTCGTCGGGACCGAGCGCGCCGAGCCCCGGCTGCTGACCGTGCCGCAGCCGCGCGACCGCGACCTGCGCTTCGCGTTCCTCGCCGAACTCGCCCAGATCGTGCTGCCCTACCTGGAGAGCTTCGCCGACGACACCGAGACCGAGCCCGCGACCCGCAACCGGGAGGAGTCGGAGGTCTGCGCCGACGCGCCCCAGCTGCTGGTGGCCAACTCCGCGGCCGTGGAGTACGTCCGGCTGCTCGGCCGCTCCACCCGCTTCCGCCGCACCGCCGAGGACGACCCGGACGAGCCGCACCCCGTACCCGCCCGGGTGCCGCTGCTCGGCCGGTGGCTGACGCACTACGGGGAGCGCGCCCGCACCCCCGGCTCCTCGCTGCTGCTGTCGGCGACCGAACTGCTGACCCGGCACTGGGCCACCGGCCAGAGCAATCTGGAGGACCAGCACCTCGGCGCCCTGCTGGCCTGGATCGCCCCGCCCGAGGACGTGCCGGGCGCCGAGGCGGCACGCCGCGCGGAGAGCGGACGCCGCGCCGACGGGCTGCTGGAGTGCCCGCCGGCCGGACCCGCCACTGACCCCGTGTTCGACAACACGGTGCTCGCGCCCGCCACCGCCCGCTTCGACGCGGGCATCCCCGGCGCGGCGGACGAGATCGCCGCGCTGCTGGACAGCCAGATGCGGCCCACCTGGGACGCGATCTGGCGCTCCGTCGACCTGCTGCGCGCGCTCCCCGAGGGCGCCCACGTCGAGGAGCGGTGGAAGCGCGACCGCTGGTCGTACACCTCGCACCGGGACCGGGTACGGGCCGGGGAGCCGCCGCAGCCGCGCCGCGACGACGCGGTCTCCGCGGCGCAGAAGCTGGCCGGGCGGGAGACCGCTCAGGTGCGGCTGGAAGCGCAGGAGGCGCTGGACGACCCGCTGGAGATGGCGGGCCGGCGGCTGGCCGGCCAGGCGTTCGCGGGCGAGGTGACGGACGTGCTGATGGCGATGAGCGAGGGCAAGATCCCCAAGCCGCGCCCGCTGGTGACCGTGACGACCGAGGACCGGCCCCATCTCGACCCGGACGCCAAGGTCTACCGCGCCCTGCCGGACGGGCGTACCCAGCAGGCGCAGTTCGTGGAGTGGGCCGGGCCCGGCGCCGTGCTGCTGCGGGTCGTCAACGGCATGGGGCGGTCCAAGGTCCCCGACCCCGGCACCGTGCCGGAGCCCGGGGACGGCGTGTGCTGGACGCTGTTCGAGCACGCCCCGCGCGGCGGCGCCGCACTGCCCGATCCGGAGGACACCCCGTGGACCCACGGCGGACCGCCGGGCGCGGCGGGAGCCACCGTCGCCGGCACTCCCGCCGCGCCCGCCGAGAGCGCCGACCCCGCGACCGCAGAGGACTACCTGTGAGCCCGAGCCCGGTGAGCGAGGCGGCCCGCGCCGCCGACGCCGCGACCGAGCGGATCCTGCACGACACCCTCCACGGCACGCACCGCGGCGTGGTCGTGGACTCCCCGCCCGGCGCGGGCAAGTCCACGCTGGTGGTGCGCGCCGCCCGGGAACTGGTGGCGGCGGGCGAGTCCCTGATGGTGGTCGCCCAGACCAACGCCCAGGTCGACGACCTCGTGGACCGGCTCGCGACCGCCGACCCCGGCCTGCCCGTCGGGCGGCTGCACGGCAGCGACTCCCCGCCGGACCCGGCGCTCGACCGGCACCCGTCGGTGCTGAGGTCGACCAAGGCAGCCGACCTGAAGGGGGCGAAGGTGGTGATCGCCACCGCGGCGAAGTGGGCCTTCACCGCGGCCGCCAAGGACGTCGAGCCCTGGCGGCACGCGATCGTCGACGAGGCGTACCAGATGCGCTCGGACGCGCTGCTCCAGGTCGCCGGGCTGTTCCAGCGGGCGCTGTTCGTGGGCGACCCGGGGCAGCTCGACCCGTTCAGCGTGGTGGGCTCCGAGCAGTGGGCGGGGCTGAGCTACGACCCGTCGGCCAGCGCGGTGGTCACCCTGCTGGCCCACAACCCGGGGCTGCCGCAGCACCGGCTGCCGGTGTCGTGGCGGCTGCCCGCCTCGGCGGCACCGCTGATCTCCGGCGCCTTCTACCCGTACACCCCGTTCCGCAGCGGCACCGAGCCCGGTGAGCGGCGGCTGTCCTTCGGCGTGTCCGGCGACGGATCCGGCCCCGACCGCGTGCTGGACGAGGCGGCGCTGTCCGGCTGGGGGCTGCTGGAGCTGCCCGCCCGCCGCACCCCCCGCACGGACCCGGAGGCGGTGCGCGCGGTCGCGCTGGTGACGCGGCGGCTGCTGGACCGCGGCGGAGTGGCGCACTCCGAGCGCGGCACGGCCCCGGTCGGCCCGGACCGGATCGCGGTGGGCACCGCGCACCGGGACCAGGCGGCGGCGGTCCGGGCGGCGCTGGCCGACCTCGGCGTCCGGGGTGTGACGGTGGACACGGCCAACCGGCTCCAGGGCCGGGAGTTCGACGTCACCGTGGTGCTGCACCCGCTGTCCGGGCGGCCCGACGCCACGGCCTTCCACCTGGAGACCGGCCGGTTGTGCGTGCTGGCCTCGCGGCACCGCCACGCGTGCGTGGTGGTGTGCCGGGCGGGCGTGCCGGAGCTGCTGGACGAGCACCCGTCGACGGAGCCGGTGCAGCTCGGTGTGACGGTGAAGTTCCCGGACGGCTGGGAAGCTCATCACGCGGTGCTCTCCCACCTCGCCGAGCACCGTGTGACCTGGCATTCCTGACGCGACCCCGCCCACTCCCCGCCTCCCGGAGGTCCTCTTGCGCGAGGCGGGACAATGGAAGGCGCCGACGAACCTGGAGGTACGTACATGTCCGAGCCGCAGTCGGCTCACGACGCGGCGGGCAAGCCGCCCGCCCCTCGGCTGAAACCCGCCCAGCTGCTCTTCGAACCGGCGGCGATCGCCGAGGACGAGGAGCACTTCTTCGACCTGGAGTCCATGGAGGACCCCCGGGAGCTGCTGGCGCGCTCCACCGAGCTGGCGCTCGCCTTCCGGGCCGCCGCGGACCGCGCCACGGAGTTCCAGGCCATGGCCGCGGCGCAGCTCGCCGATCCCAAGCGGTTCGACCGGCTGGTGCCGGCGGCGATCGCCGAGCAGGCGGGCTGGTCGGAGGACTACGCCAAGCGGATGATCGAGTTCGGCCAGGGCCTGCTGCAGGGCGGCCCCAGCACCTCGTAACGCACGCATATATGCGGTCGGGGCACGGTACCCGACCAGCGGCCCGCCTGTCCCTCCTTCTACCGGATTGGCGTAACGAAACGTTCACGCACGGTAGTTGTATATGTCATGAGTGATGGGCAGTGGCATACATGGCCGGGGGGCATGATCGATTCTGCTTCCTCAGGCGTACCCGACGCGGCGGCCCCCGCCGCGTACCGGCACACGCAGTACGTGACCCCCGACGGGGCCGACTGGCTGGCCTCCGCCAGCTCCTTCCCGCGCAGCGTCCGCGCGCTGTGGTCCGCCCGGCCCACGGCTCCCACCGTGCTGCCCTGCGGCACGGCGTTCGACGTGGTGAACCTGCCCGCGCTCCTCGGCCGCCGGGTGCTGGAGCAGTTGTGGTCCGCGGGCCCGGGCTCCGGGCCGGCCGCCGAGTGCCGCGGGCGCATCCTGCTGCTCGTCGCGCCCGGCGCCGCGCAGCGGCTGCCCGCCCTGCTGTCCTGGGAGGAGTGGGGCAGACCCGTGCCGCCCCTGCTCTGCCACGGCGAGGGCGACTCGGTCTCCCTGCCCCCGCCCTACGCCGACTGCTCCACCGCCCGCTCCCGCTGGCTCGTCGCCCCCGACACCCGCCGCCCCTGGCTCCCGGGCGCCGCCGAGGTGCTGTGGGCCTGCGTACGGGCGGCTTGCTGACCGGCCGGACGGGCATCCGAATATCGATTTTTACCGGCCCGCAAGCGGATGCTAATCTCTACGACGTGAGCGAGCGCCGCTAGCTCAACTGGCAGAGCAGCTGACTCTTAATCAGCGGGTTCGGGGTTCGAGTCCCTGGCGGCGCACCTTCATCGACGGGCGTCCTCCCTCCGGAGGGCGCCCGTCGTCGTGTGCGCGACAGCACGCTCGGCACCCCCCTTCTCCGTCCGCCACGGGTGGCGGTTGGTGACCCGTACGGTCCAGCCGTCGTCGTCCCGGTCGTGGGCGAGGACCTCGACGGTGAGACCGGAGGCGGGATCGGCGAAGTGCTCGCCGGGGCGGAACGGCGCGTCGTTCAGGGAGTTGAACGAGGCGCTGCTGTACTCGCAGGCCCCGGTGGCCGGGTGGGCGTCGCGGACGGTGACGGGTCCGTGGCCCGAGTCGACGTCGGTGCGGATCCGGTAGACGAGGACGCCCTCACGGCAGGCCTCGACATCGTTGCCGCGGGCCGCGCGGGCCTCGACCACGTAGGCACTGGTACGGCCGAGCGGGACGACCACCGCCTTGCGGCCGCCGGCGACCTCGACCGGGGAGAGCCGCACCAGGTGCGTGGTGGCGTCGCGGACGCAGAGGATCTGCGCGTCGTCGAGCCAGCCCAGACGCCACTTGTGCCAGGCGAACAGGTCGCCCTGGAGCCCCCAGTCCAGGGACATGCTGTCCCACTGGCCGGCCAGGCGGTCGGTGCGGCCGAACTCGTCGACGGAGTACAGGTCGGGCAGCCCGAAGGCATGGCCGTTCTCGTGGCTGAGCACCCGTGCGCCCGACTGGTCGTGACCGTATATCAGCGACACCCGGTCCAGGCGGGCGCCGTCGTCGGTGGTTGCCGCGGCGGCGCCGGTCCAGGTGACGGACAGGACCGCCTGGTCGGCGGGCGGGCCCGCGTTGGGCGTGACCAGGACGTTGACCAGGCTGTAGCCGGAGAAGTCGACGGCCTTGTCGGCGACCCGCAGCAGGTCGCGCATCATCGCGGTGTGCGCGTTCCAGCCGTAGCCGCGCCCTATGCCGTACGCGGAGAAGGGGCGGGGCATGCGGATCCAGCGGAGCACCGGTGTGGAGGCGTAGCGCAGCCTGCCGTACGAGGCCCGGTGGAACCACTGCCGCACCGCGGGGAAGAACTCGCGGTAGCGCTCCTCCGCCGGGTAGGGGGCGCGCTTGTCGGGGAAGTCGACCATGAGCGTCAGGGCGCGCACCTCGCCGGTGGCGGCGGCGAAGTCGTGCCCGCCGCCGCCGAAGCCCTCGGACATGGCCGTGCCCGGCGCCGCGCGCAGGGCGCAGGGCCGGTCGGCGGGCGGCAGGCCGGCGGCCGTACCGCTGCGGGTGACGGCGCTGCTGCCCGCCGCGAAGAGCAGCACGCAGGCCGTGACGGCCAGCGCCCTCGATCCGCGCACCGCCTAGCCCTGCGTGACCCGGACGGTCCAGGAACCGTCCTGGTGGCGGGCGATGACGTCGATCCGCGAGTCGGAGCCGACCTGGTACCCCTCGCCCGCGCGCAGCGGCGCGTCGGCCAGCGGCGGATAGACCGAGACCGGCGAGCAGCGGGAGGTGCGCGGGTGGCCGTCGATGACGTCCACCGGCCCGTCGCCGGAGGCGACGTCGGCCCTGACCCGGTACAGCAGGACGCCCTCGGTGCAGGTCAGCCGGTCGTTGCCGGTGGCGGCGCGGACCTCGACGGCGACGACGGACTTGAGCCCGGCGGGCACGACGAGGAGCTTGGTGCCGCCCGCGCGTTCGACGGGGGTGACCCGGTAGGTGTGCGTGCCGCTGTCGACGACGCAGTGGACCTGTGAGGAGCGCAGCCAGCCCAGCTTCCACTTGTGCCAGGCGAACAGGTCCGGTGCCAGTCCGAACTGACTGCCCATGATGTCCCAGTCCCCGACGTGGGTGTCCCAGTCGGCGCGGCTGCCGGCCGGCGGCCGGTAGTACAGGTCGGGCAGGTCGAAGGCGTGACCGGTCTCGTGCGCCAGCACGTTGACGTCCGGCGGGTGGCTCTCGAAGACGGTGACGAAGCGGCGCAGTTCCACGCCGTCCGCGTGCAGCGGCGAGCCGAGGCTGACCACCTTGGTGGCGTCCGGGTCGACGCCGGGGGCGTCGGGGTCGGCGACGAGGTAGACGACCTTGTAGCGGCGGAAGTCCACGCGCCGGTCGGCGGCCGCCACCGCGTCGGTGAGGAAGCGCGAGCGCACGGGGGAGCCCCAGTCGCGTGCTATCGCGTACGCGGTGGAGGGCAGCGGCATGCGCAGCCAGACCGGCACGACGTGCGGACGCAGCCGGAAGGCACCGTAGGAAGCGCGTTCGAAGTACTGGGCGGTGGCCGGGAAGTGGTCCTCCGCCAGCTGGTCCGGGGTGAGGCTGGGCCGCGCGTCGGGGAAGGACAGGAAGATCATCACCGCGTCGACGTCCCCGTGGGCCCGCGGGTAGGAGGGGTCCCTGGACGACACGCCCTCGGAGTGGTGGGCGGTGCCCCGGGGCAGTACGCAGACCTCACCGCCGGCGCCCCCCGCGGAGGGTCCGGTGACCAGGGTCCAGGCGACCACGGCGGCGAACACGCTCATCGCCGCGACGGCGGCCCGCAGTGCGCGACGGGCGGCGCGCCGGGAGTCACTCCTGCGAACACGCCGATGCGCACGTATGGGTAGCCCTGGCAGCGGCACGTGGACCTCCCGGACGGTGTCGGGACACCCACATCACGCTGCTATGTTTTGCGGTGGTTCGCCCCCTTGTGCTGCTCCGCCCGGGTTACCGTCCGATCACTACAGTGCGTAATGAGTGACGAAAAACGATCAATTCAATTCACGACGCGATGAGAAATGACCAACGCCACACTCCGCACTTCGAGAATCACCGCGACGGCGGTGGCCGCGCCATTCGGGAAACCTCTATGATCGGCACATTTCCAGCATGAACACCGCCCCTTGGCGGACATCCGATCCCTCCACGGCCATGTGTGCGAGACGACAGCAATACGGGAGTCAGCGATGGGCGGACCCGCGGGAGGCCCCGACCTCGACCCCGAGATGACGGCCCCCACAGTCACTCAGTGTCATGCTCCGGCCCCGGAACGGTCAGCCTCCGAGGCCCACGACTACCGCGCCGCCTTCAACGTGGCGCGACTGCCGATGGCGCTGATCGGCACCGACGGACGGGTCCGCGAGGCCAATCCGGCGCTCGCTCAGCTGCTGGGCGCCGACCCGGGCCGGCTCACCGCGCTCACCGCCGCCGAACTCGTCGGCCTCGCGGGGGGCGCCGGCCCCGACGACCGGCCGCCGGCCCCGCAGCCGGAGCACGCACGGGCGGCTGAGCCCACAGAGCACGCCGAGGGCACCGAGGACACCGAGAGCCCCGAGAACGCGGCGAGAGCGGAGTACGCCGAGTACGAGGCCGTACTCACCGGCCGCCGCGAGGAGTTGCGCCGCACGCGGCCGGTCCGCGGGCCGGACGGCCGCACCGTGTGGGCCGAGGTCGTCGTGGTGCCCGTCCCCGGCGGCGGGCTGCTGTCCGTGGAGGACCTCGGCGAACGGCACGAACTGCGCGAGCAGCTGCGGCATCTGCGCATGCACGACCCGGTCACCAAACTCCCCAACCGCCAGCTGTTCTTCGAACGCCTGGCCACCGCGCTGGAGGGCGCCGGCAGCAGGACCGGCCGGATCGGCCTGTGCTACCTCGACCTCGACGGCTTCAAGGCCATCAACGACACCCTCGGCCACCGCACCGGCGACCGGCTGCTCAAGGCCGTCGCCGACCGGCTGACCGACTGCGCGGCGCGGCTCGGCCGCGGCGGGACGCTCGTCGCCCGGCTCGGCGGCGACGAGTTCGCCGTCCTCGTCGAGGACTCCACCGGCACCGGGCAGGCCACCGCGCTCGCCGAGTCCGTACTGACCGCGCTACAGCACCCGTTCGACCTGTCCGGGCACCGGCTGGCGGTCTCCGCGAGCATCGGCGTGGTCGAACGGGAGGCGTCGGGGACCACGGCCACCGGCATCATGCAGGCCGCCGACACCACGCTGTACTGGGCGAAGGCGGACGGCAAGGCGCGCTGGACGCTGTTCGACCCCGAGCGCAACGCGCACCGCATGACCAAGCAGGCGCTGTCCAGCACGCTGCGGCAGGCCGTGGAGCGCGGGGAGTTCGTCCTGGAGTACCAGCCGCTGGTCGAGCTGGGCAGCGGCGCGCTGCGCGGCGTCGAGGCCCTGGTGCGCTGGGAGCACCCGCACTTCGGGCTGCTCGGGCCGAACCGGTTCATCCCGCTGGCCGAGGAGAACGGCTCGATCGTCCAGCTGGGCCGCTGGGTGCTCGCCGAGTCGTGCCGCCAGGCACGGGAGTGGCAGAAGGACCACCCGGACGACCCGATCTTCGTCAGCGTCAATGTGGCGGTCCGCCAGGTCTGGGACTCCGACCTGGTCGCGGACGTGGCGGAGATCCTGGACGACACCGGGCTGCCGCCCGAGCTGCTGCAACTGGAGCTGACGGAGTCGGCGGTGATGGGCTCGGCGGGCCGGCCGCTGCAGGCCCTGCACGCCCTGCACGAGATGGGCGTGCACATCGCCATCGACGACTTCGGCACCGGCTACTCCAACCTGGCCTACCTCAGCCGGCTGCCGGTCTCCGCGCTGAAGCTCGACGGCACGTTCGTCCGCGGCTTCCGCGACACCCTGCACCCCAACCCCGCCGACGAGACGATCGTCGAGGCGCTGGTGCAGCTCGCCCACCGGCTCGGGCTGACCGTGACCGCCGAGTGCGTGGAGAACGCGGAACAGGCGGAGCGGCTGCGGCGGATCGGCTGCGACACCGGCCAGGGGTGGCTGTACTCGCGCCCCGTCCCCCCGGAGCGGATCGCCGAACTGCGGCGGGACGGCGGGACCGGGGAGCGGGCACCCGGGGAATAGGCGGAGCCGCTCTCCGGTTGTGCCTGGCCGTACGCAGCATCGACCGGCCAGGAGGCGACCGACCGCCGTGGAGACGAACGACCCCGTGCGAGGCAGCGCCCTCGGCACCGCACCCGTGCCCCTGTCCGTGCTCGACCTGGCGACCGTCGGCGCGGGCCTGACCGCGAGCGACGCGCTGCGCACCGGCGTCGAGCTGGCCCGGCTCGCCGAGGCCCGCGGCTACGAGCGCTACTGGGTCGCCGAGCACCACTCCATGCCCGGGGTGGCCTCGTCCTCGCCGGCGGTGATCCTCGCCCATCTCGCCGCGCACACCGAGCGCATCCGCCTGGGGTCAGGCGGCGTCATGCTGCCCAACCACGCCCCGCTGGTCATCGCCGAGCAGTTCGGCACGCTGGAGGCGCTCGCCCCGGGCCGTGTCGACCTCGGGCTCGGCCGCGCGCCGGGCACCGACGGCGCGACCGCCGCCGCGCTGCGCCGCACCGACCGGCTGAACGAGAGCGCCGACGACTTCCCGCAGCAGCTCGCCGAGCTGGTGCGGTTCCTGGACGACGACTTCCCGAGCGGCCACCCGTACGCCCGCATCCACGCCATCCCCGGCCCCGTGCAGGGCACCTCCCCCGGCGGTGTGCAGTCGCCCGCGCGGCCGTCGGTGTGGCTGCTCGGCTCCAGCGGCTTCAGCGCCCGGCTGGCGGGCGCCCTCGGCCTGCCCTTCGCCTTCGCGCACCACTTCTCCGCGGCGAACACCGTGCCGGCGCTGGAGCTGTACCGCGAGTCCTTCCGGCCGTCCGCGGTCCTGGACAAGCCGTACTCCCTCATCGGCGTCGCGGCCCTCGCGGCGGACGACGAGAAGGAGGCCGCCCGGCAGGTGCTCACCGGAGCGCTGTCGATGCTGCGGCTGCGCATGGGGCGCCCGGGCCTCGTCCCGACCCCCGAGGAGGCCGAGGCGTACGAGTTCAGCCCCGCCGAGCGGGAGTTCGTCGACTCCTGGCTGGTCAACATCGTGCACGGCACGGCCGAGCAGGTCCGCGACGGGCTGAACGCGCTGGTGCGGCGCACGGGGGCGGACGAGCTGATGCTGACCGTGAACGCGCACAGCCCGCAGGCCCGCCTGCGCTCGTACGAACTGGTCGCCGACGCCTACGGACTTCCCGCGGCCTGACCACCGGCGCCGGCCGGGCGGGGGGCGGTGCCCCCGGCCGGCGGTCCGCGTCACACGTCGACGGCGACGTACTTGATCTCCAGGTACTCGTCGATGCCGACGAAACCGCCCTCGCGCCCGATGCCGGACTGCTTGACGCCGCCGAAGGGCGCCGCAGGGGTGGACACCACGCCCTTGTTGAGGCCGAGCATGCCCGTCTCCAGCCGCTCGGCGTAGCGGATGCCGCGCCGCAGGCTCTCGGTGAAGACATAGGAGACGAGGCCGAAGACCGTGTCGTTGGCCAGCCGGATCGCCTCGTCGTCGTCCGTGAACGTGACGACGGGCGCGACGGGCCCGAAGATCTCCTCGCGGAGCATCGCCGCGTCCGCGGGGACGTCGGCCAGCACGGTCGGCGGGTAGAAGTACCCCGGCCGGCCGGACAGCGGTTCGCCGCCGGTAACCACGCGGGCCCCGACGCCCACGGCGTCGCGCACCAGGCGGTCGACCTTGCCGAGGCCGGCACTGTCGATGAGCGGGCCGACCTGCGCGTCCGGCTCGGTGCCCCGGCCGACGACCATGGAGCCCAGCTTCTCGGCCAGCCGCCCGGTGAACGCCTCGGCCAGGTCCTGGTGCACGTACATGCGGTTGGCGGCGGTGCACGCCTCGCCGATGTTGCGCATCTTGGCGATCGCGGCGCCCTCCACCGCCTTCTCCAGGTCCGCGTCCGCGCAGACGATCAGCGGGGCGTTGCCGCCGAGCTCCATGGAGGTGCGCAGCACGCCCGCCGCGCTCTGCCCGATCAGCTTCTGCCCGACGCCCGTGGAGCCGGTGAAGGAGAGCTTGCGCAGCCGCGGGTCCTCCAGCAGCGGCGTGGACACCTCGCCGGGCCGTGAGGTGGTCAGGACATTGAGGACACCGTCGGGCAGCCCGGCATTGCCGAGGATCTCGGCCAGGGCCAGCATCGACAGCGGTGTCTGGTGGGCCGGCTTGACGATCATCGTGCAGCCGGCGGCGACGGCCGGCCCGATCTTGCGGGTGCCCATGGCCATCGGGAAGTTCCACGGGGTGATCAGCAGCGCCGGTCCCACCGGCTGCCGCATCACCCAGATCCGGCCGTTGCCGTCCGGCGCGGTCGCCCAGCCGCCGTCGACGCGGACCGCCTCCTCGGCGAACCAGCGGAAGAACTCGGCGGCGTAGAGGATCTCGCCGCGGGACTCGGCGACCGGCTTGCCCATCTCCAGCGTCATCAGCAGCGCGAGATCGTTCTGCCGCTCGACGATGAGCTCGTACGCGCGCCGCAGGATCTCCCCGCGCTCGCGCGGCGCGGTGGCCGCCCAGCCGGCCTGCGCGGCGGCGGCCGCGTCCATCGCGGCACGGGCGTCCTCGGCGCCGGCGTCGGGCACGGCGCACAGCGGCTGCGCGGTCGAGGGGTCCTCCACCTCGTACTCCCGGCCGTCCTTCGCCGGCCGCCACCGGCCGCCGATCAACAGCCCCTTCGGTACCCGCTCCACGACCAGCTGCTCGCGCTTGGCGCTCATGTCGGTGCTGTCGCTCATCGCGGCTCCCTGCCTCTCGCGAACGGTCCGCGCAGTCGGGTACCCCTCAACACTCGCACGAATGCCTCCCGTGCGCCGGGGTAGGCGCGGCCCTCGTGCGGTCGGGTACCGCACGGCGACGAACTACCGGAGGTCTGGCACATGACGGAGCGCAGCGACACCACCCGGCGGGGATTCCTCACGCGCACCGCGGCGGCGGGCGCGCTGGCGACGGTCCCCGGGCTGCTGTCGGCGTGCAGCCGCACGCAGGTGGGGACGGGAGCGCCCACCGGCGACGGCGACCTGCTCGCGCGGCTGAGGAAACAGGGCTACGTGCGGGTGGGCTTCGCCGGCGAGGCCCCGTACGGCTACCAGGACGGCGGCCGGCTGGAGGGCGAGGCACCGACCCTGCACCGGGAGATCTTCAAGGCCCTGGGGGTGCCGGAACTGCGGCCCACCCTCACCGACTTCGGGGCCCTCATACCCGGGCTGAGCGCCGACCGCTTCGACGTGGTGAGCGCGGGCATGGCCATCACCCCGGACCGCTGCCGCAAGGTGATCTTCTCCGAGCCCGAGTTCGTCTCGCCGACCTCGCTCATGGTCCGCGAGGGCAACCCCGAGGGGCTGAGCGACCTGGCCTCCTGCGCCCGCGAACAGGCCACGGTCGGCGTGCTGACGGCCGCGGTCGAGGCGGGCTACGCGGATGCCGCGGGGGTCCCCTCGTCGCGGGTGAAGGCGCTGGCCAAGCAGCAGGACGGGGTGGACGCGCTGCTCGCCGGGCGGATCGACGCCTTCGCCCTGACCGGGATCTCGCTGCGCTGGCTCGCCCGGACCAACAAGGGCGCGGCCGTGGAGGTGCTGGCCCCCTTCCTCCCGGTGATCGGCGGGAAGAAGCAGTACAGCCCGGGCGGCGCGGTGTTCCGTCCGGGAGCCGAGGAGCTGCGCGACGCGTTCAACGGGCAGCTGCAGAAGATCACCTCCGACCCCGACCACTACACCGGGCTGATCGGCCGGTACGGCTTCACCAAGGCGGAGGTGCCACCGGCGAATCTGCGGACCGCCCGGCTGTGCGCCGCGTGAGGCCCGCCTGTGACCACCGAGGCGAGCGAGTCCCTTTCCGTGTTCACCGAGTTGAGCCGGTCGCTGCCGAGCCTGGGCGCCGGCCTGTGGGTCACCGTGCAGGCCACCGTCCTGGGGGCGCTGACCGCGCTGGTGCTCGCCTTCGTCCTGGGCTTCATGGCGCGCTCGCGCCGGGCCCCGGTGCGCGGGGTGTCCCGGGTCGTCGTGGAGTTCTTCCGCGGCACCTCCTTGTACGTGCAGTTGTTCTGGCTGTTCTTCGCGCTGCCCATCCTGGGCTTCAAGCTCGTGCCGCTGGCCTGCGCGGTGGTGGCGTTCGGGCTCAACTACGGGGCGTACGGCTCGGAGGTGGTGCGCGGCGCGATCGACGCGGTGCCCAAGGGGCAGGCGGAGGCGGCCGTCGCGCTGAACATGACGCCGTGGCAGCGGATGCGGCTGGTCGTCCTGCCGCAGGCGTGGCCGCAGATGATCCCGCCGTTCGGCAACCTGCTGGTCCAGCTGCTCAAGGCCACCCCGCTGCTGTCGCTGATCACCGTCTCCGACCTCACCTTCCGTATGGACCAGGTGCGTTCGGCCACCGGTGACACCGCGACGGTGTACCTGCTGCTGCTTGTCGTCTACTTCGTCCTGGCCTCGCTGCTGACGCTGGCCATGAACGGCCTGGAGTCCGCGGCCAGGGCGCGGCTCGGGCAGCCGGCGGGGGGTCGGGCCTGATGTGGGACTGGGAGACGGTCCGCGAGGGCCTGCCGCCGATCCTGCGCGGCTTCGAGGTGACGCTGCTGGCGACCGTGCTGGGCTCGCTGCTGGCGATGGTGCTGGGCCTCGGCATCGCGGTGCTGCGGCGTACGGGCGGCCCCTGGGTCGCGGTGCCGCTGCGCGTGGCCGTGGAGTTCGTGCGGTCGACACCGGTGATGATCCAGCTCTTCGCCGCCTGGGTGCTGCTGCCCGCGCTGGAACCGCTGGTCATCGGGATCGTGGTGCTCGGCGTGCACTACGCGACGTACACCTCCGAGGTGTACCGGGCGGGCATCGAGGCGGTGCCCAGGGGCCAGTGGGAGGCGGCCAGGGCGCTGTCGCTGTCCCGGACGCGCACCTGGTC
Source organism: Streptomyces sp. NPDC046977 (assembly GCF_040644455.1). Lineage (NCBI taxonomy): Bacteria > Bacillati > Actinomycetota > Actinomycetes > Kitasatosporales > Streptomycetaceae > Streptomyces > Streptomyces sp. NPDC046977. The sequence continues at coordinate 221,625 of NZ_JBEYWO010000008.1, forward strand.
CGCGGTGGTCCTGCCGCAGGCGGTGCGGAAGATCGTGCCGGCCCTGGGCAACTACGTGATCTCGATGTTCAAGGAGACACCGTTCCTGTCGGTCATCACCGTCGACGAGATGGTGCGCGAGGCCGGCACCTTCGGCAGCGACCACTTCGCCTATCTGGAGGCGTTCACCCTGGCCGCGGCGGTCTTCCTGGTCGCGAGCACCCCCACCTCGATCCTCATGCGGAAGCTGGAGAAACGCCTTGCTCACTGACGGAACACCGCACTCCGCCACGACCGCCCGGACCGCCGGGACATCCGCCGTCCGCTTCGACCAGGTGGTCAAGCGCTACGGGGACCACACCGTCCTGGACCACCTGGACCTGGAGGTCCGGCGCGGCGAGCGGGTCACGCTGATCGGCCCGAGCGGCAGCGGCAAGACCACCATCCTGCGGCTGCTGATGACTTTGGAACGGGTCACCGAGGGCGTCATCCGGCTGGACGGCGAGCCCTTCTCGCACATGCCGGGCCGCGGCGGCCGGCTCGTGCCGGCGGACGAGCGGCACCTGCGCGCCGGGCGGCGCCGGATCGGCATGGTCTTCCAGCACTTCAACCTCTTCCCCCATATGAAGGTGCTGGAGAACGTCATCGAGGCCCCGGTGCACGTGCTGGGCACCGACCGCGACGAGGCCGCCGAGCGCGGCCGCGAACTGCTGGAACTGGTGGGCCTGGCCGACCAGCAGGACGCCCACCCCACCCGGCTCTCCGGCGGCCAGCAGCAGCGGGTGGCCATCGCCCGCGCGCTGGCGATGCGGCCGGACATCCTGCTGCTGGACGAGGTGACCTCGGCGCTCGACCCCGAACTGGTGGCCGGGGTGCTGGACGTGCTGCGGGACATCGCCCGCGGCACGGACATCACCCTGCTGTGCGTCACCCACGAGATGGGGTTCGCCCGGGACGTCTCCGACCGCGTGCTGATGTTCGACGGCGGGAGGGTGGTGGAGTCGGGTGCGCCGGAGCGGATTTTCGGCTCCCCGGAGCACCGCAGGACCCGGGAATTCCTCGGTGCGGTGCTCTGAGAGAAAGTGGTCCGTGCCCGGGGCATATGCCAGAGTGGCGCGTTCCTGCATATACGTCCGAAGGCGTTCAGACAAAGCTTCAACGGGCTCTACTCGAAACCGCTTTGAGGCTATCGTGGAATGCGGCCCGGCTGCCGGGTCCCGTCCGTCGTGCGCGGTGGCCGTGACCAGCAGCCACAGCAAGGACGCAAACGGTCACACCTGTAGGGGGACACCGTGGCGCTTGAGCACCGACAGGTCGCGCCGGTCTACGCCGTCCAGCACGCGCTGCGCGTGCTGGAGACCGTGGACAAGCACCGGCACGGCGTCAGCGCCGAGCAGCTCGCCCGCGAAATCGGCGTGCCCATCGGATATCTTTCGCAACTGCTCGCCATGCTCAATCGGGAGCGCTATCTCAACGCCCTGCCCGGTGGCGGGTACGCGGTCGGTGAATCGCTCGTCCTGCTGGGCAGCGCCAGCCGCGACACGGCGCTCGCCGAGAAGATCAAGAACGTGCTGATGACCCTGCGCGACGAGGTCGGCGCGGCGGTCTACTTCAGCCGGTACGACGACGGCGAGGTCAAGATCGTCGACTTCGCCGACGGACCCGCCGCGCCGAAGGTCAACGAGTGGGTCGACTTCCGCTCCGCCGCGCACGCCAGCGCGGTCGGCAAGTGCCTGCTCACCCAGCTCGACCACAACGGCCGCCGCGACCACCTGTCGCGGCACAAGACGGTGCGGCTGACCTCGAGGACCACGATCAGCGAGAAGATCCTGCTGACGAAGCTGGAGAGCCAGCCGGCCACCGCGCCCACCCTGGACCTCCAGGAGTACGCGATCGGCACGGTCTGCGCCGCCATCCCGGTCACCATCGGGGCGACGGTCGGCTGCCTCGCGCTCTCCCTGCCCGTCACCCAGGCCCACCGCCTCAAGGGCGCCGCCGACACCCTGAACGAACGGGCGGCCCCCGTGCTGCTCTCGCTCGCGCTCTGACGACGTCCCACGGAACACAGAAGGGCGCCCCTCCCGGAGGAGGGGCGCCCTTGTGCTGTGCGCCGCCAGGGACTCGAACCCCGAACCCGCTGATTAAGAGTCAGCTGCTCTGCCAGTTGAGCTAGCGGCGCGTGCGAACGGGACAATCATACGGGGTCGGAGAGGGTGCTCATGACCACTGCCTCCGGACCACGAGGCGCGGGGGGACAGGGCTGTGCGGCACCGACGACATCGCGCCACAACGCGGACGCCCTCGCAGGGGCGGACGCCCGTCGTCCCCCCTGCCGCGGGGCATGCTGAAGGGCCCGGCAAGAGGGGGGAGGTATGCCGGGCCCATCAGCGTGGGGGGAGGGGTGTAGCTCTTGGGGGGGTGGTGTTGCTCTTGGGGGGTTTGTTGTGCTTGGGGGGGTGTTGTCTTTGTGGGACGGCCCAGGGTGCTACCAGGCGATGTCGTTCGCGTGGATGCCGGTGTGGTGCACCGACCAGGCGATGTCACCGTCCGGAGCAGGCTGCGCAGTTGCTGCCGTTGCGCCGATGAGCCCCATGGTGATGGAGGCAACGACGCCCAGAAGGACACGAAGGGCGTTGCGGCGAATCGATTTCATGGCAGGCCTGTCCTGGGAGTGTGAGCTGGGGTGGTACTCGGGGGGTGCAGCGCCGGCTTGGGGGAACCGTACGACTGACTGAATTCTGTCGGACGCCAAGCCGGTGGTCTTCACTTTTCGCGTTCCGGATTCGGACATGGCCCTATGCGGACACATGGGACCGGATGGCCCCCGATGGGTCCATACGCGAGCGGCGCCACGTAACCTGATCGGAGCCGGGGGGACGTGAAGCATTGGGGGTGCGAGCAGTGACCGACGACCTTCTGCGCGCCCGGGCGCAGGAACTCTACGCTCTGGCGCTCGCCGACGCCGACTGGACACCAGAAAGCGTCTGCACGCTCACCGGCTGGTCACACGGCGAACTGGACGCCGCACTGCACTCCTTGGCGTCCCTCGGCCTGGCCGCACCGTTCTCGTCCGCGCGCAGCGGCTGGTCGGTGCACTCCCCCGCGACGGCGATGGCGCAGCTCATCGAGGGCAGCCGGCGCCGGACCGAGGAGATGGTGAGGACCATCACCGACACCCATACCGCACTCAGCCAACTGGCAGCCGAGTTTCAGCCCGTGCACATGCGCCAGCTCGCCGAGGCCCGCATCGAGGTGGCCGCCCAGCCCGCGCAGATCGCCGCGATCCTGGACGAGGCGGCCAGCACCGTCACGACCGAGATCCTCTCCATGCACCCCGGCGCGCTGCCCGAGGACCACCTCTTCGAGGCGGACGACCGTAACCGGGAGGCGCTCAGCCGGGGCATCGCGATGCGCTCCATCCACCTGGCGACCGCGGCCGCCGTGCCGCACGTGCGGGCCCATCTGCGCATCATGGTCAACGACGGCGGCGAGGTGCGCGCCGCGGCCACGCTGCCCATGAAGATGATCATCGTCGACCACACGCTGGCCATCGTGCCGCCGCTCGGGCCGGACGCGAGGGACGAGCGTGCCGGCGGCTCCGCCATGGTGCTGCGCAGCCCGGCGATGGTCGGCGTGCTGCGGCAGATGTTCGAGCACTGCTGGGCGTCCGCGTCGGACCTGTTCACCGACGACGTGGGCGCCGCGCCCGCCGCCCGGCACCGGGAGGTCGTCCGGCTGCTGGCCTCCGGGCTGACGGACGAGGCCATCGGCCGCAAGCTGGGGCTGTCCGACCGGACGGTACGGCGGATCGTGGCGGAGCTGATGCAGCAGATAGGGGCCGACAGCCGCTTCCAGGCCGGGGTGAAGATGGTCCGCCTGGGGTGGCTGGACGACGACCCCGCGCTGCTGGAGGACGTGGTCGGGGGCACCCCCGGTGGTCAGGTAGGATCCTCTCTGTCGGTGAGCGCCGCTAGCTCAACTGGCAGAGCAGCTGACTCTTAATCAGCGGGTTCGGGGTTCGAGTCCCTGGCGGCGCACAGACATGAAGGCGTCCCTCCTCCGGGAGGGGCGCCTTCGTTCGTTGGGCCCGCGAACGAACAGGCGGCATCCTTGGGGACTCGGTGCGAAAATATGCCGTAACGACGAGGCAGGGGCTCCACCGGGGCTCTGGCGGGCCTACGAGGAGGCCATGCACGCACACGACGCAACGCCGCCCGGCACGGACAGGGAGGCCCGGCCAGCTCCCGGGACCCCTTCGCCCGGAGGCCTGCTCGACCTTCTCGGGGTCGCGGCGATGGTCCTCGACCGGCACGGCCGGATCGTCCTGTGGAGCCCCGAGGCCGAGCGGCTGTTCGGCTACAGCGCGGCCGACGCGCTCGGGCAGAACGCCGGGCTGCTCATGGTGGAGCCCGCGAAGCTGGAACTGGTCACCGAGCTGTTCAAGCAGGTCAGGGCCGGTGCGGTGTGGCAGGGCGTGTTTCCCATCGTGCACGCCGACGGCACGGTCCGTGACATCGAGTTCCGCAACATGCGCATGCTCGACGTCGACGGCGGGGTCTTCGCCCTGGGGCTCGGCGCCGATCTGACGACCGTCCGCCGGGTCGAGACGGACATGGGCCTGTCGAGCAGCCTGGTCGACCAGTCGCCCATCGGGCTCGCGGTCTTCGACACCGAGCTGCGCATCGTGCGGGTCAACGAGGCCCTGGAGGGCATGTACGGGCTGTCCGCCGCGTCAATGCTCGGGCGCACCATGCGCGAGGTCTCGCCGGGCATCGACGCCGTGGGCATCGAGGCGGCGATGCGGCGCGTCCTGGACACCGGGGAGCCGCTGCTGGACCTGGAGACGGTCGGCCGCACCTACGCCGACCTGGGGCGGGACCACGCGTGGTCGATCTCGTACTACCGGATCGAGGACCCCACCGGCCGGGTGCTGGGCCTGGCCACCTCGGTGGCCGACTTCACCGAGCGGCACCACGCCGCCGAGGAGATCGCGGCCGCCCGCGGCCGGCTGGCGGTGATCGCCGAGGCGGGCACCCGCATCGGCACCACCTTGGACCTCCAGCAGACCGCGCAGGAGCTGGCCTCGGTCGTGGTGCCGATGCTCGCCGACATCGCCACCGTCGACGTGCTGGACTCGGTGATGCGCGGCGAGACGGTGTCCCGGGTGGCCTCCGGCGAGACCGCCGAATTCCGGGCCCTGGCCGTCACCGCGGCCGACGCCGGCGAGGCGATCGGGGCCGTCGACCCGGTGGGCGAGCCGGCCTCGTACCCGACCGACCGGCTGATCACCCGGGCGGTGCGGGAGGGGCAGCCGGTGGTGGTGCACCGGGTGAGCAGCCGCATGCTGCGCCGGATCGCGCGCGACGACCGGGCCGCCGCGCTGCTGCGCCGGGCCGGGGTGCACTCGTACCTGGCCGCGCCGCTCATCGCGCGCGGCGAGGTACTCGGCGTGATCGGCCTCTACCGCACCCGCAACCAGAAGCCCTTCGACGACCAGGACCGCACCCTTGCCGTGGAGCTGGCGGCCCGGGCCGCGATATCCATCGACAACGCGCGGCTGTACGCGGGCGAGCGGCTGGCCGCCCTCACCCTCCAGCGGAGCCTGCTGCCGCACGAGCCGCCGACGGTGAACGGGATGGAGATGGCCACCCGCTACATACCGGCGGTCCGGGAGGTCGGCGGGGACTGGTTCGACGTGCTGCCGCTCAAGGACGGCAAGGTGGGCCTGATCGTCGGCGACGTGATGGGCAAGGGCCTGCGCGCCGCCGCGATCATGGGACAGCTGCGCACCGCCACCCGGGCCTTCGCCCAGCTCGACCTGGCGCCGAACGAGCTGCTGCGGCACCTGGACGACATCATCGGCAGCGCCGAGGGGGACTTCATCGCCACCTGCGTCTACGCGGTGTGCGACCCGGGGACCGGCCGCTGCCAGTTCTCCACCGCAGGGCACCTGCCGCCGGTGCTGGTGCCGCCCGGCGGTCGTGCCGAGCTGATCGACATCCCGAACGGGGTGCCGCTGGGCGTCGGCGGGATCGGTTTCCGCATGGTGGAGCGGGAGCTCGCCGAGGGCGCGGTGCTGGCGCTGTTCACCGACGGGCTGGTGGAGGACCGCCGGCAGTCCCTCGACGTCGGGCTGCGGGCGCTGATGCGCGTCCTCAAGCTCAAGACCCGCCACCGGTCCCTGGAGGACACCTGCGACCTGGTGCTGAGCACCCTGCAGCAGTCGGCGGACGACGACATCGCCCTGCTGCTGGCCCGGATGGGCCCGGCCGCAGCGCCCGTGCCGTGACGGCGGCAGCCGCCGCCGGGTTTCCCACTGCCCGCATTGTCTGTCTATGTTCGAAAGGTGAGGCCGTCACGCAGCAAAAAGCCCTACAGCGGCGGACCCGCTCTGCGGGTCCTCGATTCGGTCGTCCCGGTCGGCAGCGGAATCCTGCTGCCGCTGCTGCTGATCATCGGCATCTCGCTGAGCGACTGGCTGAGCGGCCCGCAGATCTATCTCGCGCCGATGATGGTCATGGCCCCCGCGCTGGCGAGTGTCTCCACCACCTGGCGGCGCACGCTCGGCGTCGGCGCGGCGGGGCTCGTCGCGCAGCTGGCGCTGCTGCCGTACGACGAGGTGCGCCTGCCGGACACCGGCACGCTGCTGCGGGCGCAGCTCGTCGCCTACGTCGTGGTCTCGCTCTTCGGCACCTACATCGCGTGGCGCTACGAACAGGGCCGGCGGGTGTTCGCCGCCGTCCACTCGGTCGCCGAGGCCGCCCAGCGGGCGCTGCTGCTGCCACCGGGGCCGGTGGTGGGGGACCTGCGGCTGGCCGTGCGCTACGTATCGGCCGCCGACACCGCGCAGATCGGCGGCGACCTGTACACCGTGGTGGAGACGCCGCACGGCGTGCGCGCGCTCATCGGCGACGTGCGCGGCAAAGGGCTGGACGCGGTGCAGACGGCGTCGGTGACGCTGGGCTCCTTCCGGGAGGCGGCGTACGACGAGGAGACGCTGACCCGGGTCGCGCAGCGGGTGGACGCGAGCGTGGCCCGGCACATGGCCCCGGGTGAGTTCACCACGGCGCTGTTCCTCCAGTTCAACGACCCGGGGCAGGTGGGACTGCTGCACTACGGCCACGTGCCGCCGCTGCGGGTCGCCCCGGACGGCACGGTCGCCTCGCTCGACCCGCCCGATCCGTGGGTGCCGCTCGGGCTGTCCCAGTTCGCGACGGGGCCGCCGCCCCGGCCCTGGCAGGAGACGCTGGGCCCGGACGACGTCCTGGTGCTGTGCACGGACGGGGTGATCGAGGCGCGCAGCGCCGTGGACGGCTCGTTCTACCCGCTGGCCGAGCGCGCGGCGCGGCTGGCCGCCGCGTCGGCCGGCGACCTGGAGGCGGCCGTCGAACGGCTCTACGCGGACCTGCTGCGGCACACCGGCGGCGGCCTCTCCGACGACGCGCTGCTCATGCTGGTCGCCCGCTCCTGAGCGTCGTCCGCCCGGCCGAACGACCGAACAGACGTCCCAAATCGCTCATTTGGCCGGTTAGCGGCCCGATTCCCACCTTGCGATCAAGACGGGCATTCGGGAAGGCTGGGGGCGCAGGACATCTAAGCGCCAAACGGAATCTATCTGCCCGAAACGGGAGGACAGGGATCCGTTTCGGCGCCTTTTGACCGAGCGGGGCCCAGGGGAGACGGCCCCGGCAAGGGGGTGGGCCACCGGCGTGACCCAGCGCGGTCAGGTCCCGGGCGAGCCGTAGCGGCATCGCGGGACCGGGAGCGGACCGCACACGCGTGAACACCCCGGGGGGCGGGGGGCCGCAACGCCCGGGACACCATCGCCGCGCGAGCGGCGCAGATGCTTCGGGGGGAGCATTCCCATGCCGCCGACACCGACCGGCGCCCAGCAGTACACCACCGACCACCCAGGTACCGGCGCGCCCGGCACCACGCCCGTCATCCCGCACCAGACCCGCCCCGGCCCGTCCCGGCCGCGGGCCGGCGCGGTGGCACCCCGGTACGACTACGAGCACTACAGCAGACTCGCCGGCCCGCTCACCGAGCCGGAGCCCGGCGTCCCCTACCGGGTGCGCTACCGCAGCCTGCTCGCCGAGGAGCCGCACCGGATCCGCGCGGCACTGCTGCTGGGCGCGGCCCCGGTGCTCTCCGCGGTGCTGCTCGCCTGGCTGCTGCAGCCGGCCCACTGGACCCGCCGGGAGCACGCGCCGGGCTGGATGACGGCCTGCGACACGGTGATGCTGATATCCATCGGCCTGATCGAGCTCTTCCGACTGATCAATGTGACGTCGAACGCGCACGCGACCCTCGTCGCCCGCGACCCGGTTCCCGTGGTCCCCGAGGAGGGCACCAAGGTCGCCTTCCTCACCACCTTCGTCCCGGGCAAGGAGCCCCTGGAGATGGTGCGGGCCACCCTGGAGGCCGCGATCCGGCTGCGCCACCGCGGCACACTGGACGTCTGGCTGCTCGACGAGGGCGACGACCCCGAGGTCCGGCGGCTGTGCGACCGGCTGGGGGTGCACCACTTCTCCCGCAAGGGCGTGGAGAAGTGGAACCGGCCCACCGGCTCCTTCCGCGCGAGAACCAAGCACGGCAACTACAACGCCTGGCTGGACGCGCACGGCGACGACTACACGTTCTTCGCCTCGGTCGACACCGACCACGTCCCGCTCCCCAACTTCCTGGAGCGGATGCTCGGCTATTTCCGCGACCCCGACGTCGCCTTCGTCGTCGGCCCGCAGGTGTACGGCAACTACGACACCGCGGTGACCAAAGCCGCCGAGAGCCAGCAGTTCCTCTTCCACGCCCTCATCCAGCGGGCCGGCAACGCCTACGGCGCCCCGATGTTCGTGGGCACCAACAACGCCGTACGGATCAGCGCCCTCAAGGGCATCGGCGGTCTGTACGACTCGATCACCGAGGACATGGCCACCGGCCTCGAACTGCACCGCCACCGCAATCCCGCCACCGGCCGCACATGGCGCTCGGTCTACACCCCGGACGTGCTCGCCGTCGGGGAGGGCCCGTCCTCCTGGACCGACTTCTTCACCCAGCAGCTGCGCTGGAGCCGGGGCACGTACGAGACGCTGATCAAGCAGTTCTGGCGGCTGCCCTTCGCCCTGTCCCCGGGCAGGCTGCTCAACTACACGCTGATGGTCGTCTACTACCCGATGACGGCGGTCAACTGGATGCTCGGCGGCCTCAGCTGCGCCCTGTTCCTGGGGCTCGGCGCCTCCGGCGTCCAGATCGACTCCGAGGTCTGGATGATGCTCTACAGCGACGCCGCGGCCCTCCAGATCGGCCTGTACGTGTGGAACCGGCGGCACAACGGCAGCCCGCACGAGCCCGAGGGCTCCTCGGGAGCGGCCGGCATGGTGATGTCGGCGCTGTCGGCGCCGATCTACGCCCGCTCGCTGATCGACGCCGTACTGCGCCGCAAGAGCCGCTTCGTGGTCACGCCCAAGGGCGACTCGGCCAGCCCCGACCGGCTGCTGTCCACCTTCCGCACCCACATCCTGTGGACGCTGGTGTTCGGCGGTTCGCTGGCCGCGAGCTTCTTCAACGGCCACACCCACGCCGCGATGCGCACCTGGGCGGTGCTGGCGCTGCTGCTCGCCGCCGCGCCGGTCGCCGTCTGGTGGCTGTCGTCCGCCCGCACCAGGAGCGCCGCCCGATGACCTACCGACCGAGCCGCCGGCTGCGGAAGATCGCCATCGGGAGCACCGCCGTGAGCGTCCTGGCCGGGATGAACGCGCCCGCGCTCTACGGCTGGACCACCTCGACGTACCACGACTACAAGATCGAGCAGCCGGAGTACAAGGCCGCGTACGGCCACTGGGAGCAGCTGGACGTCCCCAGGAAGTACCGGATCAACGCCATCCACGCCGCGCTGCTGCACACCGGGAAAGTGCTGCTCATCGCGGGTTCCGGCAACGACGAGACGAACTTCAGGGCCAAGTCCTTCACGAGCGTCCTGTGGGACCCGGTGAAGAACACCTTCAAGGAGATCGACACCCCCAAGGACATGTTCTGCGCCGGCCACAGCCAGCTGCCGGACGGCCGGCTGCTGGTGGCCGGCGGCACCGCCCGCTACGAGAAGCTGAAGGAGGCCGTGGACCGGGCGGGCGGCGCCATGCTGATCAAGAACGAGAACCCGGACGCGCCCCGGACGTTCCCGCAGGGCACGGTCTTCGTCAACAACGAGAACGGCCGCACCTTCCGCTCGGAGTTCCCGGTCACCGTGCCGCGGGCGAAGAAGACCACCGACCGGCGCACCGGCGCGGTCACGGTCACCGCGAGCGAGGTCCGCGTCTTCGTCCAGTCTCTGGTCAAGGGCGAGGCGGGGATCGTCAACACCGCCGCCCAGTACGGGATCCGGGGGCTGGAGGGCCGGGACCGGGACAACCTGTACGGGCTGGCCACCAAACTCGGCCTGGACAAGAAGGACTTCCAGGGGATCAAGGAGGCCTACGAGTTCGACCCGGTCGCCGAGCGCTACATCCCGGTCGACCCCATGAACGAGGCCCGCTGGTACCCCACCCTGGTCACGCTCGCCGACGGGCGGGTGCTGTCGGTCTCCGGCCTCGACGACATCGGCCAGGTCGTCCCCGGGAAGAACGAGATCTACGACCCCCGGACGCGTACGTGGAGCTACACCACCACGCGCTACTTCCCGACCTACCCGGCGCTCTTCCTCATGCAGGGCGAGAAGATCTTCTACTCGGGGGCCAACGCCGGCTACGGCCCCGCCGACCAGGGCCGCGTCCCGGGCCTGTGGGACCTGCGGACCAACCGCTTCACCCCGGTGCCCGGGCTCCGCGACCCGGGGGACCTGGAGACGGCCGCCTCGGTGCTGCTGGCACCCGCGCAGGACCAGAAGGTGATGGTGCTCGGCGGCGGCGGGGTCGGGGAGTCCCGGTCCTCGACCGCGCGCACCGCCGTGGTGGACCTGAACGCGGTCGGGCCCGCGTACACCGACGGCCCCGACCTGCCGGAACCCACGCGCTACCTGAACAGCGTGCTGCTGCCGGACGACACCGTCTTCACCACCGGCGGCTCCCGCGACTACCGGGGGCGCGGCGGCAGCGACATCCTCACGGCGCAGATCTACGACCCGGTGCGCAACGTCTTCAAGGACGCCGCCGACCCGGCCGTGGGACGCGACTACCACGCCGAGGCGCTGCTGCTGCCCGACGGCCGGGTGGCGGTCTTCGGCTCGAACCCGCTCTACGGGGACGACGCCGACACCACGCCGGGCTTCTTCGAGCAGCGCGTGGAGATCTACACCCCGCCCTATCTCTACCGGGACTCCAAGCCCTCGCTGGGCGAAGGCCCGCGGTCGGTGGAGCGCGGCGGCTCGATGACCTTCCCGACCCGGTACGCCGACCACATCGACACGGCGCGGCTCATCCGGCCGAGCGCGGTCACCCACGCCACCGACACCGAGCAGCGGTCGATCGCGCTGGACATCGAGCGCGGCAAGGGATCGGTGCGGCTCACCGTGCCGCAGGACCCGTCGCTGGTGCCGCCGGGCTGGTACATGGTCGTGGTCACCGACGAGGACGGCACGCCGTCCGTGGCGCGCTGGGTCAAGGTCTCCTGACCGCTTCCGCCGGTGGCGGCCGGCCCGGCGCGCGGTGTCTCAGGACGACGCCGCGCGCCGGGCCAGTCCCAGCGCGTACTCGGGCCACCACTGGCCGGCCTGGGGGCCGCCCTTGCAGGTGCCGTCGGAGTCGCCGGGGCGCTTGATCCACAGATAGGCGTCGACGAGTTCGCTGCCGGTGTCGGTGGTCGGCGGGGTGCCCAGGCCCCGGCCCGGCGGATTGCACCAGGCCTCGTCGTGGCCGCCGTCGAACGGGCCGCGCCCGTTGCGGCTGGTGTCGATGACGAAGTGCTTGCCGCCGACCAGCCCCGACAGCCGCGTGCCGTAAGCCGTGTTGGCCTCGGTGGTGTAGAAGTTCGAGGTGTTCAGGGCGAAGCCGTCGGCCCGCCCGATGCCCGCCCGGCGCAGCGGACCGGCCAGCCGCGCGGGGTCGCGCACCCAGCCGGCGTTGCCCGCGTCCAGGTAGACCGCGGTGTGCGGCAGCGCGCCCAGGGCGTCGACGGCATGGCCGAGCAGGGCGTACCGCTCCTGCGCGAAGCGGCCGGGAGTGCAGCCGTCGACCAGGTGCGTGAGCGCGTCGGGCTCCAGGACCACCAGCGCCTCGCGGTCGCCGATCCCGGCCGCGACCTCCTCCACCCAGGTGCGGTACGCCTCCGCGTCGGCGGCGCCGCCGCTGGAGTACTGGCCGCAGTCGCGGTGCGGGATGTTGTAGAGGACCAGCACGGGGGTGCGGCCGGCCCCCTCGGCGGCGCGCGTGAGGACCTCCGCCCGGCCGCGCGGGTCGTCGGGGCCGATCCACTCGGCGACCGGCCGGCCCGCGATCCGTTCCAGCAGGGCGGCGTCGGCGTCCCGGCCGGCCGCGCGCCACTCGCCGGCCTGACGCGCGGCGGAGGTGTCCGGGTTGACCCAGAAGGGGGCGCCGGCCATGGGGGTGCCGCGCCGCGCGGCCTCGTCCCGTCCGGTCGCCGCGGAGTCGTCGCCGCGGGAGCAGCCGGCGAGGGCCGCCGCGATCAGCCCGGCGGCGAACGCCGCGCGGGCGGCCCTGCGCGACGGGCCGGTGGAGGTTCCGTGCATCCACTCCCCCTTGGATGGCGGGACGGGACCGGTCTGCGTCAATCCTGACATACCGCACCGTCAACGCACCGCCAGAACAGGGCAGTTGCCGTTTTCCCGTCGAATGCCGCGGTTCACCGGCATGGCAGAATCCCGGCGGAGCCGTGGCCGACGATGGCGGGAGCAAGCCGTGACCGAACACCCGCACCGCCTCGCCGAAGTCCTCGTCGGACTCGCCGACACCCTGGGCAGTGACGTCGACCTCGACACCCACCTCGGGCGCGTGACCGCGGCCTGCGTGGAACTGCTGGACGCCCGTGCGGCGGGAGCGCTGCTGGCCCTCCCGGACGGCACGCTGCGCGCCGCCGCCTCCGGAGCGGTCCCGGAACTGCTCCCCGCCCTCGACGAGGAAGGGCCGTGCCTGGACTGCTACCGGTGCGCTGCCACGACGGTCGTGCCCGACCTGGCGCGCTGCGACGAGCTGTGGCCGCGGTTCGCGCCCCGCGCCCGGGAGGCCGGTCTGCACGCGGCGTACGCGGTGCCCCTGCGCCGGGGCCCGCAGGTGATAGGCGCGCTGGGCGTGCTGCGCACGGGCCCCGGGGAGCCGCCCGAAAGGGACCTGGAACTGGCCCGCGCGCTGGCGGACGCCGCGGCCATCGGGGTGCTCCAGCACCGCGCCCGGCGCGAACAGGAGCTGCTGGCCGAGCAGTTGCAAGGGGCGCTGGACAGCCGGGTGGTGGTCGAGCAGGCCAAGGGGCTGCTGGCCGAGCGGTGGGGCGTGGGCGTCGACGAGGCGTTCGCCGCGCTGCGCCGGTACGCCCGCAGCCACCGGATGCGGGTGGCGGAGCTGGCGACCCGCGTGCTGGCCGGCGGCTTCGACACCGACCGGCTGCGGGACGGCACGCCCTGACGTATCCGGTCACCGATTGTCAAGTCCTGGCCACAAGAGGACAGCTGACGGCCCGTCTGCCCTAGGGTGGTGCCCATGTCCGACACCTCCCTGCTGACGAGCACCCCGTCCATCGCCTCGGTCCGCCGCCGCGCGGAGGGCGACAGCACGGTGGTCACCCTCGACGGCGAGGTGGACGTGCTGACCGCACCGCGCGTCTCGGCCGCGCTGGACCTGCTCACCGGGACGGACCGCCCCGACATCGTGGTGGACCTGCGGCCGGTCGACTTCATCGACTGCAGCGGGCTGTCCGCGCTGGTGCGCGCGCGCCGTCGCGCGGAGCAGCAGCAGGGGCGCGTACGGCTGGTGTGCCGGGACGGGTTCACCCTGCGGACGCTGCGGACGACACGGCTGACCCAGTACTTCACCATCCTGCCGGACTGGCCGGACGGGACGGGACCGACGGGTCCCGGGGCCTGAGGCGCGCCCCGTCCGCGCCCCCAACGCGCCCTGGCAGGGCCGAGATCGGCTGTTCTAGCCTGGCGGAAAGGGCGGCCCGGGACCCCGGTCGCCGGCAGAGCAGCCTCCTACGCCCACAGGACGTGGTCCGGCCATGGCCAAGCTCGCGGCCTCCTCACGACTGTCCCTGTCCGATCCGAAGAGATCCGCCCTCGACGTCTCCTGGACCTGCTCGCTGCGCCGCACATCCGGCAGCGACGCGCTCGCGGCACGCCTGAGCCGTTCCGCGCTGGAGACCCTCTCCTGCGGCCCGGACGGCGCCCGGATCGCCCAGGCCGTACTGGTGGCCTGCGGCTACGTCGTCACGCACGGCCGGGCACGCCGTTTCCGCGTCACACTCGGCGTGGAGGACGGGCACTGCTCGGTGTGCGTCACCGACACCGGCTACGACCAGCCGTCCGCGCACGGCGGCGGCACGCCGCCGGAACCGCCGTCCTCCACCGAGACCGCCCGGCTGTGCCGGCAGCTCGCGGGCGCCGGGGACGGGGAACCGCTGGACGGCGTGCAGGTGCACCACACCGCCGACGGCGCCGTCCTGGTCCGCTTCCGCACCCGCCTGCCCGAGCCGCCGGCCCATCGTTCTCCCCCGGACGCGCCGGACCACTCCCGCGGTCCAGGCACCCGAGGGTGAGGAGCGCCCGGTCGGCGGCCGCGAGGGGAGCACGCCGCAGGCCGGGCGACCACGCCCCCGTCAGGCGCGGGGGGCGAGCCGGATCGTGCGGCCCTCGTGGGCCGAGACGGCGGCCGCTTCCAGGACCGCCAGTGTCGCGGCGGCCTGGGCCGCCGTGACCGGCGGCTCCGTGCCGTCGCGCAGGGCGGCGGCGACGGCCGCGTAGTACGCGGGGTAGTCGCCGGGCAGCGTCGGCTCGGGACGGACGTCGTCGCCGGCGCCCAGCAGGCCCCACGCGGACTGCGGTTCGGTGCCCCACGCGGCACCGGGGGCGGGGCGGGCGCCGTCGCGCAGATCGGCCTCCTGCGGGTCGAGGCCGTGCTTGACGTAACCGGCGGTGCTGCCCAGCACCCGGAAGCGCGGGCCGAGTTGGGCGGTGGTGGCGGTCATCCACAGGTGGGAGCGGACCCCGCCGGCGTGGGTGAGGGCGACGAAGGTGTCGTCGTCGGCCTGGGCGCCGGCGCGGCGCACGTCCCGCTCGGCGTACACGCTCTCGGCGGGGCCGAAGAGGGTCAGCGCCTGGTCGACCAGGTGGCTGCCGAGGTCGTAGAGCAGACCGCCGACCTCGGCGGGGTCGCCGGACTCGCGCCAGCCGCCCTTGAGGTTCGGCCGCCAGCGCTCGAAGCGGGACTCAAAGCGCCACACCTCGCCGAGTTCGCCGCGCTCCAGCAGTCCGCGCAGGGTGAGGAAGTCGTTGTCCCAGCGGCGGTTGTGGAACACCGACAGCAGCAGTCCGCGGTCGGCGGCGAGCGCGGCGAGCGCGTCGCCCTCGGCGGCGGTCGCCGCGAGCGGCTTGTCGACGACGACCGGCAGCCCGGCCTCCAGCGCGGCCGTGGCGAGCGGGACATGGGTCTTGTTCGGGGAGGCCACGACCACCAGGTCCAGCTCGTCCGCGCGCTTCCAGAGCTCGTCGGCGGACGCGGCGAGGCGGACGTCCGGGTACGCGGCGCGGACCTGCGCCTGGCGCTCGGGGTCGCTGGTGACAACGGTGTCGAGGGCGAGGCCGTCGGTGGCGGCGATCAGCGGGGCGTGGAAGACCGAGCCGGCCAGGCCGTAGCCGACCAGTGCGACGCGAAGGGGTGCGGAAGCCATGCGCCCCACTTAAGCAACGCTGTTGCGAAAGCGCAAGCGTGCCCGACAATGGGCAGGTGAACAACGGAACCGCCGGAGCCAACCTGCCAGTGCTGCGCAGCCACAACACCGCGCTGGTGCTCGGGCTGCTCCGCACCGCGACCGTCGCGGACGGCGAGGGGATCAGCCGGCTGGAGCTCGCCGAGCGCACCGGCCTCACCCCGCAGGCGGTCAGCAAGATCGTGGCGCGGCTGCGCGCGGACGGACTGGTCGACGCGGCCGGCCGCGGTGCCCCCACCGGCGGCAAGCCGCGCACCCTGCTCCGGCTGGCCCGGCGCGCCCGGTACGCGGTCGGGGTGCACCTGGACCGCGACGAGGTCACCGTGCTCCTGGCCGATCTGGCGGGCGAGACCACCGACGCCCGGACCGCCCCCCTCGACCTCGGCCGGCCCGCCGACGAGGTGCTGCGCGCGGTCGCCGGCCTGGTGCACGCCACCGTCGCGGACACCCCGGGCGCGGACGGCGCGGTGCTCGGCGCCGGGGTCGCCTCCCCCGGACCGCTGGACCACGGCA
Organism: Streptomyces sp. NPDC046977; assembly: GCF_040644455.1. Classification (NCBI taxonomy): domain Bacteria; kingdom Bacillati; phylum Actinomycetota; class Actinomycetes; order Kitasatosporales; family Streptomycetaceae; genus Streptomyces; species Streptomyces sp. NPDC046977. Next base: position 237,984 of record NZ_JBEYWO010000008.1, read on the forward strand.
CGGGCGCGCTGCTGCGCATCACCGGCTTCCCCGCCTGGGACGGCTACCCGCTGCGCGACGCGCTCGCCGAACGCCTCGGGCTGCCCGTCGTCCTGGACAAGGACACCAACGCCGCCGCCCTGTCCGTGCTGTCGCCGCCGGACCGCACCGGCACCGGGGACTCCTTCGGCTGCCTGCACCTGGGCAGCGGGCTCGGCGCGGGCCTGGTCCTCGGCGGCGCGCTGCACCGCGGCGCCCGGACCGGCGCCGGGGAGTTCGGGCACCAGGCGGTCGCCCTCGACGGGCCGCGGTGCGCCTGCGGGAACCGCGGCTGCCTGGAGGCGCTCTGCCTGGCCGCCGTCGGCCGCGGCGACCACGCCGGGGCCGCTCGGCTGCTCGGGCTCGGCGCGGCGAACCTGGTCTCGCTGCTCGACATCGACCGCGTCGTACTCGGCGGGCGCACCGTGCTGGCGCGGCCCGAGCTGTTCCGGCGCGAGGTCGGCGCCGCCATGGACGCCCGCACACGGCGGTCGGCGGGCCGTACCGTCCCCCTCTCCCTCGTCCCGGACGGCGCGCACGCGGTCGCCCGGGGCGCGGCGCTGCTGGCCCTGGCCCCGCTGTTCGGCCAGACGGCGGGCGGCTGACCGCCCGTACGGGTAGCCGCCGGGGACCACCCCGCGCCGTACGCGCATATGAGCGTACGAACGTGAGAGCTTCGCTGCCCATGAGGTGGCGCAGCGCTCTTGCCATGGCGGCGGCCTCGGTCGTGCTGGCCTCGGCCCAGGCAACCGGTGAACCCTTCCCCGTGCGGGCCCGGCTGAAGGACGGCCCACCGGCCTTCGTGGCGGGCGCCGCGGCGCGGGAGTTCCGCGTGGAGCTGGAGAACACCACCGGGCGGGCCCGGCGCGACGTGCACCCGGTCATCGTCCTCGTCGACCGCGACCGCAAGCTGACCGCACGCCAGGTGCGCCTGGAGTACCGCGCGCCCGCGACGGGCGGCGCGAAGGGGGCCGGCCGGTCCGGCGAGGCGCGCTGGCGGCCGGTGCCGGTCGCGCACACCGGCAACGACGAGAACATCGCGGTGGTGGGCGAGCACGACCCCGGCGTGGTCCTGCCCGCGCGCCGCACGGTACGTGTCGCGCTGCGGCTGCGCTTCACCCCGGACGCGCCGCCCGGGCCGGTCGCGGCCTCGGCCACCGTCGTGCAGCGCCGCGGCGCGGACGGCGACTGGGTCGGCGAGTCGGCGCCGTACCGCTTCACCGTCGTGCCGCCGACGGCCCCGGGCACACCCCGGGAGACCACCGGCGGCCGGGCGCCGGGCGGCACCGGAACGGCCCCCGGCACGGGCGGCGGCGGGCATCCCGGGGCCGGGGAACGCCCCGGCGTACGTCCCGGTGAGGGCCCCGGAGGACACCCCGCCGAACGTCCCGGTGCGGGCCCCGGTCCAGGCGGCCCAGGCGAAAGCCCCGGCGGCGGCGCGGGCGCGATCACGGGCACCGCCCCCGGCCGCCCCGGCGGCACCGTCCCCGGCAAGGGCGACGAGGGGGACCCGGACCCGCGGAACACCGCAGGCAGCCGGCTTCCGGGCGCCCCCGCCGCCTCCGCCGCGCCGCGCACGCACCCGCCCGGCCTGGCCGACACCGGCCCCACCCAGGACCCGAGGCCCGCCCTGCTCCTCATCGGCGCCGGTGCGCTGCTGCTGGCGGGCGGGGTCGCCTTGAGGGTCGGCCGCCTGAGGTGATCGGGGCACCGGCCGCGAACTCCCCTCCCCCGGTGGGTGATCGGCTGGTGAACGCCGCCCGGTGCGGCGCCCCCGGCCGCCTCCCGGGCCCGGCACCTGCGGCCGTCCTCCCCGCTCCGATCTGCGAGGATTCACCATGTGAACGACACCCAGGCGGGCGCGCCGACCCGCGCCGGCATCCCCGAGCACGGCCGGCTTCCCAAGTACTTCGTCGTCAAGACGCGCTTGGAGGAGCTGCTCGGCGAGCTCGGCGAGGGGGTGCCGCTGCCGACCGAACGGGAGCTCGCCGCCCGGTTCGGCGTGGCACGGGAGACCGTGCGGCAGGCGCTGCGCGAGCTGCTGATCCAGGGGCGGCTGCGCCGCCGCGGCCGCGCGACGGTGGTCGCCGGCCCCAAGCTGGAGCAGCCGCTGTCGCTGGCCAGCTACACCGAAGGAGTGCGCCGCCAGGGGCGGGTGCCGGGCCGTAACCTCACCGCGCTCGACCGGATCGCGGCGGACGAGGTGCTGGCCGGGCAGCTGGGCATCACCACCGGCGGCCCGGTGTGGCACATGGAGCGCGTCCTGCTCGCCGACGAGGAGCGGGTGGGCCTGGAGAGCACCTATGTCGCGGTGGAGCGCGTGCCGCGGCTGGACGTCGAGTTCGACCCGGACTCCTCCTTCTACGCGTATCTGCGCGAGCGCGTGGGCGTGGAGTTCGGCGACGCGGACGAGCGGATCGAGACGGTGCTGGCGACCCCGCGCGAGGCGCTGCTGATCGGTACCCCTCCCGCGCTGCCGATGCTGCTGCTGCACCGCCACAGCCGGGACACCGAGGGCGCGCCGCTGGAGCGGGTCCGGTCGCTGTACCGCGGGGACCGCTTCAGCTTCACGACCCATTTGTCCCGTACATAACACCAAGAACCTTTCACACCCCCCTCCCCGGGGCCTTTTAAGTCACGGAAAGATAACGGGTCTAGTCCAAGATTGCGGGTCCGTTCACGACCGGTTCAGAAACCGGACCCGACCGCGTCCGCCGGCCGCACGACTGTGGTCCGCATGAGAGTCCTGATCGTGGGTGCCGGAGCACTCGGCACCCTTCACGCCTGGCACGCCGTCGACCGCGGACACGAAGTCGTCCACCTGGAACGGGAGACCGAGGCCCGCGGCGCCTCCGTCCGCAACTTCGGCCTGGTCTGGGTCGGTGGCCGGGCCTCCGGCGCCGAACTGGAGACCGCGCAGCGCGCCCGCGAACTGTGGCAGCGCATCGGCGAGCAGGTGCCCGGCGTCGGCTTCCGCGCCAACGGCTCGCTGACCGTGGTGCGCACCGAGGCCGAGCGCGCCGTCGCCGATCAGGTCCTCGCCTCCCCCGAGGCCGCCGCGCGCGGGCTGAAGTGGCTGGACGCCGCCGAGGTCCGGCACCGCAACCCGGCGCTGCGCGGCGAGTTCACCGGCGCCCTGCTGTGCGAGCGGGACGCCGCCGTCGAGTCCCGCGTCGCGCTGCCCGCGCTGCGCGCGCACCTGGCCGCCACCGGCCGCTACACCTTCCTGCCCGGCCGTGAGGTCCGCGACATCGCGCCCGGCACCGTCCGCGACGACCACGGCGACACCCACCACGGCGACACCGTCGTGCTGGCCACCGGCGCCCACCTGACCGGGCTGGTCCGCGAACTGGCGGGCCCCGGGCTGCCGGTGCGCCGGGTCCGCCTGCAGATGGCCCAGACCGACCCGCTGGACGAGCCGCTGACCACCTCGGTCGCCGACGCCGACAGCTTCCGCTACTACCCCGCCTACGCCGGCACCGCGCTCGACGCCCTGCGCGCCGGACAGCCCCAGCCGCCGGTCGCCGCCGAGCACCGCATGCAACTGCTCATGGTGCAGCGCCTCGACGGCGGGCTGACCATCGGCGACACCCACGAGTACGACGAGCCCTTCGCCTTCGACGTCACCGAGGACCCCTACGACCACCTCACCGCCACCGCGGAAGCGCTGCTCGGCCGCCCCCTGCCGCGCGTGCGCCGCCGCTGGGCCGGGGTGTACGCGCAGTGCACCGACCCGTCCCTGGTGGTGCACCGCAGCCGCGTCGCCGACGGCGTGTGGCTGGTCACCGGACCCGGCGGCCGCGGCATGACCTGCTCCCCCGCCATCGGCGAGGACACCGCCAACGAGATCGGCTGGTAACGACAATGACCGACCGCACTTCCCCCACGCTCGTCGTGCTCGACATGGCCGGCACCACCGTCGCCGACGACGGCCTGGTCGAGCGTGCCTTCGTCCGGGCCGCCGAACGCCTGGGCGTCGAGCCCGACCTGGACTACGTCCGCCGCACCATGGGCGAGTCCAAGATCTCCGTCTTCCGCGCCCTGTTCGGCACCGAGGAGCAGGCGCAGCGCGCCAACACCGAGTTCGAGCTCGCCTACGCCGACCTCGTGGACTCCGGCGCCTGCGCGCCGCTGCCCGGCGCGGCCGAGGCCATCGCCGCCCTGCGCGAGCAGGGCCGCACCGTGGTGCTGACCACCGGCTTCTCCCGCACCACCCAGGACGCGATCCTGGCCGCCCTGGGCTGGCAGGACATCGCCGACCTCACCCTGAGCCCGGCCGACGCCGGCGGCCGCGGCCGCCCCTACCCGGACATGGTGCTCACCGCGCTGCTGCGCACCCGCGCCGCCGACTCCGTCCGCGAGATCGCGGTGGCCGGCGACACGGCGTACGACATGCTCTCCGGCGTCCGCGCCGGCGCGCCCGTCGTGGCGGGCGTGCTGACCGGCGCCCACGACGAGGCGGCGCTGCGCGAGGCGGGCGCCACCCACGTCCTGGACTCCGTCGCCGCGCTCCCCGCCCTGCTGGCGAAGGTCTGAGATGGGCATACGGTTCGAGGACGTGACGGTGGCCTACGGCCGCACCACCGTCCTGGAGTCCTTCGACCTCACCGTGGAACCCGGCGAGGTGATGGCCCTGCTCGGCCCCTCCGGCTCGGGCAAGACCACCGCGCTGCGCGCCGTCGCCGGCTTCGTCACCCCGGCCCGCGGACGGGTGTGGATCGACGGCCGCGACGTGACGAAGCTGCCGCCGTACAAGCGCGGCATCGGCATGGTCGTGCAGAGCTACGCCCTCTTCCCGCACATGCGCGTCGACAAGAACGTCGGCTTCGGGCTGCGGGCGCAAGGGGTTCCGCGCGCCGAGACCGCCGAGCGGGTCGAGCAGGCCCTAGCGCTCACCGGCATGGGCGAGTTCGCGCGGCGCTACCCGCGCGAGCTGTCCGGCGGCCAGCAGCAGCGCGTCGCCATCGCCCGCGCCCTGGCCGTACGCCCCCGGGTGCTGCTGCTCGACGAGCCGCTCTCCGCGCTCGACGCGAAGCTGCGCTCGGGAATGCTGGCCGAACTGGCGCGCCTGCACCGCGAACTGCCCGACGTCTCCATGCTGTACGTCACCCACGACCAGATCGAGGCGCTGACCCTGGCCGACCGCATCGCGGTGATGGACCGGGCCCGGCTGCAGGACGTCGGCACCCCCCAGGAGCTGTACCGGCGCCCGCGCACCGAGTTCACCGCGTCCTTCGTCGGCAACGCCAACCTGCTGCCGGTCACCGTCGGCAAGGACGGCGCGGTCCGGTTCGCGGAGCACGACCTGCTCGCCCCCACCGGCGACGCGGCCCCCGGCGCCGACGCCACGCTCTGCGTGCGCCCGCACGCCGTGGGCCTGGGCGACGGGCCCAACCCGCTGCCCGGCACCGTCACCGGCATCCAGTGGCGCGGCGCCACCCACCGCCTGCTGGTGGAGACCGCGGGCCACCAGCTGATGGCCGATGTCACCGAGCTGCGCGACCCGCCCGCCCCCGGCGACAGGGTCACCGTGCACTTCGCGCCCGACGACGCCGTCCTGCTGCCCGCGGGCACCGGGGGCGGTGACCGCGATGGCTGAGGCACGCCCCTGGGCGCCCCGCCTGCTGTGGGCGGGCGTCCCCGTCGCGCTGCTGGCGGCGACCTTCCTCTATCCGCTGGTGCTGCTGGTGTGGCAGTCGGTGTCCCCCGACACCGGCGGGCACTCCTTCGCCGTGTACGGCGACGTCTTCGGCTCCGAGGTCTTCCGGCGGGCGCTGGGCAACACCGTGTGGATCGCGGCCGCCTCGACGGCCGGCTGCCTGGTGCTGGGCTTCGTCCTGGCCCTGGTGATCGCGTTCGTGCCGTTCCCCGGCGCCCGCGCGGTCGCCCGCTTCGTCGACGTCTTCCTGTCCTTCCCGTCCTTCCTGATCACGCTGGCGCTGGTCTTCGTGTACGGGTCGGCGGGCATGGCCAACGGGCTGTGGACGGACGCGACCGGCGCCGCCGAGGGGCCGTTCGCCTTCCTGACCACACCCTGGGGCGTGATCCTCGCCGAGGTCACGTACTTCACGCCCTTCGTGATGCGCCCCCTGCTGGCCGCCTTCGGGCAGCTGGACCCCGCGCAGATCGAGGCCGCCTCCTCGCTGGGCGCCCGCGCCCCGCGCATCGTGCGGCAGGTGATCCTCCCCGACGCGCTGCCGGCGCTGGCGGCCGGCGGGAGCCTGGTGCTGGTGATGTGCCTGAACGAGTTCGGCATCGTGCTCTTCACCGGCGCCAAGGGCGTCACCACGCTGCCGATGCTCGTCTACACCAAGGCGATCCTGGAGTCCGACTACCCGGCGGCCTGTGTCGTCGCCACCGTCAACGTCGCCGTCTCGCTGGCGCTGTACGGCATCTACCGGGCGGTGAGCCGACGTGCTGGTGCATAGCCGCGGCGGCCGCTGGGCCGCGTGGGCGCTGTTCGCCCTGCTCTTCCTGCCGCTGTTCGCCCTGCTCTTCCTGCCGCTGTTCGCGCTGCCGCTGCTGGTGCTGGTGGCCGCGTCCTTCGCGGGCCACTGGAGCGGCGCGCTGCCGTCCGGCCCGACCCTGGACCACTACGACGCCGCCGTGCGCGGCGAGTCGCTGCAGGCCCTGACGACCAGTCTGGCCACCGCGGCCGCCGCGAGCGTCCTCGCGCTGACCGCGGGCACCTGGGCCGCGCTGTCGGCGCACGCGCTGGGCCGCCGGGCCCGGCGGGTGATGGACCTGCTGTTCATGCTGCCGGTCGCGGTGCCGTCGGTGGTCGCCGGGCTCGCGCTGCTGGTCGCCTTCAGCAAGCCGCCCGTGCTGCTCAACGGCACCCGGACGATCGTGATCCTGGCCCACACCGTCCTGGTGACGGCCTTCGCCTACCAGTCGGTGACGGCGGCGCTGGGCCGTCTCGACCCCGCCTACGAACAGGCCGCGGCCAGCCTCGGCGCCCGCCCCTGGTACGTGCTGTGGCGGGTCCGCCTGCCGCTGCTGCTGCCCTCCCTGGGGGCGGCGGCCGGGCTCTGCTTCGCCCTGTCCATGGGCGAGTTGAGCGCCACGATGATGCTCTACCCGCCCGACTGGCTGCCCCTGCCGGTCCTCGTCTTCAGCGCCACCGACCGCGGCTCGCCGTTCACCGGCTCCGCCCTCGCGGTGGTCCTCATGGGCACGACCCTGCTCGTCCTGCTCGCTCTCTCCCGCATCCGCACCAAAGCCTCCTACCGATGACCCTCAAGGAGATCAGTCCCGCCATGTCCTCCGTCCCCCGCGTCACCCGCGTCTCCCGTCGCGCCCTGCGCGCCCCGATCGCCGTCCTCGCCTCCTCCCTCGTCCTCGGCGGCGCCCTCACCGCCTGCGGCGGCGACTCCTCCGCCTCCGACGCCAAGGAGGTCACCGTCTACAGCGCCGACGGCCTCAAGGGCGAGAACGGCGACGGCTGGTACGACCAGATCTTCAAGGACTTCGAGAAGCAGACCGGCATCAAGGTCCGCTACGTCGAGGGCGGTTCCGGCGAGGTCGTGCAGCGCGCCGTCCGCGAGAAGTCCAACACCCAGGCCGACGTCCTGGTCACCCTGCCGCCCTTCATCCAGCAGGCCGACGCCAAGGGCCTGCTGGACAAGTACGCCCCGAAGGGCGCCGACAAGGTCGCGGCCGCCGACAAGTCCACCGACGGCACCTGGACCTCGGTCGTCAACAACTACTTCGGCTTCGTCTACAACAAGCAGCAGCTGAAGACCGCCCCCACCACCTGGGACGAACTGCTGGACGCCACGTACAAGAACAAGCTCCAGTACTCCACGCCGGGCGTCGCCGGCGACGGCACCGCGGTCGTCATCAAGGCGATGCACGACTTCGGCGGCAAGGACCAGGCCATGGACTACCTCAAGAAGCTCCAGGCCAACAACGTCGGCCCGTCCTCCTCCACCGGCAAGCTGGCGCCGAAGGTCGACAAGGGCGAGATCCTGGTCGCCAACGGCGACGTCCAGATGAACTTCGCCCAGGCCAAGTCGATGCCGAACCTCGGCATCTGGTTCCCGGCCGCGCAGGGCGGCAAGCCCACCACCTTCGCGCTGCCGTACGCCGGCGGCCTGGTCAAGGGCGCCCCGCACTCGGAGAACGGCAAGAAGCTGCTGGACTTCATGCTCGGCGAGGAGGCCCAGAAGCAGGTCAGCTCCATCGGCGGCGGCTTCGCCGCGCGCTCCGACGTCAAGGCCGACGACGCCAACGCCACGGCGCTGGCCGGGATCCTCCAGGGCGTCGAGGTCTTCCAGCCGGACTGGGCCGACATCGACACCAACCTCGACACCTACGTCAAGGCCTGGCAGGACGCGACCGGCAGCTGACCCACCGCGGCACCCCCCCCCGGCACCACGCACAGCGCGCACAGCACGACCCGGACGCCCCTGCCCCGCCAGGGGCGTCCGGCTGCCCGCATCCGACGTACACGACCCTTCGTCTGGAGGACCGTCATGCCGAACGGCATGTCCCGTCGCACCGTGCTCACCGCCTCCGCCGCAGGCGCCGCCCTGGTCGCCGCCGGCGGCCCGCTCGCCGGGCTCGCCCACGCGGCCGCCCCCACCCTCCCGAACGGCACCAGCGCCGACAAGGTGCTGGTCATCGGCATGGACGGGCTGCGCCACGACCGGATCGACGCCGCCAAGGCGCCGAACCTGAAGTCCCTGATGGCGAACGGGACCTACGGGCTCAGCCTGCTCTACGCCTCCCCGATGGCCGCCACCTCCTCCGGCCCCGGCTGGTCCACCATCTCCACCGGTGTGTGGCCCGACAAGCACGGGGTGAAGGACAACACCTTCGCCGGCAAGAACTACACCCGCTACCCCGGCTTCCTGGCCCGCCTGGCCCAGGTGCGGCCGCAGCTGTCCACGTACGCGGCCGTCGACTGGAAGCCACTGGACACCGAGGGCACCGTCACCGCGGGCGCCGACGGCAAGAACGTCTACGACGGCGACGCCGAGGGCTACCCGCTGCACGACGCCCACATCGCCGACGACGCCGAGCGCGTGCTGCGCGACCAGAACCCGGACGTCGCCTTCGTCTACTTCGGCAACACCGACGTCGTCGCGCACGCGGTAGGCGCCGCGAGCCCGAAGTACCTGGACGCCATCGCCGTCCAGGACGGCTACGTCGGCCGGCTGCTGGCGGCGGTCAGGGCCCGCCCCACGTACGCCTCCGAGCGCTGGACCGTCATCGTCGCCACCGACCACGGGCACCTCGACGCGGGCGGCCACGGCGGCAGCACCGTCGAGGAGCGGCGCACCTTCGTCCTGGCGCAGGGGCCGGGGATCGCCGCGGGCGCGCGGCCCGCCGACACCCGGCTCGTGGACGTCGCGGCCACCGTCTTCAAGCAGTTGGGCATCGTCCCCGACCCCGCGTGGGGCCTGGACGGCAAGCCCGTGCAGGAGCGCTCCACCGACCCCTTCGACGCGCTGCTGCCCGCGCTGGGCGGCCGGGTCGACGAGACCGGCATCCCGGCCTCCGTCCTGGGCTTCACGCACACCGCGCCCAGCGGCTGGTCGGTGGTGAACAACGCGATGGGCACCGGCGGCGTCACCGAGTGGCGGGGCTGGTCCTTCGCCACTGACGAGTTCTGGTCCCGCGCGCAGCGCGACCAGTGGCGCGAGCTCAACGTCCGCTCCCGCGGGGTGTTCGCCGTCGCCGACTCCGACGAGTGGGACGACACGTCCCACTCGGGCGGCTACGACTCCACGCTGGTCACCCCCGCGTACGCCGTGACCGGCAGGAGCAGCGTCACGCTGTCCTTCACCACCTTCTACCGCCAGGAGGGCGCCCAGACCGCGCAGATCCTGGCCTCCTTCAACGGCGGCACCCCCACCGCCGTCAAGAGCTACACCTCCGACGTGGTCTCGCAGCCCCAGTCCGTGACGGTCGCCGTCCCGGCGGGCGCCTCCGGCGTGAGCTTCCGCTTCCGCTACACCGGGGCCAACAACTGGTACTGGGTCATCGACGGGGTCAAGGTCACCACCGCCTGACTAGGCTGGGGGCGCCGGCACGACGACGTGCCGGCGCCCCCTCACCTCAGCACCCCGCCGCACCGCAGGAGTCCGTCCCATGGCAGAACGCAAGCCGATCGAGTCCTGGCTCACCGACATGGACGGAGTCCTGATCCACGAGGGCACCCCGATCCCCGGCGCCGACGCGTTCCTCAAGCGCCTCAAGGAGTCGGGGAAGCCGTTCCTGGTCCTCACCAACAACTCCATCTACACCCAGCGCGACCTGCACGCGCGGCTGACCCGCATGGGCCTGCACGTCCCGGTGGAGAACATCTGGACCTCCGCGCTGGCCACCGCCCGCTTCCTGGACGAGCAGCGGCCCGGCGGCACCGCGTACGTCATCGGCGAGGCGGGCCTGACCACCGCACTGCACGACATCGGCTACGTGCTGACCGACGTCGAACCGGACTACGTGGTGCTGGGCGAGACCCGCACCTACAGCTTCGAGGCGCTGACCAAGGCCATCCGGCTGATCAACAACGGCTCCCGGTTCATCGCCACCAACCCCGACGAGACCGGCCCCTCGGCCGAGGGCGCGCTGCCCGCCACCGGTTCGGTCGCGGCCCTGATCACCAAGGCCACCGGCAAGGACCCGTACTTCGTCGGCAAGCCCAATCCGCTGATGATGCGCGCCGGGCTCAACGCCATCCAGGCGCACTCCGAGACCAGCGCGATGATCGGCGACCGGATGGACACCGACGTGCTGGCCGGTCTCGAGGCGGGTATGGAGACCTTCCTGGTCCTCACCGGGCTGACGCGGCCCGCGGACATCGACCGCTTCCCCTACCGGCCCTCGCGGGTGGTGGAGTCCATCGCCGATCTGGTGGACCTCGTCTGACCCAACCGGAGCAGCCCCGCATGCGGCGGCCCGTCAGAAAAGAGACCTTCGAAGTACCGGGGCCGACCGATCCGACAACGTGAGCCCGGGTGAGCGGAGGTTTTCATCATGGGCTCTGTCAGGGACGCCACCCGCATTCCCCTGTGCGCCGCCGCGGCGGTGGCGGTGATCGCCGTCTGCGGTCCCGTCGCCGTCGCGGACGACGGCCCGGCCGGGAGCGGGGACGCCACCAGCCGGCTGTGGGAGCGCGCGGCCGGCGGGGGCGGCGGAGCCCAGAGCGGCGACCGCCAGGACTTCGGCCGGCAGGACGGCGGCCGGGACAACGGTGACCGGGACGACAACGGGCGGGACAACGGCGGACGCGGCAGCCGCGACGACAACGGACGCGACAACGGCCGGGACAACGGTGATCGGGACGACAACGGCCGCGACAACGGTGGCCGCGACAACGGCCGGGACAACAACGGCGGACGCGACAACGGCGGACGGGACGGCGACGGCGGCGAGGGCCGCGACGGGGGCGGCGGCGGTGAAGGCGGCCGCGGTGGCGGTGGCGGCGGTGTCGTCGGCGGAGGCGGTGTGACCGTCAACCCCGGTTCCGTCGGCCCCGGCGGCGACGTCGACGTCCGCACCCAGGAGTGCGACCGCGCCCAGTCGGGCACGGTCAACTCCTCCGCCTTCGTCGCCCCCGTCCGGCTCGCCCCCGCGTCGGACGGCGGCATGTACGCCTCCGCGGTGGTGCGCTCCGGGCTGGCGTCCGGCTCGTACAAGGTCTCCATCGAGTGCAACGGCCAGTCGCACGAGGGCCAGATCGAGGTCGGCGAGGGCACCGGGGACGGCGGCTTCCCGTCCGCGCCGGTGCCCGCGGGCGGCGGCGCCATGGCCGCCGGCGTGGCACGGCACGCGGCCTCCGCCCCGCAGCCGGCCGGGGTGCCGGGCACCGTGGCCGCGGGCGTGCTGGCCGTGGCGGGGGCGGCCGGCCTGGTCATGCACCGGCGCCGCAGCCGGGACTGAGCGCGGTGCAGGGACGGACCGTCGCGGCCGCCACGGCCGCGGTCGTGCTCTTCGCGGCGTGGCTGAAGGGCTACGTCCACCCGGCCCCCGGGGACGCCATGGGCGCCCCGGGGGTCACCGCCACGTCCGCGCCCGGGGCGGACGGGCGCCCCACCCCGGTCTACGCCGCGCACACCCCGCTCCGCCACGCGCGGCCGCTCGGCATCCGCATCCCCTCGGCCGGCATCGACGCCCCGCTCGTGGTGCGCGGGCTCACCGCCGACGGGGCCGTCGACCCGCCGCCGTTCACCTCGCCCGGCGTGGCGGGCTGGTTCGGCGCGGGCCCGGCGCCCGGCGACGCGGGCGCGGCGCTGGTCGTCGGCCATGTGGACACCCGCACCCGGGCCGCGGTGTTCTACAACCTCAGCACCGTCACGCCGGGCACCCTGGTGGAGGTCAACCGCTCGGACGGCTCGGTCGCGGAGTTCACCGTCGAGGGCGTGGAGATCGTCCCCAAGGAGGGCTTCCGCCCGGAGCGGGTGTACGGCTCGGGCGTCCGCCCCGAGCTGCGGCTGATCACCTGCGGCGGCACCTTCGACCGCGCGACCCAGAGCTACTCGGCCAACGTCGTGGTCTACGCGGCGCTGACCGGCTCGCACACCCGTGCCTGAGCCGGTGGCGCCGCACCGGCCCGAGGGGGCGTCAGACGCCCAGGTCGCGGATGAGCTTGGCCACGTGCCCGGTGGCCTTGACGTTGTACCAGGCGTGCTCGACCTTGCCGTGCTCGTCGACGACGACCGTCGAGCGGATCACGCCGGTCACCACCTTGCCGTACAGCTTCTTCTCGCCGAAGGCGCCGTACGCGGTCAGGACCGACTTGTCGGGGTCGGCCACCAGGGTCACCTTCAGGGACTCCTTCTCGCGGAACTTCGCGAGCTTCTCGGGCTTGTCGGGCGAGACGCCGATGACGTCGTAGCCGGCGCCCGCGAGGACGTCGAGGTTGTCGGTGAAGTCACAGGCCTGCTTGGTGCATCCCGGGGTGAGCGCGGCGGGGTAGAAGTAGACGATGACCTTGCGGCCGGCGTGGTCGGCGAGGGAGACCTCGTTGCCGTCGGCGTCGGGCAGGGTGAAGGAGGGTGCGGTGTCGCCGGGCTGGAGGCGCTCGCTCATGGGTGCAGTTCTCCGGTTCGGGGTGCCGACGGGCGCCGGCACGAGCGGACTGACAGACTGTCTGCACGGTACCGGTCGAGACAACGATGGAGGCTGCACGGTGTCGGATGGCAGGAGCCCGGCTCAGATCGAGGCGGACATCGCCCTGAAGCGGCGGGAGCTGGCCGCCACCCTGGACGAGATCGCCGTGCGGGTGCACCCGGCGACGATCGCCGCCGACACGAAGGCGAAGGTCGCGTCGGCCGTGGACCGCACCGCCGGACGGGCGTACGTGGCGGTCAACCGGGGTGTGACGGAGATCCGGGGGCACTTCGTCACCGAGGAGGGCGCCCCGCGGGTGGAGCGCATCGTGCCGGTCGCGGTGGCGGCCGTGGCACTGGTCACCGTGGTGGCCGGCCTCTCGCTGCGCAGACGACGCCGGTAACGTCGTACCTGTGAGTTCGCCATCGCATGACAAGCTTCCGATCCGCATGCTGCACGACCGCGTGCTGGTCCGTTCCGACACCCCCGAGGGGGAGCGCCGCTCCGGCGGCGGCATCCTGATCCCCGCCACGGCGGCCGTCGGGAAGCGGCTGGCCTGGGCCGAGGTGGTCGCGGTCGGCCAGAACGTGCGCACCGTGGAGGTCGGGGACCGGGTGCTCTTCGACCCGGACGACCGCGCCGAGGTCGAGGTGCGGGGCACGGCCTACGTGCTGATGCGGGAGCGGGACCTGCACGCGGTGGCCGCCGAGCGGCTCCAGGGCTCGGAGGACTCCACCGGTCTTTACCTCTGATTTGCTATCGTCGCTCTCATCCCCCTGACGAGACGCGCCGTACCAGGGCCCATGCAAAGACGACGCACCGCCTGATTCTTCAATGATCACGGAGGTGCTCGTCGTGGCATGGGTCCTGCTGTGTCTGGCCGGCCTGCTGGAGGTCGGCTGGTCGGTCGGCATGAAGTACACCGACGGTTTCACCCGGCTGTGGCCGAGCCTGGGCACCGGGTTCGGCATCGTCGCCAGCATGCTGCTGCTGTCGTACGCGGCGAGGACGCTGCCGATCGGCACCGCCTACGGGGTGTGGGTCGGGATCGGCGCGGCCGGGGCGGCGGTGCTCGGCATCGTGGTGCTCGGTGAGCCGGCGACCGCCGCCCGGATCTTCTTCGTCTGCCTGCTGCTGGTGGCCGTCGTCGGGCTGAAGGCGACCTCCGGTCACTGAGCTACTGGAAGCCGCCCCCGCCGCCTCCGTCGTCGCCCCCGACCGGGCCGCCGATCGGCAGCTCGGCGCCTCCGGGGCCGCCCTCGCTCGGCGGCGGGGAACTGCTGGCAGGCGGCTCGGACGGCGACTGCGGCGGCTCCGACGAGGTCGGCGGCTCGCTGGTCGTGGCCGGCGGCTCGGACGGCGACTGCGGTGGCGCCGAGGAGGACGGCGGCGCGGAGCTGGCCGGCGGGGCCGAGGTGGCCGGGGGCTCCGAGGCACCGGGCTCCAGCCGCAGGTGGAAGCCCTCCACCGGGGTGCCCTTCAGCGCGCCCGCGGTGTACTGCGCCCAGATCTCCGTCGGGAAGCCGCCGCCGTTGACCCGGTCCAGGCCGGTGGTGCCGTACAGCTGCTTCTGGGCGCCGGTCTGCGAGTCCTGCCCCATCACGGCGACCACGGTGGCCAGGTTCGGGGTGTACCCGGCGAACCAGGCGGCCTTGTCCTCCTCCGCCGTGCCCGTCTTGCCCGCGGCGGGGCGGCCGGAGGCCTGGGCGGCGGTGGCGGTGCCGCCCTGCACCACCGAGCGCAGGATCGACGTCGTGGTGTCGGCCGCCTCGCGGCTGACCGCCTGCCGCGGCGTCCGCTCGGGCAGCCGCAGGTCCTCGCCGTTCTTCGTGACCTTCACCACCATCGTGTACGGGACGTACCGGCCGTGGTTGGCGAGGGTCGCGTAGGCCTGGGCCATGTCCAGCGGGCTGGCCTCCATGGTGCCGAGCGCCATCGCCGGGGTGCTGACCAGCTTGACCTGCTCGGGGACACCGAGCGCCCGCACCGTGCTGTTGACGTCGTCCGCGCCGACGTCCTGCGCCATCTGGGCGTAGACGGCGTTGACGGACTTGTCCATGGCGCGGGTGACGGTGATCGGCCCGTAGGAGACGTCGTCCTCGTTGGCCGGGGCGTAGCCGGTACGGCCGTTGCGGCCGACGACCTCGCGCTTGTTGGTGCCGTCGTACGTCGTGTACGGCGTGATGCGCCGGCCGCCCTGCGTGGTCGAGTCGTTCTGGACCGCCGAGGCGAAGATGAACGGCTTGAAGGTGGAGCCGACCTGGTAGTCGCGGCGCGTCGCGTTGTTGACGAACTGCTTGGTGTAGTCGATGCCGCCGTACATGGCGACGACCTTGCCCGTCGCCGGGTCGATCGAGGCACCGCCGGCCCGCACGTACTGGTCGGTCTTGTGCGCCTTGGGGTCCAGCTTGTCCAGGAGCTGCTCCTCGGCCGCCTTGACGAAGGCGTCCTCCTTCTTGCGGTCGATGCTCGTGGTGATGCGGTAGCCGCCGGAGCGCAGCGTCTCCTCGTCGAGGATGTGCGCGGAGGCCAGGTAGTCCTTGACCGCCTCGACCAGGTAGCCGCGCTGACCGGACAGGCTGGTGGCGGGCTTGGCCTTCAGCGGGGTCGGGAACGTCAGCGAGGCGCGCTCGGTCCCGCTCAGCCAGCCCTCCTTGACCATGCCGTCCAGGACGTAGTTCCAGCGGGCCTGCGCCTGCGTCCGGTTCTCCGGGTGGGCGATCACGTCGTACTCGCTGGGGGCGTTGAGCAACGTGGCGAGGTAGGCGCCCTCGGCGGTGCCGAGTTGGTCGGCGTCCTTGCCGAAGTAGGCCTGGGCGGCGGCCTGGATGCCGTAGGCGTTGCGGCCGTAGTAGCTGGTGTTGAGGTAGCCCTGGAGGATCTCGCTCTTGCTCTTCTCACGATCGAGCTTGATCGCGATGAAGAACTCCTTGGCCTTGCGGATCGCCGTCTGATCCTGGTTCAGGTAGTAGTTCTTCACATACTGCTGGGTGATGGTCGAACCGGACTGCTTGCCCTTGCCGGTGACCGTGTTCCAGGCCGCCCGGATCATCGCCTTGGGGCTGACCGCGGACTCGTTGTAGAAGTTGCGGTCCTCCGCGGCGAGCGTGGCGTACTGGGCGGTTCTGGCGATCTGGCCGAGGTCGACGTTCTCCCGGTTGACCTGGCCGTCGCGCGCCAGCTGGCTGCCGTCGGAGTAGAGATAGACGTTGCTCTGGGCGACCGCCCCCGCGTTGGCCTTGGGGATCTCCACCAGCTGGTACCCGATGACGAAGGCCCCGGCGCAGGCCAGCACGACCAGCAGGAAGGTGCCGACCACCGTCTTCCAGCCCGGGATCAGTCTGCGGAATCCGGTGCGCTTCGGCTTCTTTCCGGACGGCGCGGTTCCCCCGCCGCCGGGGGAAGCGTTGCTGCTGCTCATGTCTGTACTGACTCCTCCGCGGCCGCCGAGGGTTGTGCCGCGGCGGAACATCTTGGGTCAATCGTGCCGTACGACCCGGCGGACACTCACGCACCTTCGGGACAAAACGGTGCAATGGCGCGCGTCCGTGACAGGGCTGTGACAGCTCTGGAGCACGCCGGGGACCCCACCACGGAGTGAAAAAGCCGTGGCAGCGCGTGACGGCGGCCGGTAGCGTCGTGCGCTTGCGCCCGCCCCGGACCGCACGGTCAACACGGTCAGCACGGCACCTGGGCGCGGCACGAACAGCACGACGGGAGGGTCGGGAGCAGGATGCGCCTGTACGCCGCCGTGGCGGCGAGCGGCTTCCGCCGCCACGCCACCTACCGGACGGCGACCGTGGCCGGGATCTTCACCAACACGGTCTACGGCTTCGTCATCGCCTACACCTACATCGCCCTCTGGGACGAACGACCCCACCTCGGGGGTTACGACCAGTCCATGGCGTTGACGTACGTCTGGACCGGCCAGGCACTCATCGCCGCCTGCGCACTGCTGGGCGGCGGCTTCCAGGACGAACTCATCGACCGCATCCGCAGCGGCGACGTCGCCGTCGACCTGTCCCGCCCCGCCGACCTCCAGGCCTGGTGGCTCGCCGCCGACCTCGGCCGGGCCGCCCACCAGTTGCTCGCCCGCGGCGTGGTACCGATGGCCTGCGGCGCCCTCGCCTTCCGCCTCGCCCTGCCCGCCTCACCCCTCACCTGGGCGTTCTTCCTGCTGTCGGTGCTCCTCGGGGCCGTCGTCAGCTTCGCCCTGCGCTACCTGGTGGTCCTCAGCGCCTTCTGGCTGCTCGACGGCAGCGGCGTGGTCACCGTCGCCGCGCTCGCCACGATGTTCTTCTCCGGCATGCTGCTGCCGCTGAACGCCTTCCCCGCGGCCCTGGGCGCCGTCGCCCGCGCCCTGCCGTTCTCCTCGCTCCTCCAGGTCCCCGCCGACATCCTGCTCGGCCGCAGCACCGGCACGGCACTCGCCGGCAGCCTGGCCTTCCAGGCGGGCTGGGCGGTCGCCCTGCTCGGCGCCGGCCGGCTCCTTCAGGCCGCGGCGACCCGCAAGGTGGTGGTCCAAGGTGGCTGAGGCACTGCGCACCTACGGACTCGTCGTGGGGATGTGGATCCGCTCCACCATGGCCTACCGGGCGTCCTTCGTGATGACCGCCCTCGGCAACTTCGCCGCCACCGCACTGGACTTCGTCGTCATCCTGCTGATGTTCTCGCAAGTGGACAGCCTCGGCGGCTGGAGCCTCCCCGAAATCGCCCTGCTCTACGGCACCGCCGGCACCTCCCTCGGCCTGGCCGACCTGGCCATGGGCAGCATGGAACGGCTCGGCAGCCGCATCCGCGACGGCACGCTGGACACCTTGCTGGTACGGCCCGTGCCCGTCCTGGCCCAGGTCGCCGCCGACCGGTTCGCGCTGCGCCGCATCGGCCGCGTCGTCCAGGGGCTGCTCGTGCTCGGCTGGGCGCTGGCCCGGCTCGACATCGCGTGGACCCCGCTGACGATCGTCCTGCTGCCCGTCAGCGTGCTCAGCGGCGCCGCCATCTTCGCCGCGGTCTTCATCGCGGGCGCCGCCTTCCAGTTCTGGGCCGGCGACGCCTCCGAGGTGCAGAACGCCTTCACCTACGGCGGCAACACCGTGCTGCAGTACCCGCCCTCCGTCTTCGCCAAGGACCTCGTGCGCGGCGTCACCTTCGTCGTGCCGCTCGCCTTCGTCAACTGGCTGCCCGCCCTGCGTATCCTCGGCCGCCAGGACCCCCTCGGCCTGCCCGGCTGGGCCGACTTCGCCCCGCCCCTGGTCGCCGCCGCGTGCTGCGCGCTCGCCGGCGCCCTGTGGCGGACCGCCCTGCGTTCGTACCGGAGCACCGGGAGCTGATGCCGCCATGACCACCCCCGTCATCGAACTCGACCAGGTCGAGAAGGTCTTCGACGTCCGCCGCAAGACCGGCCTGCTGCGCCGCGAACGCCGCCAGGTGCGCGCCGTCGACGGCCTCACCTTCAGCGTCCCCGCCGGCGAGATGATCGGCTACATCGGCCCCAACGGCGCCGGGAAGTCCACCACCATCAAAATGCTCACCGGCATCCTCACCCCCAGCGCCGGCCGGCTGCGCGTCGCAGGCATCGACCCCTCCCGCGAACGCGCCCGCCTCGCCCGCCGCATCGGCGTCGTCTTCGGCCAGCGCACCACCTTGTGGTGGGACCTGCCCCTGCGCGACTCCTACGAACTGGTCCGCCGCATGTACCGCATCGAGGCACCGCGCTACCGCCGCAACCTCGGCCGCTGCGTCGAACTGCTCGACCTCGCCCCGCTGCTGGACGTACCGGTCCGGCAGCTCTCCCTCGGCCAGCGCATGCGCGGCGACATCGCGGCCGCCCTGCTGCACGACCCCGAAGTGCTCTACCTCGACGAACCCACCATCGGCCTCGACGTCGTCAGCAAGGCCAAGGTCCGCGCGTTCCTCCGCGACGTCAACACCGAGCAGGGCACCACCGTCCTGCTCACCACCCACGACCTCACCGACATCGAGCAGTTGTGCCGCCGCGTCATGGTCATCGACCATGGACGCCTGATGTACGACGGCGGCCTCGCCGGACTGCACGCCATCGGCGAGAGCGAACGCACCCTCGTCGTCGACTTCGCCCACGAACTGCCGCCCGTGGAACTCCCCGGCGCCCGCTGCGCCCGCGTCGACGGCCCCCGCCAGTGGATCGCCTTCCCCGCCACCGCCAGCGCGGCCCCCCTCGTCGCCGAACTCGCCGCCCGGCACGGCGTCGTCGACCTGTCGGTGCGCGAACCCGCCATCGAGGACGTCATCGCCCGCATGTACGCCACCGGCGGCGCCCCCGTGTGACGCCGCCGGCAACCGCCCAGCGGCAGCCCAGGAGGATCAGCGCAGCGAACCCAGCGCCGCCCGCACCCGCTCCACCGCGCCCGACGTGGTCGACGCGTGCGCCGACAACCGCACCGAGTCCGTCCGCACCGACGGCGTGACCCCCTGCTCGTGCAGGGCCTTCGCGATCCGCTCCGGATCGGTGCCGGGCACCGCGAACGACACGATGCCCGCCCGCTCCTCCCGCGCCACCGGCGACAGCACCTCGCCGCCCGCCGCGCGCACCACCTCGATCAGCTCGTCCACCCGCCGCGCCACATGCGCCTCGATCGCGGCGACCCCCGACGACTCCACCAGCTCCAGCGCCACCGCGAAGGCCGCCGCCGTCACCGGACTCAGATTGGTGATGCTCCAGCGCAGCGCGTCGGGCGCCGGCGGATGCTCCGCGTCGTCGAAGACCGCGACGTCCGTCACCCCCGTCCAGCCCGAGAGCGTCGGCTCCAGCCGCTCCAGGGCCCGGTCCGACAACGCGGCGAACCCCGTCGCCCAGCTCGCCCGCAGCCACTTCTGGCCGCCCGCGACCACGACGTCCGCCGCCTGCCAGGGCAGCTCCGCCACACCGAACGCCTGCATTGCGTCGACGATCAGCAGCCGGTCGCCGATCACCTCGCGCAGCGCCGCCAGATCGGCGCGGTAGCCGGTACGGAAGTCCACCGCGCTGACCGAGACCGCCACCACCTCGTCGGTCAGGGCCGCCCGCACCGCGTCCGCGGTCGGCGCCGCGTCCAGCCAGCGCGGCACCGCACGGCCCAGAGCCGCACTGCGCCGCCACGGATAGTGGTTCGCCGGGAAGTCCGCCGCGGGCACCAGGACCGCGCCCCCCGCCAGACCGAACGCCGCGTGGAACAACCCTGTGGAGGCATTGGGCAGCAGCGCCACATGCGCCGCGTCCGTACCCGCCAGCCGGCCCGCCGCCGCCCGCGCCCGCGGCTCCGCCCGCATCAGCTCGTTGACGGTGGTGTGATCGGCCTCCGCGGACTCGGCCAGCGCCGCCGCCGTCGCCCCCAGCACATCACGCGAGGGCGGCCCGTAGCGGGCGAAGTCCAGATAGCCCTCGGGCTCGGTGAAACGCTCGGCGTAACCGGGCAGACCGCCCGCGTGATCCGTCATCGCCGTCCTTTGAATTGCTCGTGAAGTACGTGCGCACCCCGCCCGGGCCCCCTCCCGTCACACCTTCGTGGCGGCGGCAGCCCGCGTCGCCGGGGTGCGGATGACCACCGGAATCGCAGCCGGCGGCATCCTCGTCGGACGGTACGGGTCACGCGGCGCCTTGTCGAAGTCGATCACCGCGCCGCCCCGCCGCCGCACGGCCTCGGTGCCCCCGACCGCCTCCGACGCCGGTGAGCACCACGTTGCGGATCGACCATCCGGGGTACCCGCTCACCGCCGGCCGCAGCCGCACGCCCGTACGGGCCGAGGCGTCCGCACGGCCGACGGACAGCGAGTCCGGCGAGCAGGACACAACCGGTCGTTCCGGCCACGCGGTCCTCAACTCCTGCACAGAGGCGTACCGGAAACCGGCGCGATCCGCGCCCACTCATGATCCCATGGAGGATGCCGGACGGCGGGAACCCGTTGTTCGTTCCAACGGTTGAGAGCGGCGTACGCAAGACGCGAGGGGAAACAAGGACAACGGATGGAGAGGACTCCGGTGACCGGAACGGGCCAGAACGCGACTCCGGCGTTCTCCTACAGCCCCGCCGACGAAGGCAGGCGGCGCGGCGTCCGCCGTATGAAGGTGATCGCCACCGGCCTGCTGCTGGCCGCCACCGTCGTGTACGGCCTCGCCAAATGGGCCGAGTCGGCCGGCGCCGGCGCCTGGAGCGGCTACGTCGCCGCCGCCGCCGAAGCCGGCATGGTCGGCGCGCTCGCCGACTGGTTCGCCGTGACCGCCCTCTTCCGCAGGCCGCTCGGCCTGCCCATCCCGCACACCGCCATCATCCCCACCAAGAAGGACGCCCTCGGCCGCACCCTCGGCGACTTCGTCGGCGAGAACTTCCTGTCCGAGACCGTCGTCCGCACCCGGCTGCGCAAGGTCGGCATCGCCCACCGCCTCGGCACCTGGCTCGAGGACCCCGAACACGCCGAACGCGTCACCGAACAGGGCGCGGCCGCCCTGCGCGGCGCCCTGACCGTACTGCGCGACTCCGACGTCCAGGCCGTCGTCGGCGAAGCCATCACCCGCCGCGCCGACGCCCAGGAGATCGCCCCCGGCATAGGGAAGATGCTGGAACGGATCGTCGCCGACGGCGGCCACCGCCGGATGGTCGACCTGGTCTGCGTACGCGCCCACGACTGGCTCACCGAGCACGGCGACTCCGTCATGAACGCCGTCCAGGGCGGAGCGCCCGGCTGGACCCCGCGCTTCGTCGACCGCAAGGTCGGCGAACGGATCTACAAGGAACTGGTGCGCTTCACCGCCGAGATGCGCGACATGCCCGAACACCCGGCACGAGGCGCCCTCGACACCTTCCTCGCCGACTTCGCCACCGAGCTCCAGTCCGACCCCGACACCCGCAGGCGCGTGGAACGGCTGAAGAAGGACCTCATCGAACGCCACGAGGTGCAGGACCTCATCGAGTCCGCGTGGGGCTCGGTGCGCGGCATGATCGTCGCCGCGGCCGAGGACGAGCGCAGCGAACTGCGCATGCGCGCCCGCGCCTCCCTGCTGTCGCTGGGCGCCCGCATGACCGAGGACCCCCGGCTCACCGCCAAGATCGACGGCTGGCTGGAGGACGCCGCCACCTACGTCGTCACCACCTACCGCGACGAGATCACCGCCCTCATCACCGACACCATCGCCGGCTGGGACCCCGAGCAGACCACCCGCAAAATCGAGGCCAACGTCGGCCGCGACCTGCAGTTCATCCGCATCAACGGCACCGTCGTCGGCGCACTCGCGGGCCTGGCCATCTACACAGTGTCACGGGTCCTCGCGGGATAGCGACGACCATACATCGGAGGAATCCCCGGACCCTGGCCCTCCGCCGCGGAACTCCGCGAGACCTCCGGCGAACGGCGGGACGAAGAGCCCGCACCGCGGCGCTGCGCCCGCCCGTCCCGTCGTGCCGACCCACCGCCGCGCCCGGCGCGACGAGAACCGCGGAGGGATTCGCCACCCCATCCTTCGCGGCCCTTGGCGGGCGTATGACGGCCGCGGCGGAGGCGGCGGCACGGCCCGGCCTTCGCCGTCCTCGCAGGCCTCGTCCCACCCCCTCGCACGCCGCATCGCCGAACCGCACCGCCGTCCGCACCATGGGAAGGGGTTGCGGGCGACACCCCCTGCGCTGGAGGATCACCCAAGACCTCCGATGACCGTCCCCATCGGAAATGAACCATCCGCCTTCCCCCGACCCACCGGAGAGTCTCGTGAAGCTGCTGCGAGTCGGCCCCGCCGGAGCCGAACGCCCGGCCCTTCTCGACCAGGACGGCGTCCTGCGCGACCTGTCCGCCCTCACCCCCGACATCGACGGCACCCTCCTCGCCGACCCCGCCGCCCTCGACCGCATCCGCGAGGCCGCCGAAGCCGGCACCCTGCCCGCCCTCGACACCGACGACCTGCGCACCGGCCCCCCGCTCGCCGGCATCGGCAAGATCGTCTGCATCGGCCTCAACTACCACGACCACGCCACCGAGACCGGCGCCGCCATCCCCGACGAGCCGATCCTCTTCATGAAGGCCCCCGACACCGTCGTCGGCCCCGACGACACCGTCCTCGTCCCCCGCGGCAGCCTCAAGACCGACTGGGAGGTCGAACTCGCCGTCGTCATCGGCCGCGAACTGCGCTACGCCGCCTCCCACGAGGAGGCCCTGGCCGCCGTCGCCGGCTACACCGTCGCCCACGACGTCTCCGAACGCGCCTTCCAGATCGAGCGCGGCGGCCAGTGGGACAAGGGCAAGAACTGCGAGACCTTCAACCCCCTCGGCCCCTGGCTCGTCACCGCCGACGACGTCCCCGACCCGCAGGCCCTGGCCTTGCGGCTGTGGGTCAACGGCGACCTCAAGCAGGACGGCACCACGGCCGACCAGATCTTCCCGGTCGCCGAAGTGGTCCGCTACCTCAGCCAGTTCATGACCCTCTACCCCGGCGACGTCATCAACACCGGCACCCCGGCCGGCGTCGCCCTCGGCCGCCCCGAGCCCAAGCCGTACCTCCGGGCGGGCGACGTCGTCGAGCTCGAGATCGACGGCCTCGGCCGCCAGCGCCAGGTCCTCAAGGACGCCTAGGCCTCCCGGCCCTCCCCGAAGGGCGCCCGGCGCGGTGTGCGCCGGGCGCCCTTCGGCATATGCCCGGACGGCGTAACCGTCGTACGAACGGGTCGTTATTCCGTGCGAAAGTGCAACACCAGATCGCATGGGGGTGGAAGTGCCCACAACTCACTGGACCCGTGAACTCCTGGCCGACGCGGTGGCGTCCTCACGAACGCTGTCGGAAGCCATGGGCAAACTCGGCCTGGACCCGAAGAGCCCGACCCGCAAATACATCAGGTTCAGAATGAGGAAGTTGGGTGTGGACACCTCGCACCTCGAACGGGAAGGGGGCCGTTGGACGCGGGAAATCCTTGCGTCCGCTGTCGCCTCTTGCACGAACATGACGGAGGTGCTGCGCCACTTGGGAGTCGATGTCGTGGGCGGTCAGCACACGCACATCAGCGGGCGGATCCGCGCATTCGGCATCGACACGTCGCACTTCTTCATTACGCCCCACGGATCGCGCCACCGTTCCCCCGACGGCGTCCTGGTCGAGCAGGACCCGAGCACCGCCCGCCGCATGCAGAGCGATCGGCTCAAGCGAGCGATGCTGGCCAAGGGCGTGATCGAGCGCTGCGCGCTCTGCGGCACCGGACCTGAGTGGTGCGACCTTCCACTGCCTCTGGAGGTCGATCACCGCAACGGTGACTGGCGCGACAACCGCCTGCCCAACCTCCGTCTCCTGTGCCCCAACTGTCACTCGACGACGGACACCTATCGAGGGCGGGGCAAGCTGCGCGCCCGGAACGGGGCCCGGTGAACTCCGGCGCCCCGTACACACGCGAATTGCTTGCGCAGGCGGCGGCACAATGCGGCTCCATGGAGGAGGCCGTGGATTTCCTCGGCAGGACCCCCTACGCGAAGCTGCACCGCTACCTCGAAAAGCGATTCGCCGACTTCGGAATCGACATCTCCCACTTCCGGAACCCTTCCGCTCGCGGCCGCAAACGGCCGCGGCCCACGCCGGCGGAACTCCGGGAAGCCGTTGCACACTCCGCTTCCGTGGCCGAGACGCTCCGCCGCATCGGCAGATCCGACGGCGCTCGAACCCGCGCTCTGCTCCGCTCATGGCTGGCTGAAGACAGCCTGGACACCGGCCATTTCCTCGGTCAGGCCCACGGGAACAAGCACGGGACCAGGAACCGCAAATCGGCGGCCGACATTCTGGTCGCCCGCACCAGCGGCTACCGCACCGCGGCCGTACTCCTCCGCAGAGCTCTCGCCGAAACAGGCGTTCCCGCCCGGTGCGCGCAATGCGGTGTCGGCGAGATCTGGCACGGCAGAACGATGACTCTGGAAGTCGACCACATCAACGGCGACCGGCTGGACGACAGCCCGGAGAATCTGCGCCTGCTCTGCCCGAACTGCCACGCCGTGACGGACACATGGTGCCGGGGAGGGATGCGCGCCACCCGCCGTTAAACCGCATGGATCTGCTCAGCCGCCACCCGTTACCATGGGTGGCGGCTAGCGGCGGTGGCGCAGCAGGCGACGCAGCAGACTTAGGATCTGTGGCCCTTGATCGGGCTTGAGGGTTCGAATCCCTTCCGCCGCACCCCTTACGGCCTGTGAATCCAAGGATTGGGTTCACAGGCCACCGTCTTGTGGACTCACCCCACCAGTTCCCGCACCACCGGCACCAGGCCCCGGAAGGCCTGGCCGCGGTGGCTGATGGCGTTCTTCTCCTCCGGGGTGAGTTCGGCGCAGGTGCGGGACTCGCCCAGCGGCTGGAGGATCGGGTCGTAGCCGAAGCCGCCCGTGCCCTCGGGGGTGAAGCGCAGCGTGCCCAGGAGGCGGCCCTCGACGACGTGTTCGGTGCCGTCGGGGAGGGCGAGGGCGGCGGCGCACATGAAGTGGGCGGCGCGGTGGGGGGTGTCGATGTCGGAGAGCTGGGCGAGGAGGAGGGCGAGGTTGGCGCGGTCGTCGCCGTGCTTGCCGGCCCAGCGGGCGGAGAAGATGCCGGGGGCGCCGCCGAGGACGTCGACGCAGAGGCCGGAGTCGTCGGCGACGGCGGGCAGGCCGGTGGCCTGGGCGAGGGCGTGGGCCTTGAGGAGGGCGTTCTCGGCGAAGGTGACGCCGGTTTCCTTGACGTCGGGGATCTCGGGGTAGGCGTCGGCGCCGACGAGTTCCACGCCGAGTCCGGCGTCGGCCAGGATGGCGTGGAGCTCGGCGACCTTGTGGGCGTTGCGGGTGGCGAGGACCAGGCGGGTGTGCGGCATGCCGTGGATTATCGCGTATCCCGGTGGACCGTCCGGCTCGCGGACTTGTGGTCAGGCGGGGGCGCAGATCTTGGTGAGTCCGGCGGCCGCGTCGGCGACGGGGGTGATGTCGGGGGTCCGGCCGGCGTCGGCGGCGGTGCGGGCGTTGTCGACGGCTTTGCGGAGGTCGTCGACGGCCTTGGTGACGTCGGCGTTGTCGGTCTTGTCGCCGAGGGCGCCGAGGTGGTCGGAGATCTGGTCGAGTGCGGTGGCGGCACCTTGCGGGTCGTTGCCCGCGTTGCTCACCGCGTTCTGGAGGTTCTGGACGTCGCCGGCGACCTGGGCGGCGACGGTGGCGCAGTCGAGGGCCTTGTCGACGGCGTCGATGGCGTCGGCGGCGCCGCAGCCGGTGAGGGCGACGGCACCGAAGGCGGTGGCGGCGGCGAGTGCGGCGAGGCGGCGGCGGGTGCGTGAGTGCATGTCAGTACACACGCACCGCACCGCCGCCCGGGTTGCGTTCCGCAGACCTGTTCTTGGTCAGTTCTTGGTGATCTGTTCGAGCTCTTCCAGTGCGGCGCGCTGCAGGGCGTCGAGTTCGGCGCAGCCGCCGACGGCCAGGTCGAGCAGGGAGCCCAGTTCCTTGCGGTCGAAGGGCTGGCCTTCCGCGGTGCCTTGGACCTCGACGAAGCGGCCGTCGCCGGTGCAGACGACGTTCATGTCGGTCTCGGCGCGGACGTCTTCCTCGTAGCAGAGGTCGAGCATGGGGACGCCGTCGATGATGCCGACGCTGACGGCGCTGACGGTGCCGTTCAGGGGCTGGGCCTTGGCGCGCAGGAGTTTGCGGCCGTGCATCCAGGTGACGGCGTCGGCGAGGGCGACGTAGGCGCCGGTGATGGCGGCGGTGCGGGTGCCGCCGTCGGCCTGGAGGACGTCGCAGTCGAGGACGACGGTGTTCTCGCCGAAGGCCCTGTGGTCGATGACGGCGCGCAGGGAGCGGCCGATGAGGCGGGAGATCTCGTGGGTGCGTCCGCCGATCTTGCCGCGTACGGATTCGCGGTCGCCGCGGGTGTTGGTGGCGCGCGGGAGCATGGAGTACTCGGCGGTCACCCAGCCTTCGCCGCTGCCTTTGCGCCAGCGGGGCACCCCTTCGGTGACGGAGGCGGTGCAGAGGACCTTGGTGTCGCCGAAGGAGACGAGTACGGATCCTTCGGCGTGCTTGCTCCACCCGCGCTGGATGGTGACGGGGCGGAGCTGGTCGGGTGTGCGGCCGTCGATACGAGACATGGCGACGAGCCTAGTCGTATGTGCGCCGCGGGCCCGTGCCGGTTGCGGAACGGGCCCCTTGCGGGTGATCAGTTGTGGGGGGCCGGGGTCAGAGCATGTCCTCGATCTCGGCGGCGAGGGGGTCGGCGTCGGTGCCGATGACGACCTGGATGGCGTTGCCCATCTTGACGACGCCGTGGGCGCCGGCGGCCTTGAGCGCGGCCTCGTCGACGAGGGAGGGGTCGGCGACCTCGGTGCGGAGTCGGGTGATGCAGCCCTCGATCTCCTCGATGTTGTCGAGTCCTCCGAGCCCGGCGACGATCTTCTCTGCCTTGCTGGCCATCTGTAGCTCCTGGTTGTCTCGGCCGTTCGGTCCGATTTCACACGGTAGTGCAGGTGTGGACCGCATTTGCGGGGATGCATCTCTGACACAGCCGCGCCGCAACTGGTCTACACCACATTACCCGCCAGGAGGTAGTGACCATGAGCTCGGACGCCGCCGCAGGTCCGCGCCCCGGCCGCAGGTGGACGGGCACGCTCTTCCAGGGGCTGCAGAAGATGGGGCGCAGTCTGCAACTGCCCATCGCGGCACTGCCGGCGGCGGGCATCCTGAACCGGCTGGGGCAGCCGGACGTGTTCGGCTCCGAGGGGCTCGGCTGGGACAACGTGGCGAGGGTGTTCAGCGGCGCGGGCGGCGCGCTGCTGGACGGCTCGCTGGGGCTGCCTCTGCTGTTCGCGGTGGGTGTCGCGATCGGCATGGCGAAGAAGGCGGACGGTTCGACGGCGCTGGCGGCGGTCGTGGGTTTTCTTGTCTATTACGGGGTGCTGCACCAGTTCCCGCAGGAGTGCCCGCCCGGCACGGTGTTCACGCAGGCGAGCGCGATCAGCGGTGCCTGCGTCCCGCCGGGCACGCCGTCGGCGGCGATTCCCGCCGCGTACCAGGATCCGGGGGTGTTCGGCGGGATCGTGATCGGGCTGCTGACCGCCTTCTTCTGGCAGCGCTACCACCGCACGCGGCTGGTGGACTGGCTGGGCTTCTTCAACGGGCGGCGCCTGGTGCCCATCATCATGTCCTTCGTGGCGATCGCCTTCGCGGCGCTGTCGCTGTGGGTGTGGCCGCCGGTCGGCAGTGGCCTGACGAGCTTCAGCCAGTGGCTGAGCGATCTGGGGTCGTGGGGCGCGGGCATCTTCGGGGTGGCGAACCGGGCGCTGCTCACGGTGGGTCTGCACACGTTCCTGAACGTGTTCGTGTGGTTCCAGTTCGGCGACTTCACGAAGCCGGACGGCCAGGTGGCGCACGGGGACATCAACCGGTTCCTGGCGGGCGACCCGACGGCGGGGCAGTTCATGTCGGGCTTCTTCCCCGTCATGATGTTCGCGCTGCCCGCCGCGGCGCTGGCCATCACGCACTGCGCCCGCCCGGAGCGCCGCAAGGAGGTGGGCGGGCTGATGCTGTCGGTGGGGCTGACCTCGCTGGTCACGGGGATCACGGAGCCGGTGGAGTACTCCTTCTTGTTCGTCGCGCCGGCGCTGTACGCGATCCACGCGGTGCTGACGGGGGTGTCGATGGCGGTCACCTGGGCGCTGGGGGTGCACGACGGTTTCAGTTTCTCGGCGGGTCTCATCGACTACGTCGTGAACTGGTCGCTGGCGACGAAGCCGTGGCTGATCGTCCCGGTCGGGCTGGTGTTCGCGGCGGTCTACTACGGGCTGTTCCGGCTGGTGATCACGCGGTTCGACCTGGCGACGCCGGGGCGGGAGCCGGTGGAGGTCGCGGAGGAGATGGCGCGGGACAACCTCAAGGCGTAGCGGAGGGACCACGCTCCGAAATGTGGTCTAGACCACACAGAGCCAAACGTTCCTCTGCGCGTCAAGTGCATGTTAAGACTGGTCTACACCACTGAGTGGTTCAGACCAGGAGGAACTCCATGACGACCGCCACCCCGACGGCGGCTCCCGCGGCGAAGAAGCGGGGCTCCGGCCTTTTCCAGGGCCTGCAGAAGATCGGCCGCAGCCTCCAGCTGCCGATCGCGGTCCTGCCGGCGGCGGGCATCCTGCTCCGCCTGGGGCAGCCCGATGTCTTCGGGGCCGACGGCCTCGGCTGGGACAAGGTGGCCTCCGTCTTCGCGACCGCGGGCGGTGCCGTCTTCGACAACCTCCCGATGCTGTTCTGCATAGGCGTGGCCATCGGCTTCGCCAAGAAGGCCGACGGCTCGACCGCGCTCGCGGCTCTCGTGGGCTTCCTGGTCTACAACAACGTCCTGAAGGCCTTCCCGGTCACCGAGGCGAAGGTCCAGGCGGGCGCCGACATCGCCGCCACGTACAACAACCCGGGTGTGCTCGGCGGCATCGTGATGGGTCTGCTCTCCGCCGTCCTGTGGCAGCGCTTCCACCGCACACGGCTGGTGGACTGGCTCGGCTTCTTCAACGGCCGCCGGCTCGTGCCGATCATCATGGCCTTCGTCGGCACCCTGGTCGGTGTCTTCTTCGGCCTGGTCTGGGAGCCCATCGGCGACGCCATCAGCAACTTCGGCGAGTGGATGACCGGGCTCGGCTCGGTCGGCGCGGCGCTCTTCGGCCTGATCAACCGCGGTCTGCTGCCGATCGGCATGCACCAGTTCGTGAACTCGGTGGCCTGGTTCCAGCTCGGTGACTTCACCAACTCCGCGGGCACCGTCGTGCACGGCGACCTCACCCGGTTCTTCGCCGGTGACGGCAGCGCCGGACAGTTCATGTCGGGCTTCTTCCCGATCATGATGTTCGGCCTCCCGGCCGCGGCCCTGGCCATGGCCCACACGGCCCGGCCCGAGCGCCGCAAGGCCGTGCTCGGCATGATGCTCTCGCTCGCCCTGACCTCCTTCGTCACGGGTGTCACGGAGCCGATCGAGTTCTCCTTCATGTTCATCGCGCCGCTGCTCTACGCCATCCACGCGGTGCTGACCGCGGTGTCGATGGCGGTCACCTGGGCGCTCGGCGTCCACGCGGGCTTCACGTTCTCGGCGGGCGCGATCGACTACATCCTGAACTGGAACCTGGCGACCAAGCCATGGCTGATCATCCCGATCGGCCTGTGCTTCTCGGTGATCTACTACGTGCTCTTCCGCTTCGCGATCGTGAAGTTCAATCTCCCCACCCCGGGCCGTGAGCCCGAGGAGGAGATCGAGGACCTCACCAAGGCCTAGCGACGCGACCGCGCGGACGTACGCAGGAGGCCCCCGGAACCCGCTGGGTTCCGGGGGCCTCGCGCGTGCCGTGGCGGGCCGGCGGCGTCAGATCTCGTAGACCGCGCCCGCCTTCGCCAGTTCGACCGGGCCGTCGTAGACCGCGCGGGCGTCGTCGAGGTTGACCTGGGGGTCGGTCCACGGCGGGATGTGGGTGAGGACGAGGCGTCCGGCGCCGGCGCGGTCGGCGTACTCGCCGGCTTCGCGGCCGTTGAGGTGCAGGCCGGGGATGTCCTCCTTGCCGTGCGTGAAGGAGGCCTCGCACAGGAAGAGGTCGGTGCCCTCGGTCAGGGTCGCCAGGGCGTCGCTGCGGCCGGTGTCACCGGAGTAGGTGAGGGTGCGGCCGGCGTGCTCGATGCGGAAGCCGTAGGCCTCGACGGGGTGGCTGACCGTGTCCGCGGTGACGGTGAAGGGGCCGAGCCGGAACGCACCGGGTTCCAGGGTGCGGAAGTCGAAGACCTCGCTCATGCACTTCTCGTCGGGTACGTCCCCGTAGGCGCTCGCGAGGCGGCGCTCGGTGCCTTCCGGCCCGTAGACGGGGATGGCGTGGGCGGGGCCGCCCTCGTGGCGGTAGTAGCGTGCGACGAAGTAGCCGAGCATGTCGATGCAGTGGTCGGCGTGCAGATGGCTGAGCAGGACGGCGTCGAGGTCGTAGAGACCGCAGTGGCGTTGCAGCTCGCCCAGGGCGCCATTGCCCATGTCGAGCAGCAACCGGAAGCCGTCGGCCTCGACGAGGTAGCTGGAGCAGGCCGAGTCCGCGGACGGAAACGACCCCGAGCAGCCGACGACGGTGAGCTTCATGTGCAGAAACCTCCGTGGATTGTTCCGGGGGTCTTGCGTTGGCGCGCCACGATGCCCCATTCCGTACGGGAATGGGGGGAGGGCGGGTGCGACCCGCCATGTGCTTGAGCGTAAGGCGCCCGGGCTGCCCGTGCTCCTCTGCGGAGCCCCGTTGTGGGCGGAATCACCAGTACGGCGCCCTCGTCGCCGGAACTTCGCCGGGACGGGGGCGCCGCTGGGGGGTGCGCGGGGTTCAGGCCCAGAGCTGGCCGTGCAGGGCGGCGACGGCCGCCTCGGTGGACTCGGCGGTGTAGATGCCGGTCGACAGGTACTTCCATCCGCCGTCGGCGACGACGAACACGATGTCGGCGCGCTCGCCCGCGCGTTCGGCCTTGCGGGCGACGCCGAGGGCGGCGTGCAGGGCGGCGCCGGTGGAGACCCCGGCGAAGATGCCCTCCTGCTGGAGCAGTTCGCGGGTGCGGGCGACGGCGTCGGCGGAGCCGACGGAGAAGCGGGTGGTGAGGACGGACTCGTCGTAGAGCTCGGGGATGAATCCCTCGTCGAGGTTGCGCAGTCCGTAGACGAGGTCGTCGTAGCGCGGCTCGGCGGCGACGATCTGCACGCCGGGGACCTTCTCGCGCAGGTAGCGGCCGACGCCCATGAGGGTGCCGGTGGTGCCGAGACCGGCGACGAAGTGGGTGACGGAGGGGAGGTCGGCGAGGATCTCGGGGCCGGTGGTCGCGTAGTGGGCGCCGGCGTTGTCGGGGTTGCCGTACTGGTAGAGCATCACCCAGTCGGGGTGCTCGGCGGCCAGTTCCTTGGCGACGCGTACGGCGGTGTTGGAGCCGCCGGCGGCCGGGGAGGGGATGATCTCGGCGCCCCACATGGTGAGCAGTTCGCGGCGCTCGGAGGAGGTGTTCTCGGGCATGACGCAGACCATGCGGTAGCCCTTGAGCTTGGCGGCCATGGCCAGCGAGATGCCGGTGTTGCCGGAGGTGGGTTCCAGGATGGTGCAGCCGGGGGTGAGGCGTCCGGAGCGTTCGGCCTGCTCGATCATGTGCAGGGCCGGGCGGTCCTTGACGGAGCCCGTGGGGTTGCGGTCCTCCAGCTTGGCCCAGACGCCGACCTCGGCGGACGGGGACAGGCGCGGCAGCCGTACCAGCGGGGTGTTGCCGACGGCTGCCAGCGGGCTGTCGTACCGCATCAGGCCATTCCACCCGCGACGGCGGGGAGGATGGTGACGCTGTCGCCGTCGGTGAGCTTGGTGGAGATGCCGTCGAGGAAGCGGACGTCCTCGTCGTTGAGGTAGACGTTCACAAAGCGCCGCAGGTCGCCGCCGGCGGCGGTGTCGACGATGCGCTCGCGGATGCCGGCGTGGCGGGTGTCGAGGTCGGTGAGGAGCTCGTCGATCGTGCTGCCGCTGCCGTCGACGGCCTTGGCGCCGCCGGTGTAGCTGCGAAGGATGGTCGGGATGCGGACCTCGATGGCCATGCGGGGCTCCAGTCGGAAGGGCTCGTGTGGTGCGGGCGGCGGTGCGGCGTCCCGGTGTGCGCGGCCCGGTGGACGGGGTCCGGTGGGCGGCCCGGAGCGCGCGGGCGGGGTCGGCGCGTCAGGGGCGGGGACATGCCGCGCCGGCGAGGCGGCACAGGTCGACGTACAGCCGCGCCACGAGCAGGGTGCCCGGCGCTTTGTCGCTCACGTCGTGGAGAACCATGGGGTCATCGTATCGATTCCCCCCGGCCGTCAGAGGTGGTCGTCCCATGATGCGGACGTGGCCGTCTCAGGCGTAGGAGTCGACGATCTCGACGGGTTCCTCGGTGACCTGGCCGTCCACGATGCGGAAGGAACGGAACTGGAAGGGCCCGGAGTCGTCGGTGTCGGCGGTGGAGACCAGCACGTAGTGCGCGCCGGGTTCATTGGCGTAGGAGATGTCGGTGCGCGAGGGGTAGGCCTCGGTGGCGGTGTGCGAGTGGTAGACGACCACCGGTTCCTCGTCGCGGTCGTCCATGTCGCGGTAGAGCCTGAGCAGGTCACCGGAGTCGAACTCGTAGAACGTGGGTGAGCGGGCGGCGTTGAGCATGGGGATGTGCCGCTCGGGCCGGTCGCTGCCGGCCGGTCCCGCGACGACGCCGCACGCCTCGTCGGGGTGGTCGGCACGGGCGTGGGCGACGAGGGCGTCGTGGAGGGCACGGGTGAGGGTCAGCATGGTCGTCAGGATATGCAGTCGGTCTCCGTACGGGAGTACGGAGACCGACTGCCGGACACCGGGCGCGGGGGCCGGCCGGCGGGGCTACTTCTGGGCGAAGGCCAGTGGCTGGTCGGTGGGGGTGCGCCGCTTGGCGGCCTGGTAGCCGACGGCGAGCACGGCGAACCACACGAGCCACACGTACAGGCCGAGCCGGGTGTCGGGGTCGATCGCCATGAGGACGACGACGAGCAGCAGGGCCGCGATGGAGAGCCAGTTGGTGACGGGGGCGCCCGGCATCCGGAAGTCGGAGGCGGGCAGCAGCCCGGCGCGGACCCGGGCCCGGTACCGCAGGTGGGCGGCGAGGATCATGGTCCAGGTCCACAGTCCGGCGCAGGTGGCGACCGAGGTGATGTACAGGAAGGCCTTGCCGGGCGAGACGACGTTGACGATCACGCCGATGCCCATGACCAGGGTGGATCCGACGAGTGCGGGCAGCGGCAGGCTCCGGCCGCTGAGGTTGCCCATGGGACGGGGTGCCTCGCCGTTGACGGCCAGGCCGCGCAGCATGCGGCCGGTGGAGTAGATGCCGGAGTTGCACGAGGACAGGGCTGCGGTGAGGACCACGAAGTTCATGATCCCGGCCGCTCCCGGGATGCCGACCTGGGCGAAGACCTGCACGAACGGGCTGACGCCTGGGGTGTACTTGGTCCAGGAGAAGACCGACAGCAGGACGATCAGCGCGCCGACGTAGAAGATGCCGATGCGCACCGGGAGGGTGTTGATCGCCTTGCGCAGGGTCTGCTTGGGGTTCTCGGCCTCGCCCGCGGTGATGCCGACGAGTTCGACGCCGAGGTAGGCGAAGATGACGCCCTGCATGGCGAGCATGGCCTGCCAGGCGCCGTGGGGCGCGAAGCCGCCGTCGGCCCACAGGTGGGTGACGGAGGCGGTGTCACCGGCGGAGGAGAAGCCGAAGGTGAGCACGCCGACGCCGATGACGATCATGGCGATGATGGCGGTGACCTTGATGCAGGAGAACCAGAACTCCAGCTCGCCGAAGACCTTGACGGAGACCAGGTTCGCGACGAAGAGCACCACGAGCGCGACGGCGGCGGTGGACCAGACCGGGATCGCCGGCCACCAGAAGTTGATGTACGCGCCGGCGGCCGTGACCTCGGACATGCACGCGGTGACCCACAGCGCCCAGTACGACCAGCCGGTGGCGAAGCCGGTGAAGGGCCCGAAGAACTCGCGGGCGTAGTCGGCGAAGCTGCCGGAGGTGGGGCGGTAGGTGAGGAGTTCACCGAGGGCCCGCATGATGAAGAAGATCACCACGCCGGCGGCGGCGTAGCAGGCGATGAGGCTGGGGCCGATCTTCGCGATGCCGGTGCTGGAGCCGTAGAAGAGGCCGGTGCCGATGGCGCCGCCGATGGCGATCATCTGGACCTGGCGGGCGTTCAGTGCCCGCTTGTAGCCCTCCGCTGTCGCGGTTCCCTCGGCCCCGCTGCCGGATTCGTGCTCGACCTGCGTCGAGGTCATGTCTGCTGTGCCTTTCTCCATGCCCGGCCGGCCGTGTACGGCTCGGCAGGGCTCCGATCCCCCCGGATGGCTGGAGGTGCACGCCGGGGTCGACCGGCCACGCGACCGACCGCGACTTGGGGTGGCGTCGCGGCCGGTGGTCGAGGATTCGTATCACGGGGCGGGCGTCGGGCACGCAGCGCAAATGTGTCATACGTCTCAGGGAGAGGCGGACAAAAGGTGCGCCGAACGGGAATGCGGCCGCCCGCGGTGACGTGATCGTTATCCGGATTTGAGCGCCCTCTGAGCGGACGGGGGGGCGTACGGCGGGCGTACGACCGGGACACGACAGGCCAACGCGGGGGGACCGGAAGGGCGGTGCGAGGGGGGCGGAGCGCGGGCGGCGGGCTCCGCGCTCACACCTGGAGGGTGGCCACCAGACTCTCCTGGAGGCCGCCGAGCCACAAGTAGGCGAGGACGAGCGGCTTGCGCTCGTCGGAGTCGGGGAGGTGGTAGAGCTCGTTCTCCTCGTCGTCGGTGACCTCAAGCCGCGACCCCAGCGTCAGCCGCAGGTCGTTGAGGGTCCCGAGCCACTGCAGCGCCTCGGCCTCGGTCAGGGTCAGCACCGCTCCCCCGCGGCGGCCCGGGCTCAGCGCGTCGAGGCTGCGCACCACCGCGAGGGCGTCGCCGCGCTTGCGGGCGCGCAGGTCGTTCTCGGTGAAGCGGCGGAACTCCGCGGAGTCGGCGGTCTCCTCGTAGGCGTCGGGGAACAGCCGGGCCAGGGCCGGGTCCTGCGGGGGCTTGGTCGGGCCGTCCTCGAAGAGGCCGGCGAACGGGTCGGCGGGTTCGCCGTCGCCGGTGCCGCTGTCGGCGTCGCCGGGCCCGATCAGCTCCAGGAGCTGGACGGCCAGGTTGCGCAGGATGGAGATCTCGACCTCGTCGAGCGCGACGGCGGCGGTGCCACCGGGCGTGGACTCGAAGTACCCGGGCATGTGTGTCTCAGCCGTCCTCATGGCGCTCGGCGGTGGTGGTCTGCGTGATCGGCGGTGCCGTCCGGCGGTGCGGTGGTGCTCAGCGGTCCTGGGTGAGCGTGGCCCACAGCCCGTATCCGTGCATCGCCTGCACGTCGCGTTCCATCTCCTCGCGGGTGCCGCTGGAGACCACGGCGCGCCCCTTGTGATGGACGTCGAGCATCAGCTTGGTGGCCTTGTCCTTCGGGTACCCGAAGTACGCCTGGAAGACGTACGTCACGTAGCTCATCAGATTGACCGGGTCGTTGTGGACGACGGTCACCCAGGGAACGTCCGGGGACGGCGCCTCGAAGGGGGCCTCGCTCGACTCGGTCCGTTCGATCTCTGCGGGGGCGACACTCACGGCTCCCATGCTGTCACCAGATCGCGCCCGCAGGGAAACCGGCCCCCGAGAAATCGTCACTCTGACGAGAGTTGGGGGTAGCATCCTCGCCATGAGCTCTGCAGACCTGGGGCTGCCCGTGGCCGTCCCCTCCACCGCGCTCTTCACCGACCGCTACGAGCTGACCATGCTGCAGGCCGCGCTGCGCAGCGGCGCGGCCGACCGCCGTTCGGTGTTCGAGGTGTTCACCCGCCGGCTGCCCGAGGGGCGCCGGTACGGGGTCGTGGGCGGCACCGGCCGCCTGCTCGACGCGGTGGAGAACTTCCGCTTCGACGACGACATCCTCGGCTTCCTGGAACGCGAGCGGGTCGTCGACGCCGCCACCTTGAAGTGGCTGGCGGACTACCGCTTCCGCGGCGACGTCGCCGGCTACCCCGAGGGCGAGGTGTACTTCCCCGGCTCCCCGATCCTGCGGGTGGAGGGCACCTTCGCCGAGGCCGTCCTGCTGGAGACGGTCGTGCTGTCGGTCCTCAACCACGACAGCGCCATCGCGGCCGCCGCTTCCCGGATGGCCGTGGCCGCCGCCGGCCGTCCGCTGATGGAGATGGGCGCCCGCCGGGCGCACGAGCTGGCGGCGGTGGCCGCCTCGCGCGCCGCATACATCGGCGGTTTTGTCTCGTCGAGCAATCTGGCCGCCGGTTTCCGGTACGGCCTGCCCACCATCGGCACCAGCGCGCACGCCTTCACCCTGCTGCACGACAGCGAGCGGGACGCCTTCACCGCACAGGTGGAGTCGCTGGGCCGCGGCACCACCTTGCTGGTCGACACCTACGACGTGGCCGAGGCGGTCCGCGCGGCCGTCGGGATCGCCGGCCCCGAGCTCGGCGCGGTGCGCATCGACTCCGGCGACCTGCTGCTGCTCGCCCACCGGGTGCGGCAGCAACTGGACGACCTCGGCGCCAAGGACACCCGGATCGTGGTGACCTCCGACCTGGACGAGTACGCCATCGCCTCGCTGGCGGCGGCGCCGGTCGACGCGTACGGCGTGGGCACCTCCGTGGTCACCGGCAGCGGCCACCCGACCTGCTCGATGGTCTACAAGCTGGTCGCCCGGGCCGCCTCCGACGCCCCCGACGCGCCCCTGGTACCGGTCGCCAAGAAGTCGATGGGCGGCAAGACCAGCGTCGGCGGCCGCAAGTGGGCAGCACGACGGCTGGACGCCGACGGCGTCGCGGAGGCCGAGGTGGTCGGCACCGGTCCGGTGCCGGCGGCGCTCGCGGACCGGCAGCTGCTGGTGCCGCTGGTGACGGGCGGCGAGGTCGTGGCCCGGGAACCGCTGGAGGCCGCGCGCCTGCGGCATGTCGAGGCCCGCGCCGGTCTGCCGCTGTCGGCGACTCAGCTCTCCCGCGGCGAGCCGGCCCTGCCGACGGAGTACGCCGGCTGGTGAGGCCCCCTGCCGCGGACGGGACGCGGTACGTACAGTCGATGGACCGCGAGCAACGGAAGGACGGATCCCTGATGCACCGGGCACTGATCGTCGTGGACGTGCAGAACGATTTCTGCGAGGGCGGCAGTCTGGCGGTCGCCGGCGGCGCGGGGGTGGCCGCCGCGATCACCGACCTCATCGGGGACGCCACGGCCGGTTACCGCTGGGTCGTGGCGACCCGCGATCTGCACATCGAGCCCGGCGACCACTTCTCCGAGCGCCCGGACTACGTCCACACCTGGCCGGTGCACTGCGTGGCCGGCACCGAGGGCGTGGGCTTCCACCCCAACTTCGCGCCGGCGGTCGCCTCCGGCGCGGTGGACGCGGTCTTCGACAAGGGCCACTACTCGGGCGCGTACAGCGGCTTCGAGGGCGCCGACGAGAACGGCACGGGCCTGGCGCAGTGGCTGAGCGCGCACGGGGTGAGCGAGGTCGACGTGGTCGGCATCGCCACCGACCACTGCGTGCGGGCCACCGCGCTGGACGCGGTCCGCGCGGGTCTGCGCACCCGGGTGCTGCTGGACCTGACGGCCGGGGTGATGCGGGAGACGACGGACCGGGCGACGGACGAGCTGCGGGCCGCCGGCGCGGAACTCACGGGCAAGCCGGTCGTGGGCGCGGCGTAGGTCGTGCTGCCGTCCTAGTGGGCGGCGGGGCGCCGGGCGGTCGGGCCCAGCAGGGCCGCGATGGACTGCCAGGGCTCGGCGGGGGCGGCGGGGATGCGCCGCCAGACCAGGCCGTCGGGGTGGTGCAGGACGGCGTTGATCTCGTCGCCGGTGGGCGGTTCGAGGTTGCCGGCGAGGCGGGCGGTGCGAAAGCCCAGGTTGCGCAGCCGGGTCAGGGCGCGCTGCCGGTTCGCGGAGACGACGATCACCCGTATGTGGTCGTCGGGTGAGCCGCCGGGCGAGGGCAGCCGGAGGGCGACGATGACGTCGCCGCTCGGGAGCCTGGTGAACCCGCCGCTGGCCATAAGCACATGATCTGCGGATCGGCCCCCGTCCACCAGGGGACGGGGGCCGATCAGGTCACTTCGAGCGATGTGCGATCACTTGCGGGACGGGCTGACCATGATCGTGATAGAGCTGCCGTCCCAGGCCTCGAACATGATCGTGATACGGGTGTTGGTGGGGGACACCTTCACGCCGCCGGTCGGGTTCTTGGCGGACCAGTACGAGTACTTGTCGTCGAAGACCCGGTTGCCGGCCTGGCTCGGGATCCGGGTGGCGACGCCGTCCTTGTGCAGGGTGACGGCGTCGGTGTGGTGCGTCGAGAACGTGGAGTCGTAGGCCTGCACGCGGTTGCGCTGCAGCGTGCCGTCCTTCCACAGCAGCGGCGTGGGGTGGGCGTCGATCGGGAGGACCTTGCCCGCGCCCGGGTGCGCGCTGACGTTGTTGTCGGTCATCGAGGTGTCCCACAGCCAGATCAGCAGGCCGGTCTGGTACGCGTAGTGCTCGACCCAGTTCTCCTTGGTGGTGGCCCAGCCGAAGTTGTACGGGCCGGACTTGAGGGTCTTGTCGTACGAGACGTACTGCCGGTTCTCGGCGATGTAGTACTGCGGGTACTCCGACGAGAAGGTGGAGCCCTTGGCGGTGAAGCCCTTGGCGGTCCAGCCGTTGTCACCGTTCTCGGCGCCGTCGCTGAACACGGTCGCGCCGTCGGCGGTCAGCGTGATCGCGTCGGCCAGGAAGCCCTTCTGGGCCACGCCGCCGTCGCTCTGGTAGCGGAAGCGGAGCTTGACCGACGAGCCGGCGTACGCGTCCAGCGGGAACGCCATGTCCTGGTAGGAGGCCGCGGTGCCGGTCAGGGCCGGCTTGCCGCTGGCGTCGCGCGGGAGCGGGGCACCGCCGACGGTGCCGTCCAGCGCGGTCCAGGTCGCGCCACCGTCGGTGGACGCCTCGGTGTAGAGGTAGTCGTAGTTCTCCTCGATGTCGTACCAGCCCTTGAGGGCCAGGCTCGCCGAGGTCTTGCCGGTGAGGTCGACATCGCGGGTGAGGGTGTTGCTCAGGTTGTCACCGCTGCCGCTCCACCACTGCTTGGTGCCCTCGGCCGGGGTGGCGAGCTGCGTGGTCACGGTCTTCTTGGGGAGGGTGACGACCAGGCCCTGCTTGTTGCTGGTGTTGTACTCCGAGACACCGAGAGTGGCGCCCGACCTCGTGCCGGCCTTGGCGGTGGCGTAGTTGAGCCAGCCCAGCTGCAGCTTGTCCCAGGCGGTCATGTCGCCGGGCAGGTCGCCGATGGCGTCCTTGCCGGTGCCGAGCCAGGAACCGGACGACATCAGCGTCCAGAAGCCGGTGGAGTTCTCGGCGGTGTTGGTGGTGTCGTAGTGGTCCGGCAGACCGAGGTCGTGGCCGAACTCGTGGGCGAAGACGCCGAGGCCGCCGTTCTCGGGCTGCACGGTGTAGTCGCCGACCCACACGCCGGTGTCGCCGATCTGGGTGCCGCCGAGCAGGTTGCCGGCCGGGCCGGTCGCGCCCGCGTCGGTGCCGAAGGCGTACCACCGGTGGGCCCAGATCGCGTCCTCGCCCTGGGCGCCGCCGCCGGCGGACTCGTCCTCACCGGCGTGCACGATCTGGAAGTGGTCGATGTAGCCGTCGGGCTCGTTGAAGTTGCCGTCGCCGTCGTAGTCGTAGCGGTCCCACTGGTCGTACTCGGCCAGCTTCGCCTTGATCTGGGCGGCGGAGTCACCGGCGGCCTTGCGGGCGGCGACCCACTTGTTCACCGCGTCGGCGACGAGGTTCCAGGTGCAGGTGTCGCACTTGTTGCTGCCGTAACGGGCTTCGTTCCAGTCGACCTTGACCCAGTCGGCGACCTCGCCGGAGACCGAGTAGCGGCCGGAGGACTGCTTCTCGTAGTACTTCGCCATCGACTCCTTGCTGGAGGAGTGCGAGAAGTACAGGTCCTGGAAGTGCTGGCGGTTGTAGTCCGCCTGCCACGCCGTGCTGTTGTCCTTGCGACGGTCGGGCTTGGCTATCGAGTTGTGCGCGGGACCGGTCGTGCCGCCGTACGCGGGGTCGGTCTTCGTCCCGAACTCGGCAAGGATCACGAAGATCTTGTCGGTCTTCTCGCGCTTGAGCTCGACGTACTTGTTCGCGCCGAGCTTCACCACGCCCGAGGCGCCGCGGTCCTCGACCTTGGACTTGCCGGATATGACCTGTTCGATCGCCTGCTGGCGCTGGGACGCCTGACGCTCGCTCAGCGGGCCCTTAAGGTCGTGCGCGACCCGCTCCGCCCGAGCCGGGTCCTTCCGCGCGGCGCCGGCCTGAGAGTCGGCCTGGGCTGCCGCGACGGGGAAGGCGCCGGCACCTATTGCGGCGATCGCCACGGCCAGAGCGGCGGATCTGATGGTCCGTCGGTGGCTTATCACTGTGATTTGACCTCCCTAGGGTGAGGCCATTGCACCGGAGTGACGTGAGAAAAGACAGATCTTGACTTGGTCATGACCGACAAGTACGGTGAGCGACCGGTCCGTTGCGCATAGCGGACGTTCCGGGCTGCCCAAGCGGCCGGACAGCGGGCAGAGTTGGGTCCTCCGAAGATCGCGATGCGACCCCCTGCGCCCCCCATGCTTCCGTACCGTGGGTTAGGTCACGCTTACCGGATGTTCCGTCCGGGCATCCCGAAACGTAGAGTCGGTGGACGGCGTGCCACCTGTGAACGACCCGAAAGACCGCCCTGGCCGACGCTTCGACACCATCGACGTACACAAGGACGGATCTGCCATGCCGCGTCCCACCCCCGCCCAGATCTCCTACGGTTCCGCGACCGTGGTGCTCTCGACCCTGGCGATGCTGCTGCTGTCCGAGGCGCGTTCGGGCACCGGCGTCGCGGTCATCGCGG
The DNA here is from genome assembly GCF_040644455.1 of Streptomyces sp. NPDC046977. Taxonomy (NCBI): domain Bacteria; kingdom Bacillati; phylum Actinomycetota; class Actinomycetes; order Kitasatosporales; family Streptomycetaceae; genus Streptomyces; species Streptomyces sp. NPDC046977. The sequence continues at coordinate 279,501 of NZ_JBEYWO010000008.1, forward strand.
CCGCCGGGCTGCTGCTCGGCGTGCTGGTCGCCGTCACGGTGCCGCTGCCGGCAGCCGCCGGCCGCCGCGCCCGCAACGGCGCTCCGGCCGCGGCACCGGTCCCGCGCCCACGGGTGCGCAGCGCCGCCGAACCCCGCGTCGAGGAGCACTCGCTGCACCACTGAGCGGTCCGCCGCACCCGCCGGCACGACAACGGCCCCGGAGCCTTCGCTCCGGGGCCGTCGTACGTGTCCTTGCCGTCGGTCAGACCTTGACGACGACGGTCTTGGCCGCCTTGTCGTGCCAGCACTGGCGGTAGGGCTTGTCCCACAGGTGCCACAGCGCGTTGAGCAGTGAGGGGATGGCGCCGAGGCAGGGGATCAGGTTGCTGACCACACCCAGACCCGCGTACACGCCGGCCCTGGTCCAGGCCGCGTCACCGGGGACGGCGCCGTCGGCGAGCCGCGCCACCCGGATCTTCATGACCTTCTTGCCGACCGTCTGCCCGGAGGTGCGCAGCATCAGCGCCTCGTACAGGAAAATCGCGACGCTGAGCAGCACCGAAGCAAGGAACGTCTTGCCGAAGCCTCCGGAGAAGCCCACCACCGCGAACACAACGACGACAACCGGAATCAGGATGAGGCCGTCGATCAGCCGGGCGAGGAAGCGCTGGCCGCTGTCGGCCAGCGGCGGCATGCCCGCCAGGGCCGGGTCCACGGGCATCTGGCCGTAACCGGCGGGCGGCGCCTGCGGGTAGCCGTAGGGCGACCCGGGCTGCTGCGGGAACGGCGGCGGCTGCTGCTGGTCATAGGGGTTCTGGCCCTGAGGGTGAGGCTGCTGGCCGTACGGATTCTGGCCGTACGGATCCTGACCCCCCGAGCCGCCCTGCGGGTAACCGTATCCGGGCGGTTGATTCGAACTCATAGAGTGAGTAAATCAGCCGGACATGACGTCGCATAGTGGCAATACGTCACGGCCCTGCGACGATCGTCGCGCTGATGTCTCACGCCGCGGAGACCACCACGGTTTGCCCGGCTTTGTCGTGCAGGCACTGCCGGTACGGCTTGTCCCAGGTGCACCACAGCACCTCGATGATCCAGAAGATCGAGCCGCAGCACGGGATGACCGGCACCAGGGAGTAGACCGCCTCGCGTTTGAGCGCCGCCGGGGTCGAGGGGTTGGTGCCGTCGGCCAGCATGCCGACCCGGACCTTGAGGAGCTTCTTGCCCAGGCTCTGCCCGTAGCGGGTCAGCATCAGGACCTGGTAGACGAGGTAGACCACCGCGTAGATCACGCCCTCGGCGAAGCTCTTGCCGTAGCCGCTGGTGTAGTCGTAGGCGCCCCAGAACGCCCAGGTGATCGCGTAGATCGGGATGCCGATGATCAGTCCGTCGACGATACGGGCGAGCAGCCGGCGGCCCCGGTGCGCCAGCGGCGGCATCCCCGCGAGCGGGTCGGGCGTGGGCGCACCGCCGTACGGGGTGTCGTACGGACCGCCCTGCGGGGCGCCGCCGTAGGGGCCGCCCGGGTAGACGGGGGGCGGCTGGTCGTACGGCCCGCCGCTCGCCGGCGGAGTCCCGGACGGCGGCGGCGGGGAGGGCTGCTGCGGCTCCTGGGGAGGCTTCGCGAACGGGTCCTCGGGCCGGTCGGTGCTCATGCCCCGAGTGAAACCCGGACGCCGTGGGGACGCCTCCGGCGTGGTCCGTTCGGGTGCCGGTTCTCAGCGGTCCGCGGCCACGAAGGTGCGCGCCGCCTTGTCGTGCCAGCACTGGCGCCACGGTCGGTCGAAGGCGCACCACAGCAGGCCGAGGAAGCCGATCAGCAGGGCGGCCGGCACGGTGCGTGTGAGCCAGCGCAGCAGCGACCTGCCGAAGCCGGGTTCGTGCCGGCCCTCGATGTCCAGCACGCGCAGACCGAACAGCTTCTTGCCGAGGGTGCGGCCCCATGCGGCGGTCGGCACCACCTCGAACAGCACACCGGCGACGAGCGCCACACCGAGGACGATGCCGAGCTGCGTGGCCGTCGTGCCGTCGATGAACCACACGGTGACCGTCTCGCCCGACAGCCGGGCGGCGTCCATCTTGTCCTGGACGTGCTCGTACACGGCGGTGCCCAGCGGCACGGCGGCCGCGGCGACGATCGCGCCCGTCAGCAGCGAGTCCACGATCCGGGCGAGCAGCCGCTTGCCGAGCGAGCCGGGGCGCGGCTGTTCCCGCGCGGAGGCGAACGGGTCGGCGGGGACGGGCCGCCGCGGGGCGGGTGTGCCGGGGGCCTGTCCGCCCGTCCCGCTGCCGCCGCTGCCCGCGGCGCCGTTCTGCGCGGGCACCTGGGGCTGTCCCTGGCGGGCCAGTTCCTGCACCTGCTGGGCCCAGGGGACGGGGTTCGCGCCCTGTGCCGCGGGGGCGCCCGCGGTGGGCGCGGAGGCGATGGCCGGGGCGGGCGCCGGACCGGGGGCCGGCGGGGGCGCGGGGACCGGCGAAGGTGCCGGGGCGGGAGCGGGCGCGGGCGCGGAGACGGAGGCGGCCGTGGGGGTGGGAGTCGGGGCGGGCGCAGGGGCGGGCGCGGCGGCCTGGGGCGCGCCCCCGTGCTCCTGTGCGCCCCACGAGATCCGCGGGGACGGCTCCTGCCGCGCCGGGTCGGCCGCCCATTCCGAGACGGACGGCCCGCGTTCGACCGCGGGCGCCTGCGGGTCCTCGTCGAGGAACATCGGACCCGACTCGTCCACCGCGGGGGTGCGGCGCACCGGCGGCGCGGGAGGGGCGGGCGCCACGGGTGCCGGAGGGGCGGCGGCCACCGCCGGGCCGGAGACGAGCAGCGGGGCACCGGTGGGCGGCGCGAGGTTCTCACCGGGCTGCGGCGCGGGGCGGCTGGTGCCGGGGACCCACGAGGAACCGTTCCAGTACCGGATGTAGCCCGGGATGGACGGGTCAGGGTAGTACCCGGGGCCCGGCACACTCCCGCCGCTGATTCCGGAGGTCATCGGTGGCAACTCCCATCACGTCCCGTCACGGCCACGCGCTCGGCCGGTCCGCCGCCCGGCGGTCCAAGGAGGACATTAACGAAGAACGCCCCATCCGGAAGAAAGAAACGAGGCCCGGCCCAGGATCCGCATTCCAGGGCATTTCATCGGACCGGACCGGCTACGCTTCCCGCTTGACGGGTGCCCAGGGGAGCGGGTGACCCGCCGTCAGGCCGTGCCGCGACCGGCGAACCATGTGTGTATCGCATGCATGCAACTGCCGTCACACCTTCGGGAAAAGTCTTCCCGATCATGGGAAGCCGCGTAATGGTGAGTGCCCAATGCGCTCTCTCCCGGTGCGGGCCCCGCGCAGCACCTCGCCGCGCACTACCGCCAGGGGCCTTGTGCCGAGGAAAGGACGACGACGCCATGCAGACCGTGGTGGAACGGGAACTGGAGATGAACCTGGTGCTGTCGCCGGAGCGCAGCATCGCCGTGCCGGCCCGGCTGGCCTACCGGGTCGAGGACCCCTTCGCCGTGCACATCGCCTTCCACATCGGGTCGCAGTCCCCGGTGAACTGGACCTTCGCACGGGAGTTGCTCGTCGAGGGGGTGTTCCGGCCCTGCGGCCACGGGGACGTGCGGATCTGGCCGACCAAGACCGACGGGCGCAGCGTCATCTGCATGGCGCTGAGCTCGCCGGACGGGAACGCGCTGCTGGAGGCGGCGTCCATGCCGGTGGCGGCGTGGCTGGAACGCACGCTGCGCGTGGTGCCGCCGGGGACGGAGCTGGACCACCTGGCCATGGACGAGCGCCTGGACGAGCTGCTGGCCCCGACCGCGGGCACGGCCGGTGAGCCGCGGGACGACCTGTGGCTGCGCGATCCGTGGTCGGGGCTGGACGAGTCCCCGGAGGCCTAGGGCCTGGTGCGGGCGCGGCCTTCAGAACAGCTTGCCGGGGTTGAGGATGCCGAGCGGGTCGAAGACCGCCTTGACGCCGCGCTGCATCTCCATGCCCACCGGGCCGAGTTCGCGGGCCAGCCACTCCTTCTTCAGCACGCCCACGCCGTGTTCGCCGGTGATCGTGCCGCCGAGTTCGAGCCCCAGCGCCATGATCGCGTCGAAGGACTCCCTGGCCCGCCGGGACTCCTCGGGGTCGGCCGCGTCGAAGCAGACGACGGGGTGGGTGTTGCCGTCGCCGGCGTGGGCGCAGACACCGATGGTCAGTTCGTGCTTGGCGGCGATGGCCGCGACCCCGTCGAGCAGGGCGCCGAGCCGGCCGCGCGGCACGCACACGTCGTCGATCATCGTGGCCGTGGAGACCCGCTCCAGCGCGGGCAGCGCCATCCGCCGCGCCTGCAGCAGCATTTCGGACTCCACGGCGTCCTCGGCGGGGACGACCTGCGTGGCGCCCGCGGCCAGGCACAGCTCCCCCACTGCCGCCAGGTCGGCGGCCGGGGCGGGGGTGTCGAAGGCGGCCAGCAGCAGGGCCTCGGTCGACTCGGGCAGGCCCATCGCGGTCATGGCGTTGACCGCGCGCACCGTGGTGCCGTCCATGAGCTCCAGAAGCGACGGCACATGGCCGCCGGACATGATGGCGCAGACCGCGGCGCACGCCGCCTGCGCGGAGGGGAACTCGGCGACCATCGCGAGCTGGGCGGGCGGGGCCGGCCTGAGCGCCAGGATCGCGCGGACGACGATGCCGAGGCTGCCCTCGGAGCCGACGAACAGCCGGGTCAGGTCGTAGCCCGCGACGCCCTTGGCGGTACGGCGCCCGGTGCGCATCAGGCGGCCGTCGGCGAGCACCACGTCCAGTCCGAGCACGTACTCGGCGGTGACGCCGTACTTCACGCAGCACAGGCCGCCGGACCCGGTGCCGATGTTGCCGCCGATGGTGCACTGCTCCCAGCTGGAGGGGTCGGGCGGGTAGTACAGCCCGCGTTCGGCGACGGCACGGGACAGCGCGGCGTTGACCACCCCGGGCTCGACGACCGCGACCCGGTCGACGGGGTCGATCTCCAGCACCCGGTTCATCCTGGTGAGCGACAGCACGATGCAGCCCTCGGACGCGTTGGCCGCGCCCGACAGGCCGGTGCGGGCGCCCTGCGGCACCACGGGCACCCGCAGCGCGGTGGCGGTCCGCATGATGTGCCGGACCTCCTCGACGGTCCGCGGCAGGCAGACGACGGCCGGCGCTCCGGCCGGGCAGAAGCTCGCCATGTCGTTGGCGTAGGAGGTGGTGACGTCGGGGTCGGTGAGGATCGCCTCGGCGGGAAGCCCGGCGCGCAGCCGTTCGATGAGATCACCCATGCCCACAGCCTCGCACCGCCGGGGGCGGCGGGGAAGGACGCCTGCCGGCGCCCGGGGCACGGAAAACGGCCGGCGCCGGACCACGCCCTCCCCCGCGGGGGCGCGGTCCGGCGCCGGAATTCACGGCGAAGGGATCAGAGGTTGCCGCGGCGCTCCTGCTCGCGCTCGATCGCCTCGAAGAGGGCCTTGAAGTTGCCCTTGCCGAAGCCCATCGAACCGTGGCGCTCGATCATTTCGAAGAAGACGGTCGGGCGATCCTGGACGGGCTTGGTGAAGATCTGCAGCAAGTAGCCGTCTTCGTCCCGGTCTACGAGGATCTTCAGCTCCCGCAGGGTCTCGATCGGCACGCGGGTGTCGCCGGCCCACTCGCCGAGGGTGTCGTAGTAGGAGTCGGGCGTGTCGAGGAACTCGACGCCGGCCGCGCGCATGGCGCGCACGCTCGCGACGATGTCGTTGGTGGCGAGCGCGATGTGCTGCACGCCGGGGCCGCCGTAGAACTCCAGGTACTCGTCGATCTGCGACTTCTTCTTCGCGATCGCGGGCTCGTTGATGGGGAACTTGACCTTCAGCGTGCCGTCTGCCACGACCTTCGACATCAGGGCGGAGTACTCGGTGGCGATGTCGTCGCCGACGAACTCCTTCATGTTCGTGAAGCCCATGACGCGGTTGTAGAAGGTGACCCACTCGTTCATCTTGCCGAGCTCGACATTGCCGACGCAGTGGTCGATCGCCTGGAAGAACCGCTTGGCCGGCGGCTCCACGATCGGTTCGGCGGCGACGTAGCCGGGCAGGTACGGGCCCTTGTAGCCGCCGCGCTCCACGAGGGTGTGGCGGGTCTCGCCGTAGGTGGCGATGGCGGCGAGGACGACCGTGCCGTACTCGTCCGAGACCTCGCGCGGCGCCTCCAGCCCGGTCGCGCCGTGCGCGAGGGCGTAGTCGTACGCGGCGCGGACGTCGGGGACCTCCAGCGCCAGGTCGACGACACCGTCGCCGTGGGCGGCCACGTGCTGCTCCAGGAAGCGGCCGTGGTCGGTCGCGGCCCGGACGACGGAGGTGAACACGAACCGGGCGCTGCCGGACTCCAGCACGTACGACGCGGTCTCGCGGCTGCCGTTCTCCGGTCCGGAGTAGGCGACGCGCTTCATGCCGAAGGCGGTCGAGTAGTAGTGCGCCGCCTGCTTGGCGTTGCCCACCGCGAAGACGACCGCGTCCATCCCCTTGACCGGGAACGGGTCGGCGTCGCCTGCGGTGCCGGGGGTGTGATCCAGGGTCTCAGTCATGGCGCCAGCCTCGCCCCGGGGGCCAAGGTGCGCAATAGTTCCAGGAACCAGTGCGCAATCTGTACAGCGGTTCGGGCATAACGGGCGGCATTCTGCACAGAGTGACCACTGTCACAACGGCGACCACACGAGGGCGGCGGGACACCATGGGCATCGACCGACTGGACGGCCGGCTGATCGCGCTCCTCGCGCGGGAGCCGCGGATCGGGGTACTGGAGGCCTCCCGGCGGCTCGGCGTGGCCCGCGGCACCGTGCAGGCGCGGCTGGACCGGCTTCAGGCCAATGGGGTGATCCGGGGCTTCGGCCCGCAGGTGGACCCGGCGGCGCTCGGCTATCCGGTGACGGCGTTCGCGACGCTGGAGATCAAGCAGGGCCAAGGCCCCGATGTGCGCGCCCACTTGAGGGCGGTGCCGGAGGTGCTGGAGCTGCACACCACGACCGGCCAGGGGGACATGCTCTGCCGCCTGGTCGCCCGGTCCAACGCCGATCTCCAACGTGTGATCGACCGGGTTGTGGGTTTTGATGGCATCGTGCGGGCCGCCACGGCGATCGTCATGGAGAATCCGGTCCCGCTCCGGATCATTCCGCTGGTCGAGCAGGCGGCACGGGACGCGGAACCGTGACCGGCGCCGCCGGCGGCGGGCGAGGCAGGCAGGTGGTGAGGCCGGATGAGCTTCTGGGCGTACCTCACCAGCCGCCGCGAGCAACTGCTGGCCGACGCCTACCAGCAGGCCAGCCTGGTCTTCCAGTGCATGGTGCTGGCCACCGCGATCGGGGTGGCGGTGGGCGTGCTCAGCTACCGCCGCGGCTGGACCGCGGGCCTGGCCGTCACCTCCACCGCGACGATCCTCACCATTCCCTCCCTGGCGCTGATCGGTCTGCTGATCCCCTGGCTGGGCCTCGGCGTCCCCCCGACGGTCACCGCGCTGACGCTGTACGGGCTGCTGCCGGTGGTCCGCAACACGATCGTGGGCCTGCGCGGGGTCGACCCGGCCCTGGTGGACGCCGCCCGCGGGATCGGCATGTCGCGCCCCGCGGCGCTGGCCCGGGTGGAACTGCCGCTGGCGTGGCCGCCGATCCTGACCGGCATCCGGGTGGCGACGCAGATGCTGATGGGCATCGCCGCGATCGCCGCGTACGCCTCGGGTCCGGGCCTGGGCAACGAGATCTTCCGCGGCATCGCCTCGCTGGGCAGCGCCAACGCCCTCAACCAGGTGCTGGCCGGAACGATCGGCATCGTCGTCCTCGCGCTGCTCTTCGACGCCGCCTATGTGCTGATCGGGCGGCTGACCATCCCGAGGGGGATCCGTGGCTGAGGCGGCGGGCGCGACCATCGAGCTGGAGCAGCTGACCAAGCGCTACCCGGGCAGCGCGGAACCGGCCGTGGACAGCGTGTCCATGGAGATCAAGGCGGGCGAGACGGTGATCTTCGTCGGGCCGTCCGGCTGCGGCAAGTCCACCACCCTGAAGATGATCAACCGGCTGATCGAGCCGACCTCGGGGCGCATCCGCATCGGCGGCGAGGACGTGACCGACATGGACCCGGTGAAGCTGCGCCGCAAGATCGGCTACGCGATCCAGTCCTCCGGGCTCTTCCCGCACATGACGGTCGCGGAGAACATCGCCCTCGTCCCCCGGATGGTGGGCTGGTCCCGGGCGCGGGTGCGGGACCGGGTCGCGGAGATGCTGGACCTGGTGGGCCTGGACCCCCGCGAGTTCCGGGGCCGCTACCCCCGCCAGCTGTCGGGCGGCCAGCAGCAGCGGGTGGGCGTGGCGCGGGCGCTGGCGGCCGACCCGCCGGTGCTGCTGATGGACGAGCCGTTCGGCGCGGTCGACCCGATCACCCGCGACCACCTCCAGGACGAGCTGATCCGGCTCCAGCACGAACTGCACAAGACCATCGTCTTCGTCACCCACGACTTCGACGAGGCCATCAAGCTCGGCGACCGCATCGCGGTGCTGCGCGAACGCTCCCACATCGCCCAGTTCGACACCCCGGAGGCGATCCTGACCAACCCGGCCGACGACTTCGTCTCCGGTTTCGTCGGCGCGGGCGCGGCCCTGAAGCGGCTCAACCTCACCCGGGTCCGCGACGTGGGCGTCGCCGACTTCCCGACGGTGAGCGTGGACGACCCGCTGCAGTCGATCTTCGACCGGCTGCGGGCGTCGAGCCTGACCAACGAACTGCTGCTGCTGGACCGCAAGGGCCGCCCCTACAAGTGGCTGCGGCGCGGCGACCTCATGCGGGCCAAGGGCTCCCTCGCACGTGCGGGAACGCTCGTGGGCGACACGGTCACCCGGGACGCGACACTGCGGGACGCCCTGGAGGCGGTGCTGACCGACAGCAGCGGCCGGGTCGCGGTCACCGGCCGGCGCGGGGAGTTCACCGGCGTGGTGGACATGGAGACGCTGCTCAACTCCGTCCACGAGATGCTGGAGGCCGACCGGCTGGCGGCGCTGGAGCACCGGCACGACCTGGAGGAGCTGCGGGCCCCGCAGACCCGGGCGGAGCAGGAGGGCGCCGACCACGAACCGGGGGCGCGCGCATGACGGGCCGCAGGGGCGCCGCGGACGCCGGCCCCCCGCCCGCCCCGGGGGACGGCGGAACCCCCGGAGAAGGGGGACCAGGGGAATCAGCGGAGCCGTCCGCGCCCGGCGCCCCGCCCGGGCGGTGGCCCACCTGGCGGCACCTGGTGATCACCCCCGCCGTGCTGGCCGCCGTCCTCGTCGCCACCTATGTGTGGATCACATCGGTGCACCTCGACTCCATCGCCGCGAACGCCCTGGCGGGCGACACCGTCCGGGTGCGGCTGTGGCAGCACGTCGAGCTCACCGCGTACTCCACCTTCTGGGTGCTGGTCATCGCGATCCCGCTGGGCACCGCCCTGACCCGGCGCGGGCTGCGGGCCGCGGCGCCCGTCGTGACGGCGGTCGCCAACATCGGGCAGGCGACCCCGGCCATCGGGATGCTGGCGCTGCTGGTGATCTGGCTCGGCATCGGGCCGCGCACGGCCCTGGTGGGCATGGTCGTCTACGCCGTGCTGCCGGTGCTGTCCAACACCATGGCGGGGCTCAGAGCGATCGACCCGACGCTCGTCGAGGCCTCGCGCGGCATCGGGATGTCGGCACTGGGCACCTTGTCGCGGGTCGAACTGCCGCTGGCCGTACCGCTGATCCTCGCCGGGGTGCGCACGGCGCTGGTGCTGAACGTAGGCACGGCGACGCTGGCCACCTTCGTCGGCGGCGGGGGTCTGGGCGACATCATCACCACCGGCATCGTCACCCAGCGCATGCCGGTGCTGATCCTGGGCTCGGTGCTGACCGTGGTGCTGGCGCTGCTGGTGGACTGGCTCGCCTCGCTGGCCGAGCAGATGATGCGCCCGCGCGGCCTGGAGGAGACATGAGCCGCCGGCGCACCGCCGTGGCCCTGGCCTCCTGCGCGGCGCTGCTGGCCGCGGCGCCGGGCTGCGGGCTCAAGAGCGGCAGCCCGCTGGCCGACGACGTCCGTCCCGGCAGCCTCGGGCGGGGCCTGCCGCTGAAGGGCGCGTCGCTGACGGTGACGTCCAAGAGCTTCAGCGAGCAGATCATCCTCGGCTCGATGATCGGGCTGGTCTTCAAAGCCGCGGGCGCCGACGTACGGGACCGGACGAACATCCAGGGCTCGATCGGGGCCCGCGAGGCCGTCCGGTCCGGCGACGCGGACGCCATGTACGAGTACACCGGCACCGCGTGGATCACCTACCTCGGCAACGACAAGCCGATCACCGACCCTCGGGCGCAATGGCAGGCCGTCCACGACGCCGACCTGAGGAACGGCATCACCTGGCTGCCGCCGTCCACCCTCGACAACACCTACGCGCTCGCCACCACCCGGGCGAAGAACCGCCCCTACGGCCTGCGGACCCTGTCCGACGTCGCCGCGCTCTCGCACCGGAAGCCGTCGGCCGTCACCTTGTGCGTGGAGAACGAGTTCGCCTCCCGCGACGACGGGCTGCCCGGCATGGTGAAGGCGTACGGCATGAACCTGCCCGCCTCCCACATCCGCAAGATGGACACCGGCGTCATCTACACCCAGATCCCGAAGCCGGGTTCCTGCCTGCTCGGCGAGGTCTACACGACGGACGGCCGGATCGCCTCCCTGCACCTGGAGGTCATGGAGGACGACAAGCACTTCTTCCCCAACTACGACGCCGCGCCCGTCGTCAACAGCAAGGCCCTGAAGCGCTGGCCGGCGATCCGGGACCTGCTGGACCCGGTCTCGCGCAGGCTCACCACGGCCGTGGGACGCGAACTCAACGCCAAGGTCGACGTGGAGGGCGAGGACCCGCGCCAGGTCGCCAAGGAGTGGCTGGTGAAGGAGGGCTTCATCACGGAGGGCTGAGCGGCCCCAGTGGCAGGGCGGCGCAAAGAAGTCGTTGCAAAGAACTCTTTGCACCCTCTACGGTGGACGCGTGCCCGACGAACCCACCGCCGACGCCCCCGGCCCCCGCGTCGTCAGCCTCGACCCGCGCACCCTGCGCGGGCTCGCGCACCCGCTGCGCATCCGGCTGCTCGCCGCCCTGCGCGAGTACGGACCCGCCACCGCCTCCGGGCTCGCGGCCCGGCTCGGCGAGTCCAGCGGCGCCACCAGCTACCACCTGCGGCAGCTGGCGACGTACGGATTCGTCGAGGAGGACCCCGGGCGCGGCACCGCCCGCGAACGCTGGTGGAAGGCCGCGCACAGCGGCACCCGCTTCAACGCGGCGGGCTTCCTCGCCCACGAGGACCCCGATGTGCGCGCCGCCATCGGCCTGTTCGGCCGGGAGGTCGCCGCGGCCCACGCCGAGGAACTCACGACGTGGCTCGACACCCTGGGCGACTGGCCGCCGCAGTGGCGCGAGGCCTTCGACCTCAGCGACTTCGCCCTGCGGCTCACGCCCGCGCAGGCCCGCGCCCTGCGGGCCGAACTGCACGCCGTGGTGGAGCGCTACCGCGACACGGACACCGAACGGCCCGACGACGACGGCGGCGACGCCGCGCTCGTCCACGTCCACCTGCACGCCTTTCCGCGCGCCGCGGACTGACCGCACCGACCACGGGGGACCCGCATGGACACCGGAACCGGCATATCCGACGGCACCGAACGGGCCACCGGGCCCGCACCCGATCCGCGGCCGCTGCGGCTCGTACTGGCCGCCAACGTCGTGTCGATCAGCGGCAACGCGCTCACCGTGCTCGCCGTCCCGTGGTTCGTGCTGCAGACCACCGGCAGCGCCGCCCGTGCGGGACTGGCGGCCTTCTGCGGGACCCTGCCGGTCGTCATCTCCGCGCTCGGCGGCGGACCGGTCATCGACCGCTTCGGACGGCGCAGGACGTCGGTGGTCTCCGACGCGGTGTGCGGGGTCGCCGTGGCCGCCATCCCGCTGCTGCACTTCGCCGGGGTGCTGCGCTTCTGGCAGTTGTGCGCGCTCATGGCGGTCAGCGGGCTCTTCCACGCCCCCGGCGAGACCGCCCGCGACGTGCTGCTGCCCGTGCTCGCCGAACGCGCCGGGACACCGCTGGGGCGCGCCGCGGGCTACTTCGACGGCGCCTCACGCGGGGCACGCATGCTGGGCGCCTCGCTCGGCGGGGTGCTCATCGCCGTCCTGGGCGCGGAGGCGGTGCTGCTGGTGGACGCGGCGACCTTTGGAGTCTCCGCACTGCTGATCGCCTTCGGCATCCGCGGACTGCGCGGCGCCGAACCGGCCCGGGACGCGGCACCGGCCTCCCTGCGCACCTACCGGGCCGAACTGCGCGAGGGCCTGGTCTTCCTCGTCCGCAGCCGGCTGCTGCTCGCCATCACGCTGATGGTCATGGTCACCAACGGCCTCGACGTGGGCTGGAGTTCGGTGCTGCTGCCCGTGCACGCCGAACGGGAACTCGGCGGCTCGGTCCAACTCGGCCTGCTCTCCGGCCTCTTCGGCGCCGGCGCCCTCGCCGGGGCGCTGGCGTACGGCGCGCTCGGCCACCGGCTGCCCCGGTGGCCGGTCTACACCGTGTGCTTCCTGCTGTGCGGGGCGCCGCGGTTCCTGGTCGCCGCCTGGGTGCCCGGCTGGGGCGCCCTTGCCGCCACGATGCTGATCGGCGGCCTGGCGGCGGGGGCGCTCAACCCGATCCTGTCCACGGTGACGTTCGAGCACATCCCCGACGAACTGCGCACCCGCACCCTGGGCACCCTGGGCGCCGGCGTCCTGCTCACCACCCCGATGGGCGGCCTCGCGGCGGGCTTCCTGGTGGACGGCGTGGGACTGCCGGCGGCACTGCTCGCCGTCGGCGCGGTCTACTTCGCGGCGACACTGTGCCCGCTGGTCTTCCCCACCTGGCGCACGATGGACGCCCGCCGCACGTAGGGCTGCCGCCTGGGCCGGGTCGTCACAGGGAGGCGCCCCAGGCACGGTACGCCGCCGGCGTTCGGCCCGAGGGGGTTGCCGCATCGTCCGCGGAGCCCGACCACGCCGACCACGGGACGACCCTCCGCCTCGCGATGCACCGCGCCAGGGAGCACCCCCAGCCGTAGCACGATCTAGCAGCTGGGGACCTTGCCGCCGCTCTCCAGCGCCTTGAGGGCGTCGATCGCGCCGTCGAGCGTGGTCACCGGCACCAGGCGCATCCCCTGGGGGAGTTCGGCCCTGGCGTCGGTGCACTCGCCCTTCGGCACGAGGAAGACCGTCGCCCCGTCGCGCCGGGCGGCCCGCTCCTTGAGCGGGACACCGCCGACCGCGCCGACCTGGCCGCCCGGCGTGATCGTCCCCGTACCGGCGATCCGGCGGCCCCCGGTGAGGTCTCCGCCGTGGCCGTTGCCGTTGATCTTGTCGATGATGCCCAGGCTGAACATCAGCCCGGCGCTCGGCCCGCCGACGTCCGCGAGGTGGAGGCCGACCTTCACCTTGGAGGGCGACAGCCCGAGGTGCGCCAGGGCGGCAGTGGTCGCGGCGTCCTGCGACTCGGTCATCTCCGCCTGGTTGTGCTTCTCGATCTCCTTGACGCTGCCACCGGTCGGGTAGACCGCGTCCCGCGGCATCGCCGCCTGGTCGGTGGCGAACCACGCCTTCAGCACATCACCGAACCGCACCACGGCGTCCGGGTTCGTCGCGGCGATCGTCGTCATCCGCAGCTGGCCGGAGGTGTCCCGCGTCGGGGTACCGCTGACGGTGATCACCGGCTGGCCCTGGTCGCTGCCGAGCACGTCGGCCGTCAGCCCGGGCACGACGATCGAGATCGGCAGGGGCGCGAACGCGGCGACCGCCAGCAGGGCGACGACGAGGGCCGCGCACACGGCGAGGGTCCGGCTGCGGGCGGTGGCGAAGGGCATGGGGTGAATGTAGTTCACCGCGCCGGGTGGGACGCGCCACGGGCCTCCCCCGCACCCGCTACCGCAGGGCGTCCGCGACCTCCACCGCCGCCTCCACCACCCGCGGCCCCACCCGCTCGGGCACCGAGTCGGCGAGCATGACCACCCCGACGCTCCCCTCTATCCCGGGTACGCCCACCAGCGGGGCCGCCGCGCCGCTCGCGCCGGCCTCCAGCTCGCCGTGGGTCAGGACGTAGCCGGGCCCCTCCGCGCAGCGCGGGTCGGGCTCGTACGGCTGTGTGTTGCGCCCGGCGAGGATCGCGCGGCCCGCGGCACCGCGGTCCAGGGAGTGCCGGAATCCGGTGCGGTAGGCGACGTGGTAGTCGGTCCAGCTGGGCTCGACGACCGCGACGGCCAGGGCCTCGGTGCCGTCGACCAGGGTGAGGTGGGCCGTGGCGCCGATGTCCTCGGCCAGGGAGCGCAGTGCGGGGAGCGCGGCCTCGCGCAGCAGCGGATGCACCTGGTGCGCCAGGCGCAGCACACCGAGGCCGACCCGGGCGCGGCCGCCGAGGTCGCGGCGGACCAGCGAGTGCTGCTCCAACGTGGCCAGCAGGCGGTAGACGACCGTGCGGTTGACGCCCAGCTTCATGGCGAGCTCGGTGACGGTGAGCCCGTGGTCGGTGTCGGCCAGCAGCTTCAGGACCCGCAGGCCCCGGTCGAGCGTCTGAGACGTCTCCGCGGTCACTGACGCCCCCTTCTCGTGAGTGGTGGCACTTCTCTCACGGCGGGGAGCATGCCGGTCCCACGGCAGGGCGCGGAGAAGCCACCGGTCGGTCTGGCGGTACCGGCTGCGCCCCGAGGCTGCGGGCCACGGCGCGTTGGGTGACCGGAACGGTAGCGATGCGTACCGCTCAGCGGAAGACTTCGTCCACAATCCGGTCATGCGACGGGGCGTGCCGACCCGTCGAACGCAAATCCTTCCGCCAACGACGCGTCACACCGCAAGATTCACAGCACACCTGACAACCCGTCACCGGCAGGTCAGCGCATCCGGGTGGCCCACTCCTGGACCTTCTTGATGCGCTCGTTGAGCTGCCCCGCCGTCGCCTCCGCGCTCGGCGGGCCGCCGCACACCCGGCGCAGCTCGTTGTGGATCACCCCGTGGGGCTTGCCGCTCTGGTGGTTGTACGCCGACACAAGGGTGTTGAGCCGCTTGCGGAGCTCCAGCATCTCCTTGTGGCTGACCACCGGGCGCCGCTCGGCGGGCAGTTCCAGCAGATCCGCCTCCGCGTCCGGCTTCTTGCGGCTGTGCGCGATCTGCCGCGCCTGGCGCCGCTGCAGCAGCATCTGCACCTGGTCCGGCTCCAACAGGCCCGGAATGCCCAGGTAGTCCTGCTCCTCCTCGCTGCCCGGATGCGCCTGCATGCCGAACTCGGCGCCGTCGTACAGCACCCGGTCGAAGACCGCGTCCGACTCCAGCGCCTCGAACGGCAGCATGTCCTGCTCGCCGGTGTCCTCGTCCTGCTCCTTCTCGGCCTCGGCGAGCTCCTTCTCGGACTCCGCGTACGGGTCCTCCTCGCCCTCCTTCTTCGGCCGGTCCAGGACGTGGTCGCGCTCGACCTCCATCTCATTGGCGAAGTCCAGCAGCATCGGAATGGTCGGCACGAACACCGACGCGGTCTCACCACGGCGCCGCGACCGCACGAAACGGCCCACGGCCTGCGCGAAGAACAACGGCGTCGAGATCGTCGTGGCGTACACGCCCACCGCCAGACGCGGCACGTCGACGCCCTCCGACACCATGCGGACCGCCACCATCCAGCGGTCCTCGCTCGCGCTGAACTCCTCGATGCGGGACGAGGCGTTCGCGTCGTCCGACAGCACCAGGGTCGCCTTGTGCCCGGTGATCTCGCGGATCAACTTCGCGTACGCCCGCGCCGACTCCTGGTCCGTGGCGATCACCAGCGCACCCGCGTCCGGGATCGACTTGCGGACCTCCGTCAGCCGGGTGTCCGCGGCGCGCAGCACATTGGGGATCCAGTCACCCGTCGGAGCCAGCGCGGTACGCCAGGCCTGCCCGATCGCGTCCCTCGTCATCGGCTCGCCCAGACGCGCCGCGATCTCGTCGCCCGCCTTCGTCCGCCAGCGCATGTTGCCGCTGTAGGAGAGGAAGATCACAGGGCGGACGACGCCGTCCGCGAGCGCGTTCCCGTAGCCGTACGTGTAGTCGGCCGACGAACGGCGGATGCCGTCGTTGCCCTCCTCGTACGTCACGAACGGAATGGGATTGGTGTCCGAACGGAACGGCGTACCGGTCAGCGCAAGCCGGCGGGTCGCCGGCTCGAACGCCTCCTGGCACGCCTCGCCCCACGACTTGCTGTCGCCCGCGTGGTGGATCTCGTCCAGGATCACCAGGGTCTTGCGCTGCTCGCACCGGTTGCGGTGCAGCATCGGGCGCACGCCCACACCCGCGTAGGTCACCGCCACGCCGTGGTAGTCCCGCCCCACCGGGCCCGCGCTGTACTCCGGGTCCAGCTTGATGCCTATCCGCGCGGCCGCCTCCGCCCACTGCTTCTTCAGGTGCTCGGTGGGGGCGACCACGGTGATCTGCTGCACCAGGTGGTTGTGGAGCAGGTACGAGGCCAGGGTGAGCGCGAAGGTCGTCTTGCCCGCGCCCGGGGTCGCGACCGCCAGGAAGTCACGCGGCTGCGTTTCGATGTACCGCTCGAGCGCGCCCTGCTGCCAGGCACGCAGCTTGCCGGCGGTGCCCCAGGGGGCGCGACCGGGAAAGGCGGGCGAGAGGTGGTGCGAGGCGCTGGCGCTGTGCGGGGCGGTGGTAGTCACGGTCTCCGGGTGACGGTCGGGGGGCGGGGGGCCGTCACAGCCTACCCGTGGGCGGCGTCCAGGGTTTTTCCCCCGCCCTCCCGCCCGTGTGCCCTGTGAAGTCACGCACCCCGACGCAAGTTGTAGGGGGCCGGGTACGGGCCTTCCGGGGCTGCCATTCTGGACAGCACATTTAGGTGCCTCAGGCACTGTCGGCTGCGTGCCCCGGGTCACGCACCCAAATATGCTCCACAGTCCAGAACGCCACCCCTCCAGCCCCGCCCCCTCCGTGAGCTTTCGCGCCTGATCCCCGGTGGGGGGTATGGACGGCACCGTGCTCGGGCACCCGTAGGCGCAGCGCCAACGACATGCTCCGCCGTCACCGCCAACAGACACCCCACCGGCCGTCAGTCGCCCCACCGGCCCCGGGAGGGGGTGCGCCGGGGTCCGCCCGCAGGCGACGAGCGGAGACTGCGGTGCGCAGCACGTTGGCGTAGACCGCGAGCGCCGAGGACGGACTCCGGAGCGGCGCCGACCCCCACAACGCACGCAGCGCAGGGCCCGCACTTACCGCGCCGGGCACTCGGGCGGGAGGGCGGGGGAAAAACCTAACGAGCCGCCAAGCCCCGCAGGGCCTCACCGATCGCACCCGGCTCCGCAACCGCCCCCGACGCCACCGCAATCACAAGATCGTAGGCCCCATCCTGGTCAGCCGACCGCAGGTCGACCCCGTTGATGTCGAGGAACACCGCCGCCGCCAGCCACGCGGTCCGCTTGTTGCCGTCCACGAGCGGGTGGTTGGCGGCGATGCCGTGCAGCAGGGCGCCCGCGCACGCGTAGAGGTCCGGGTACGCGGCCACGCCGAACATACGGGCGCGCGGCCGGTGGACGGCCGACGCGAACAGGCCCGGCTCGCGCACGGCCGGCGGCAGGCCACCGCACGCGAGTCGGGCGAGCTCCGTGACCTCGGCCACAGTGAGATGGCGCACACTCACTCCCCGAGCCTGCGCAGCAGATCCGCGTGGGCGTCCGCGAGCGCTTCCCCGGACGCCGTGACCGGGGCCGCGTCGGCCCCCTGGTAGGCGCGTACGGCCGTGCGCACGAGTTCGGCGACCGTGACGCCGTGCGCGTCGGCCAGGTCGTCGAGGGACTCCCACTCGGCGTCGGTGAAGACGAGGGTCAGCTCTTTCACACCGCGACGGTAGCCGCCCGGCGGGTTCGGCTCACCCCGATTTCGGACGGAGCCGTGCCGCCACGGCGACGCCCGCGAGGCCGAGCACGCCCAAGGGCAGGAAGACGGCGGCGAAGGCGCCCCGCGCGCCGCCCAGGGCGGCGAACGTGGTGCCCGCGGCGGCGACCAGGACGACGCTGGCCAGCGCGTCGGAGACCTGGAGCGCGGCGGAGTTGGCGCCGGCCTCGGAGGGCGGCGAGAGCTTGAAGAGGATGACGCTCAGGGAGGAGATGACCAGGCCCGCTCCCAGGCCGCCCACGGCCCACGCGGCGGCGGAGCTCCAGACCGGGGCGGCGCCGATCAGCGGCAGGGCGACGCCGGCCGTGGCGGCGGCCATGAGGAACATGCCGATGACGACCATGCGGTCCCGGTGCGGTTCGAGGCGGGGGCGGCCCTGGATCCAGGAGCCGATGCCCCAGGTGATGCCGCCGGAGGCGAGGGAGAGTCCGGCGAGGGTCGGCGACAGGTGCCGTTGCGTGACGAGCATGAGCGGCACGAAGGTCTCGGCGCCGAGGAAGGTGCCCGAGGCGACCCCGCGCAGCAGGACCACCGAGGGCAGTCCGCGCGCCGCGCGGAACGTGCCGCGCGGCAGCAGTCCGAGGGCCGCGGGGACGATGAGGGCCGCGCCGGCCGCCGCGAGGACCAGGGACAGCGGCCGCAGGTCCTGTCCGGCGTACTGCAGCAGCCCGGCGCCGGCGGAGACCGCCAGGGCGAGCCGGATGCGGCGGCCGTCGGGTGCGCGGCGGTCGTCCGGGGGCGGCTGGACGGGCATCCGGCGCATCGCGGGCAGGCCGATGAGCAGCGGGGGCACGATCAGGACCGGGATGGCGAGGAAGACCCAGCGCCAGCCGAACTGCTCGGTGACCGTGCCCGCCACGAGCGGGCCGACGATGGAGGGCACCACCCAGGACGCGGCGAAGCCGGCCATGACGGCGGGCCGCAGCCGTTCGGGGTAGGCCAGGCTCACGACGACGTACAGGGCGACGATGACGAGTCCGCCGCCGATCCCCTGGACGGCGCGGCCGAGGACGAACAGCCACATCGACTGGGCGGCGCCGGAGATCAGCAGGCCGGCGGCGAAGGCGCCGATGCCGGTGACGAGCGGCGCGAGCGGGCCGCTGCGGTCCGACCACTGGCCGCTGACGACCATGGCGAACAGCGAGGTCGTGAAGTACCCGGAGAAGGCGAAGGCGTACAGCGGCAGTCCGTGGAGTTCGCGCGCGGCGACCGGCATGGCGGTGCCGACGGCGGTGGCCTCGAACGCGATGAGCAGGACGACCGAGACCATGGCGAGGGTCAGCGCGCGGTAGCGGCTGCCCAGGACGGTGTCGGTACCGGGGTCCGGCCCAAGGAGGAGAGGTCTGTCTGAATTGCCGGGAATCGGCTCGGCTTCGGCGGTCGTCACCCGGACAGGGTAAGGGGCGTAGGCGGCTTTCGCCCCTGGCGTCCATGAACAACGGGGTCGGCCTTTCGGCCCAGGGCCGGAGATGGACCGCGCCGGGCCGGGAAGGCGTAGGCCATGCCGCACTGCACTTCGTACGACGGAACCGAGATCGCCTACCGCGACCAAGGGGAGGGCCCGGTGCTCCTCGCGCTCGCCGGCGGGCCCGGCCGCGACGCCGCGTACCTGGGCGACCTGGCCGGGCTGGACACGGTCAGGCGCCTCGTCGTGCCGGACAGCCGCGGCACCGGGGACACCGCGCCGGCCGCCGACCCGCTGGCGTACTCCTTCCCGCGGCTCGCGCAGGACGTGGAGGCGCTGCGCCGCCATCTGGGCCTGGAGCGGTTCGCCCTGCTCGCGCACGACGCCGCCGCCGCGACCGCGCAGGCGTACGCCGCCGAGTACGGGGGCCGGCTGACCCACCTGATCCTGGTCGCGCCCGGCTCGCGGTTGCAGGGCGTCCGCCCCGACGACGCCCGCGTGATCTTCGAGGGCAGGGCGGGCGAGCCCTGGTGGCCCGAGGCCGTCGCGGCGCTGGGCGAGCTGGAGAGCGCCGACGACCTGGACCGGGTCCGCGAACTGCTGCTTCTGGTGGCCCCCATGGCGTACGGCCGCTGGGACGCCCCCCAGCGCGCCCACGCCGCCGGCGAGGGCACCCAGACGCACCCGGTCCCCCGCGCCGGCTTCTGGCAGGGCGTCGACGAGCAGGCCCGGCAGGCCCTCCTGGACCGGCTGCGCGAGGTGACCTGCCCCGTCCTCGTTGTCACCGGCGACCGCGACGCGGTCACCGGCATGCGGGCGGGCGAGGCCGTCGCGGACTCCTTCCCGCACGCCCGCCTGCGGCCCCTGCACGCCGTCGGCCACTACCCCTGGGTCGACGAACCCGCGCTGTTCCGCCCGGTGGTGGAGGAATTCCTCATGGGCGGGTCGGCTCCCGGGCCCTCATGAACGGCGTATGGCAGTCCTGTTGCGGCCCCGCCCGATCCGTTGACCCGTCCCGGGCGGGGCCGCCTATGGTCGAACCACGTCGACAACGCCCGGCCGTGTGCCCGAGTGGTTCAGGGGCTCGACTGCAAATCGAGTGACGTGGGTTCGATTCCCGCCACGGCCTCCGACGAAGGGCCCGGTCCGCTCCCCAGGGAGCGCACCGGGCCCTTCCGCCGTACCGGCACGGCACGACACGGCGGGCGGAACCGTCCAGGTCGCCCGGCTGTTCATCCCGGAGATGTCGCGAATTCATTCGCTTGACATGTGTACCATCCCCAAGTCGGTCGTAGCGAAGGGTTCACGTGTCCATATCCGAAGAGCTGCGTCCAGGCGCGCTCCCCGCACAGCGTCGAACCGGCTCCCGCCACACGGACACGCCTCCGGCCCGCCATGGCCGCTGGGTGGCCCCCCTGGTGGTCGCCGTCCTGTTCTCCCTGTTGCAGGCAGCCGGCTACTCCGGAGTCAGCTTCAGCAACGACTCCTACCGTTACGCGCGCAGCGCACTCCACCTGCTGGGCGACTCCCGGGCGGACGCCCAGGCCGAGGCGCTGAAGGCCTACTGCGCCAACACCACCAACCGGGCACAGCGGCTCGACGACGTGAATCCGGCGCGCTACACCCTGCCTCCGCGGCAGCCGCAGCAGTACCGGACCTGCCTGACCCGCTACGCCCAAGGGCTGGAACCGGCGGCCCCGGAGTACGACCGGATCTTCGACACCCGGCCCGGTTACCCGCTGGTGGTCGCACCGGCCGTCGCGGTCCTCGGCGTGATGCCGGGCATGTGGCTGACCGATCTCGCCATCACGCTGGCCGGCTCCTTCCTGGTCCTCTTCCTGCTCCGCGCGATCGGGGCGTCGCGAGCGGCGGCCCTGGCCGGGCAGATCCTCTACCTGGCCTGCCCGATCGCCTACTGGAGCATGCGGCCGCTGTCGGAGGGGCTGGTCAACGACTGCGCCCTGGCCGCCGTCCTGGCCGCGTGGTGGCTGGTGAAGGGGCGCACGGGCGCCGGTGCGGCCGTCCTTCTGGGCTCCTTCGCGCTGCTGTCCCTCGTCAAGTACTCCACCGCGCTGCTGCTCGGCGCGGGATTCGTGGCGGCCGCGATCGCCATGTTCGTGTTCAGCCGGGTGCGCGGGCGCGGCGTGCTCCTGCTCGCGGGGCTGTCCTTCGCGGTCACCGCCGCCAACGCCGTCGTGATCAGGCTGTGGTCGCTGCCGAGCACCGGCGAGACGTTGCAGGACACGTTCACCGACCACTTCCTGCTGCCCGCCGTCCCCGACCCGTGGGCCCAACTGCTCGACCTCAACATGCGGTACTGGCCTCATTGGGTCGTGACGCAGGCGCTGGACCCGCTCTTCCTGGCGTGCACGGCGCTCGCCGCCTGGGCGCTGATCCGCCGCGGGACGCCCGTGATCACCTGGCTCTGCCTGGTGCTCCTGGTCACGGGGCTGGGCGCGGCCGTGGCCCACCCGGTGGCCGACCAGACGGAGCGGCTGTGGCTGCTCGCCTGGATACCCCCGGTGATCGGCCTCGTGCTCTGGCTGGACCTGCTCCGCCGCCCCGCCGGTCAGCCGGCGGCCGACACCACCGCCGCGGACGCCGTGAGCGCCGCGGCCCGCTGAACCCGACCGCGCCCGGCGGGTGAACCGCCGGGCGGGTCCCGTGGCTCACGCCTGGGGGCGGACCACCGCGTGCTGGGGGCGGATCGGCAGGCGGCTGACCGGGCGGCCGGTGGCGGCGCGGACGGCGGCGGCGACGGCGGCCGGGGAGACGACGACGGGGGCGGCGCTGGCGGCCTTGGCGCCGAAGGGGGCCAGGACGTCGCGCTCCTCGACGAGGCGGACGATGCGCACCGCGGGGGCGTCGAGCGCCGTGGGCAGGGCGTAGCCGGTGAGGTTGGGCCGCTTGACGACGCCGCGCGGGGCGCGCAGGTCCTCCATGAGGGCCATGCCGACGCCCTGGGTGACGCCCGCCTCGATACGGGCCCGCAGCTGCGCGGGGTTGAGGACGCGGCCGACGTCCTGTGCGACGGCCATCTCCACGACCCGGACCGCGCCGAGTTCGATGTCGACGTCGACCACCGCGCGCACGGCGCAGAACGCCAGGCCCACGAAGGCGTCGCCCTGGCCGGTCTCGTCGAGCCGGTCGGTGGGGTGCGGACGGCACTGCGCGGTGGCCCACAGCTCCTTGCCGGCCAGCTCCTCCTCGACGGTGGTGGAGAGCACCCCGTCGTAGCTGGTGATCTTGCCGTCGGCGATGGTGAGCAGTTCGGCGGACATGCCGAACTTCCCGGCGAGCGGCTGGAGAAGCTGGGTGCGCACCATCTTGGCGGCCCGTTCGACGGCGCCGCCGGAGACCCAGGTGTGGCGGCCGCGCGCGGCGGCGCCCGCCGGGGGCTGGTCGGTGTCGGAGGGCAGGACGCGGACGTCCTCGATGCCGAGGACCTCCTGCACGATCTGCCGGGCGAGGGTGGCGAAGCCCTGGCCGGTGTCGACGGCGGCGCAGATGACGGTGGCGGCGCCGTCGTGGACGCGCACGGTGGCGGTGGAGACCTCGTCGGTGCCCTCGGCGCCGAGCATGTGCACCATGCCGAGCGCGTAGCCCACGCCGCGGCGCACGGCGCCCGGTTCGCCGGCGCCCTCCAGGCCGCCGGGGAGCAGCCATTCGGACTCGTCGTCGTCCACGGGCAGCGGCGGCAGGTCGGCGTCGCGCACGGCCTTCAGCAGTTCGCCGACGGGCGCGGGGCAGGTGACGGACTGCCCGGTGGGCAGCAGGTCGCCGGTGGCCATGACGTTGCGCATCCGGATCTCGGCCGGGTCCAGGCCGAGTCTGGCGGCGAGCTTGTCCATCTGGCCCTCGTAGGCCGCGCAGACCTGCATCGCGCCCTCGCCCCGGACGTGGCCGGAGGGCGGGTTGTTGGTGCGCACCGCCCAGCCCTCGACGAAGACGTGCGGGACGACGTACGGGCCCGCGGCGAAGGCCACGGCGGCGGCCAGCGCGTCGGACGAGGTGTCGGCGTAGGCGCCCGCGTCCAGCAGCACCTGGGCCTCGACCTTGA
Organism: Streptomyces sp. NPDC046977; assembly: GCF_040644455.1. NCBI lineage: Bacteria > Bacillati > Actinomycetota > Actinomycetes > Kitasatosporales > Streptomycetaceae > Streptomyces > Streptomyces sp. NPDC046977. The sequence goes on from NZ_JBEYWO010000008.1 coordinate 302,875, forward strand.
CCAGCCGGCCCTCGGCGTCGGCGTGGTGGCGGTAGCGCAGCAGCGTGGGGTGGCGGTGGCTGTGGCTGAGGAAGGACTCCTCGCGGGTGGCCACGAACTTCACCGGGCAGCCGGTCCTCAGCGCGAGCAGCCCGAGCGGGATCTGCACGCCGGAGTCCTCGCGGTCGCCCATCGCGCCGGGCACGCCGGTGACGACGACCTTGACGCGGTCCTGCTCCAGGCCGAAGCAGGCGGCGGCCAGGTCGCGGTCGGTGTGCGGGTCGGTGGAGGCGACGTAGAGCTCGACGCCGCCGTCGGGGCGGGGCACGGCGAGGCCGGCCTCGGCGCCGATGGGGGCGGGGTCCTGGCGGCCCACCCGGTACAGGCCCTCGACGACGACCTCGCCGACCGCGTCCGGGTCGCCGAACTGCAGCGGGATGTGCCGGATCAGGTTGCCGTCGGGGTGCAGCGGGGGTGCGGAGAAGGCCCGTTCGGGGTCGATGACGGGTTCCAGCACCTCGTACTCGACCTGGATGGCGGCGGCGGCCAGCCGGGCGGTGTCGGGGTGGTCGGCGGCCACGGCGGCGATGGCCTCGCCGTGGTGCCGGACGGTGTCCTTGGCGAAGACCGGGCGGTCGGCGACGCGGCGGCCGTGCATGGCGTCGCCGGGCACGTCCTCGTGGGTCACCACGGCCCGTACGCCGGGCATCGCGACGGCTTCGGCGGTGTCGATGGAGACGATGCGCGCGTGCGGGTGCGGGGAGCGCAGCACGGCCGCCCACAGCAGGCCCTCGGCCCACAGGTCGGCGGCGTAGGGGTAGGTGCCCTGGGCCTTGGCGGCCGCGTCGGCGGCGGGCAGCGAGGTGCCGATGCCCAGACGGTGCGCGTCGGCGGGCGGCGTCTCGGCGGCTTCCGCCGGGGTGCTCATGGCCGGAGTGGCCGTCGCGGCGTCGGGGCCCGTCATCGCGCGTACCTTTCGCTGCCGCGAGGGGTGAGGGGGTGCGGGGTGCGGTGGAGTTGCGGGGTCACGCCGGGCCTCCGGTGGAGGGGCGCGGGTGCGGGACGCGGGCGGCCTCCGCGGCCGGTTCGCCGTCGGCGCCGTCGGCCGCCTCCGCGGCCTCCTCGCGCTCGGCGACGACCGTGCGGACGGCCTCCAGGACACCGTGGTAGCCGCTGCAGCGGCAGAGGTTGCCGCTGATGGCCTGCCGGGTCTCCAGCTCGCTGGGGTGGTGGTTGCCCTCCAGCAGGTCGTGCACGGTCATCGCCAGGCCCGGGATGCAGAAACCGCACTGCACGGCCCCGCACTCGGCGAGCGCCCGCTGCACGTCCGAGGGCCGGCCGTCGGTGGACAGCCCCTCGACCGTGCGGACGTCGGAGCCCGCGGCGGTCGCGGCGGGCACCAGGCAGGAGGCGACGAGCCGGCCGTCGACCTTGACCGAGCAGGCACCGCACTCGCCCTGCTCGCAGCCGTCCTTGGCGCCGGCCAGGCCCAGCCGCTCGCGCAGGACGTAGAGCAGGGACTCGCCGAGCCACGCGTCGGTGACGGGGCGGTCGGTGCCGTTGACGTTGAGGACGTAGGAGGCCAGCGGGTGTTCGCTGTGCGGGTCCTCGGGCTCGTCGGCGCCGGCCTGTTCGGCGGACGCGTCCTCGTCCCCGGCGGCGCCGGCGTCGGCGCCCGGGTCCGCGGGACCGTCGTGGGGGGCCGGTACGGGCTCCGCGACCTCGGGCGGCAGGGGTGCGGAGTCCGGCAGCCGGTACTCGCCGGACTCCTCCGCGGTGCCGTCCGGGGTGATGGGCAGCTTCCACTGGCCGGTGGCGTCGGGCGGCAGCGACCATCCCTCGGAGGGTGGCGCCGGGGGCGGTGCCGGGGGCGGTGCCTGCCGGCCGGCGCCGGCCGCCCACGGGGCGGGATCGGGCGCGGACGCGAAGGCCCCCACCGAGTACTCGCCCGAGTCCCCCGGGTCGCCGGGGTGCTCCGGCCGTTCGTCGCGGACGACGGGGATGGCCCAGGTGGTCGCCGGGTCCTCGCCCCGCGCCGGGCCGGCGGGCGCCGCGGTGCCGACGGTGAGCGGGATGTCCGGGGGGCCCTGCGGGGGCTGCGGGGCGTATCCGTGGCCGGGGGCGGCGAGCGGGTCGGCGCCGGGCTCGGTCATGGACAGCTGCGCGGCGAAGGACACGTGCATGGTCTGGTCGGAGTCGTACTCGCCGTGGGGCACGGGCTGCCACACCCCGTGCCCGGGGGCGAATCCCCCGGCCTCCGGGCCGGGAGTCCCCATGGGGGGCTGGTCGGTCATACGCCCGTCCGATGTCCTGTCGTCGTACATGTCGTCGCTCATGCCAGTGCCCTCCCCAGCGCGCGGCGGGCCAGTGCGGCCACCGTACGCCGCAGCTGCACGGCCGCGGCGGGCAGTTCGGGGGCCGGTGTGCCGTCCGGGGCCGGCAGGGGGTCGGGGATGCAGGCGGCGGCGACGTACTCGCCGAAGGCCGTGAGGGCCTCGGGTGCCAGTGTCCGCTCGCCGTCCCAGTCGATCAGTCCGGCGACCCAGCGTTCGGCCTCGAGCGGCCGCAGCGGCACTGGTGCGACGGCTCCCACCGCGCAGCGTACGCCCCGGCGTGCCGGGTCGAGGACGAGGGCGACGGAGGCGATCGCACGGCCGGGCCCGGTGCGGCCGGTGGCCTTGAGGAAGGTCTGCGGCGCGTGCAGCAGCGGGACCCGCACGTACGCCAGGAGCTCGCCGGGCCGCAGCGGGTCCATGCCGGTGAGCAGGTGGCTGACGGGCAGTTCGCGGTTGCCCTCGGGCCCGGCGACGACGACCGAGGCCTCCAGGGCGGCGAGCACGGGCAGCGAGTCGCCGGTGGGCGCGGCGCCGGCGATGTTGCCGCCGAGCGTGCCGGCGTTGCGGATCTGCGGGGGTCCGGCCGCGCGGGCGGCGGCGGCCAGGGCGGGGATGAGCGCGGCGAAGTCCGGGCGGCCCATGCGGGCGTGGGTCAGGCCGGCGCCGAGGAGCGCGGCCCCGTCCGCGTACTGCCAGCCGCGGATCTCGCTGATCCGGCCGAGGCCGACGAGTCCCGCGGGGCGCAGCAGCCCGGCGTTCACGGCCGCCATGAGGTCGGTGCCTCCGGCGACGGGCACGGCTGCGGGCGTGGCGGCCAAGGCCGCCACGGCCTCGTCGAGCGAGGACGGCAATGCGACATCGCGCGTTGCCTGCCGTGCGTACGTGCTCACGCAGCTGCCCCTTCCCCGGCTGTCCGCGGTGCGGTAGCCGTACGGTACGTGCTGACAGCCCGGACGTGGCAACTCTGGCACATCTTCCGGGGTGATCAACGCGAGGGTCGCAAAGGGAAGCCCGCCCTCCGGATGGACATCCGACCGCTTTGCACCTTTCTCCAGTCGGCGGGGCGAAATGGTGCAAGTGTAAGAAATGCCATCCTTCGCGCCTCTTGCGGTGTTTGACCGTTTGGTCGTTCGCCCCATCCACCCTGCCAGCCCCGGCCGTGCCGGGGCCGCGGGTTGTGGCAGGGCTCACACGATCGGGGGCGGGCCCTCGATCGGGCGTCCGACGACTCCGGGACGCCGCTGCCACGGCAGCGGGCCGCCCGGCGGCCGGTATTCGACCCCCAGTGCGTCAAGTCGCCCGTAGTGGGTGGCCATTCGCGCGAGGAAGCCCTCGACGTCGCGTTCGGCCGGCGCCGGCAGCGGGCTCCACGCGGTCTCCGCGAACGCGGCCAGCCTCGGGAAGGCCATGTAGTCCACGGCCCGCACCGTGTCCATCGTCTCGGTCCAGATGTTGGCCTGCGCGCCGATGACACGGGCCGCCTCGCGCGGGCCCAGGCTGTCCGGCACCGGCTCGAACCGGTAGACGTCCTCCAGGGTCCGCACGTGCGCGATCGGCACCGGCTCGTCGTCGCCGGGGGCCTGCCGCCAGTCCAGGTAGACCTGTGACTCCGGGCACATCACGACGTCGTGGCCCGCCCGGGCGGCCGCGATGCCGCCCTCGTAACCGCGCCAGGAGGACACCGCCGCGCCCGGCGTGAGGCCGTACGCGGTCGTCTCGTCCCCGGGCACCCGCTCGCCCTGCGGGCGTTCCTTGCCGCGTCCGGCACCGCCTTCCAGGATCTCGTCCCAGCCGATGAGGCGCCGGCCCCGGTCGGCCAGCCAGCGGTCGAAGTGCCGCACGAACCAGCTCTGGAGCTCGTCCTCGTCGCGCAGGCCCAGCTCCTTGATGCGGGCCTGGACCACGGCCGACGCCTTCCACTGGTCCTTGGGGCACTCGTCGCCGCCGAGGTGCACGAAGGTCGACGGGAAGAGCGCCAGGACCTCGGTCAGCACGTCCTCGTAGAAGCGCAGGGTGCTCTCGACCGGTGCCAGGACGTTGGGGTTGATGCCCCAACCGGTCAGCACCTCAAGGGCGGTGGTGTCGACCACGTCGGTGACGCCGAGTTCGGGGTAGGCGGCGATGGCGGCCTGCGAGTGCCCGGGGATGTCGATCTCGGGGACGACGGTGACGTGCCGCTCGGCGGCGTACGCGACGATCTCGCGGATGTCGTCGTGGGTGTAGTGACCGCCGTGCGGGCGCTCGTCCCACAGCGGCGACTCGCGCAGGCCCACCTTGGTGCGGGTGCGCCAGGAGCCGACCTCGGTGAGCCGCGGGTGGCGGCGGATCTCCACCCGCCAGCCCTGGTCGTCCGTCAGATGCAGGTGCAGAACGTTGAGTTTGTGCGACGCGAGCAGGTCGACGTAGCGCAGGACGACGTCCTTGGGCATGAAGTGCCGTGCGACGTCCAGCAGTACCCCGCGCCACGCGAAGCGGGGGGCGTCGGCGATGTCGCAGTACGGCAGGCGCCACGAGCGGCCCGGCAGCGGCGCCCGGCGGTACGCCTCGGCCCCCAGCAGCTGACGCAGCGTCTGCGCGCCCCAGAAAAGTCCCGCGGGCCCTCCGCCGTCGATGCGGACGCCCTGCCCGGGGGCCACCGACAGCCGGTAGCCCTCGGCACCGAGTTCCGCGGTGACCTCGGGGTCCAGCCGCAGGGTGATCGATCCGTCGCCCGCGCTGTCGCCGGGCAGCAGCGCGAAGCCGGTGGCCGCGCCGAGGACGGACCGCAGCCAGCGGGCGGCCGGCTCCGCCCCGGGGCCCGCGGACAGCGCCGTGCCGGGACGCAGTTCGAAGTGGCCGATGTCGGCGTGCCGGTGCGCCTCCACGGGCGCCGGGATGAGATCCATGGCGCCCATCCTGCCGGGCGGGACGAGATTGGCATAGACCATTCACGCCATCTTGGCGCCCCGCCGCCGCCCGCGCCCGGCGCCGCCCGCCCGCCCCCGTCGGCACGCCCGCACACCGGGCAGCGCAAAAGGCGCGACCGCCCTGTCCGGCGGCCGCGCCTGTCCGGGCCCGCAGCGGCTACTTCTTGCCGCTCTTGTCCTTGTCGCCGCCGCCACCGGCGGGCATGGACTCGAAGATCTCCTTGCACATGGGGCAGACCGGGTACTTCTTGGGGTCGCGGCCGGGCACCCAGACCTTGCCGCACAGCGCGACCACCGGAGATCCGGAGAGCGCGCTCTCCATGATCTTGTCCTTCTGCACATAGTGCGCGAAGCGCTCGTGGTCGCCATCGCCGTTCGACACCTGCGGGGTCGGCTCGACGAGGGTGCCGGTGCCCGCCCCGCGCTCGGGCTCAAGAGTGCTCATGGCACGCAAGCCTAATTGAGAGACGGATCGTCCGGGTACGTGGCGACCATCGCGAGTTCGCTGCGCTGCCGCCGCAGCACCGACCGCCACAGCTGCTCCGGGTCGGGCGAGAACACGTCCCCCGGCTCGGACTCCACCACGTACCAGGCGCCCTCGACGAGCTCGTCCTCCAGCTGGCCGGGCCCCCATCCGGCGTACCCGGCGAAGATCCGCAACGAGCCCAGCTCGGCCGCCAGCAGCTCCGGCGGCGCCTCCAGGTCCACCAGGCCGATCGCGCCGAACACCCGGCGCCAGCCCAGCGGCTCCCCGTCCTCGCCGTCCCGGGGCTCCCCGGGGACGACCGCCAGACCGAGCGCCGAGTCCAGGGAGACCGGGCCCCCCTGGAAGACCACCTGCGGGGAGCCGGCGAGGTTCGCCCACGGCTCCAGGACGTCACCGACACCGACCGGTGTGGGACGGTTGAGGACCACACCCAAGGAGCCCTCCTCGTCGTGGTCGAGGAGCAGCACCACCGCCCGGTCGAAATTGGGGTCCGCGAGGGCGGGCGTCGCGACGAGGAGCCTGCCGGTGAGCGATGACACTTCGGTCATGGTCAACATAATCCCGCATTACCCCTCCGCGCGGGGTGGCAATGCGACGCATCAGGTACTCCCGGGACGCCCGGGACAGCCGTGGCGGCAACCCTCCGGCACCGCGCGACCGCGCAGGGTGCTGTAGCGAAGCCATTACATGAGTAGGACCTCACAGCCCTGACCGCGGGCACGGAAGGCCGATTACCATTTCCCTCCGGTGCCTGCGGGGACCCCGCCTCATTTCTGCCCCTCTCCAGGAACGCGAGAGCAATGACCGGCCTTAACGATGTACTGCTCGTCCACGGCGGCACCCCGCTGGAGGGTGAAATCCATGTGCGCGGCGCGAAGAACCTCGTGCCGAAGGCCATGGTGGCCGCCCTGCTCGGCAGCGAGCCGAGCCGGCTGCGCAATGTGCCCGCCATCCGGGACGTGCGCGTGGTGCGGGGCCTGCTGCAGCTGCACGGCGTGACGGTGCAGGAGGGCGAGGAGTCCGGCGAGCTGGTGCTCGACCCGTCGAAGGTGGAGAGCGCCAACGTCGCCGACATCGACGCGCACGCGGGCTCCTCACGCATCCCGATCCTCTTCTGCGGCCCGCTGCTGCACCGTCTGGGGCATGCCTTCATCCCGGGCCTGGGCGGCTGCGACATCGGCGGCCGGCCGATCGACTTCCACTTCGACGTGCTGCGCAAGTTCGGCGCCGTCATCGAGAAGCGCCCCGAGGGCCAGTACCTGGAGGCCCCGCAGCGGCTGCGCGGCTGCAAGATCGAGCTCCCGTACCCGTCGGTCGGCGCGACCGAGCAGGTGCTGCTGACGGCCGTCCTGGCCGAGGGCGTCACCGAGCTGAGCAACGCCGCGATCGAGCCGGAGATCGAGGACCTCATCTGCGTCCTGCAGAAGATGGGCGCCATCATCACGATGGGCACCAACCGCAGCATCCACATCACCGGCGTGGACAAGCTCGGCGGCTACAACCACCGCGCCCTGCCGGACCGGCTGGAGGCCGCCTCCTGGGCCTGCGCGGCCCTGGCCACCGAGGGCAACATCTACGTCCGCGGCGCCAGCCAGCGCGAGATGATGACCTTCCTCAACGTCTTCCGCAAGGTCGGCGGCGCCTTCGAGGTCGACGACCACGGCATCCGCTTCTGGCACCCCGGCGGCCCGCTGAACGCCATCGCGCTGGAGACCGACGTCCACCCCGGCTTCCAGACCGACTGGCAGCAGCCGCTGGTCGTGGCGCTGACGCAGGCCTCCGGCCTGTCCATCGTCCACGAGACGGTCTATGAGTCCCGGCTCGGCTTCACCTCGGCGCTCAACCAGATGGGTGCCCACATCCAGCTCTACCGCGAGTGCCTGGGCGGCACTCCCTGCCGCTTCGGCCAGCGCAACTTCCTGCACTCCGCGGTCGTCAGCGGCCCCACGCGACTCCAGGGCTCCGACCTGGTCATCCCGGACCTGCGCGGCGGCTTCTCGTACCTGATCGCCGCCCTGGCGGCGCAGGGCACCTCGCGGGTGCACGGCATCGACCTGATCAACCGCGGCTACGAGAACTTCATGGAGAAGCTGGAGAAGCTCGGCGCCAAGGTCGAGCTGCCCGCCGCGAGCTGACCGGCAGGGCCCTGGAGGACCCTTCGAGGCCCGCCGGGGCCCCGGGCGGTCGCCGGGCCCTCGAAGGGGCCCCAGCGGGCCCCCAGGCGTGCGAAAGGGCGGCCTCCCCGGTCGGGGGAGGAGCGGCGAGGTCCAGGCCGGTGAGGGCGAGACCGGTCGCGGTGGTGTGCACATGGGCGTCGGTGAAGGCCGGGGTGACCAGCGCG